>DHJT01000090.1:0-13385 GCA_002404465.1 Sutterella sp. UBA4713 | reverse complement strand
CGGCAGACAGGATCACGCCGTCATCGCTCGAATAACCGGCACCTAAGCTGATGGACCCGGTCGGACGCTCCTTGACCTTCACTTCCAAATCCACCTGATCGCGCGTTCCGTCCACAGGCATGTGATCGACCTCAACCGATTCAAAATAACCGAGTCGGTCAATGCGATCACGCGAAAGCTTGACTTTTTCACTGTTGAACCAAGCCGATTCATACTGACGAATTTCACGACGAATCACCACATCGCGCGTGCGCGAGTTGCCGACGATATTAACGCGACGCACATAGGCGCGACGCCCCGGATCGACTGTATAAATAATGCGGACGGTCTTATTTTTCTCGTCGGCCACGGGATTGGGCGTTGCCGTACAAAAGGCATATCCGAGCGCCGTGTACTTTTCGGCAATCTTACGACTGACGTCATTGACAAGTTCGGCGTTATAGGTCGATCCGATTTCAAGCTCTTGGGTAATCGGTTCGACAAGCGACTCAAGACCGAGCATATCGCCTGCGAGCGTCACGCCGCTTAAGTGATACTTCTCACCTTCCGATAAATTAATCGTAATGAAGATGTCGGACTTATTGGGAGCGACCGAGACCTGCGTGCTGTCGATGCGAAAATCCAAATACCCTTGATTCAAATAAAAACTGCGAAGACTTTCTAAGTCGGCCGCAAGTTTTTCTCGCGAATACATATCGCGCTTGGTGTAAAAGCTCGACCAAGTGTGTGCATGCAGTTGCATCTGGTCGAGCAAATCGTCCTCATCGAAAATCCGATTACCGACGAAACGAATTTCTTTAATGGAGCTTGCCGCCCCTTCGTTTACGTTAATCGACACTTTCAGACGATTGCGTTCAACGGGCGTTGTTGTTTTGGTCACAATAACGCTGTAAAAGCCCTTTGAAAGGTACATCCGACGAATTTCTTGCTCCGCACGGTCTAAAACGGCGCTATCGAAAATTCGGCCTTCCGCAAGACCAACGTCCCGCAGACTCTTGAGTGCCGCCGTTTTATCAAAGGCTTTAACACCGTTAATTTCAATGGCGGCCACGGCCGGTCGTTCGGTTACGGTCACAACAAGGACATCCCCGTCGCTCGATAACCCTACATCGCGAAACAGTCCAGAGGCATACAAATCGTGAATGGCCTCGGTACCGAGTTCCGGCGTGTACTCATCGCCCACTTGAAACGGAAGATGCGAGAACACCGTTCCCGGTTCGGTTCTTTGTATCCCTTCGACACGGATATCTTTAATCGTAAAGACTTGAGCCGCTACGCTCGTAGCCAGTAAACCCGCTAGGGTCGCTGCAAAAGCCTGACGGAAAACTTTTCGTGTTCTCATGAATGAATTCTCAACTTGGAAAGCCGTCTCCGACATATCATTTCAAGATATCGGAAACAATTGCCCGTTAGTCTAACTGAAAAAGAGCAACGATATCGTTAAAAAAAGCCAGCCCCGTCAATCCGAGAATGAACGCAACACCGATTCGTGTCAGCCACATCGAAACAACCGGTGTCGGTCGCATTCCGGTGACCCACTCCCAAAGGAAAATCACCATATTCCCGCCGTCTAAAATCGGTACCGGAAGTAAATTGAGGATGCCTAAACTAATTGAGAGCATGGCAAGGAACGTTAAGAAGGCATACGGGCCGATTTGCAGCGTCTTTCCCGCAAGATTCCCGATACCGACGGGTCCTGCGACGGACTTTAAGCTTTCCGAACCGGTGACCATACGCGCTATTCCCTTAAGGGTCATCGTCGTAAACGACCGAACGCGTTCGCAACCGATTGAAAGCGACTCAATCGGACCGTGCCTTAAGTAAACCGTCTCGGGAAGACTTCCCAAAACGGCACCGATTTTCCAAACACGCTCGCCGGACTCTTGTTTTTCAGCGCGTGCTTTGATGACAACATCCCGCACACGACCGTCCGGACTGCGAAGATAAAGTGTCAGAGGTTTTGCTCCCTGCTCTCGAATTACACTGACAAGGGTTTTTGCTTCCCGAACGGCTTTCCCGTTGATTGCAAGAATCGTATCACCGACTTTCAATCCTGCGGCCTCGGCGGCTGACCCGGCCTCAACACGACCGACAACAACCGATTCCATGTACGGCATCAGCCCAAAAGCAAAGGGAGTCGATTCCTGTGTGCCTGCCCGATCGGCGTAAAAATCCAGGACTCGTTCCGGCCCCGACGCAAGAGCAAAGGTCACGCGAACCGACTTGCCGGCATCGACCTGTGAGAGCAAGCGTTCGGCCTGAAAAAAGCTTTGAACAGGCTGACCGTCGACGGCGCGAATCGTCCAGCCTTCCTGAACGCCCAAAGAAGCCGCCTGAGAATGCGCAATCGGCGTCCCGAGCTTGGGAGAAACTTCCTGCGACCCGACCATCGCCAAGCCCGCATACACAAGGACCGCGAAAATCAAATTCATCATCGGACCGGCAAGGACAATCAAAAGGCGCTTTTTTACCGAAATGTTTTCAAATGCACGAGACCAGTCAAACGTACGATTCGGAAATTCCTCTTGAAGCGCAGTTTTTTCCTCAGAAGAAAGCATCTTGACGTATCCGCCGAACGGAACGGCCGAAAGACGCCACTCGCACCCGTTTTTATCGGTATAGCGAAACAAAATCGGTCCGAATCCAAGCGAAAAAGCTAAAACCGGCACGCCCGACAAGCGCGCCACGATATAGTGTCCCCACTCGTGTACAAGAACGAGAATGACAATGGCCAAAATAAACCCGATCAGTCCTGCCATACGATTTCCCTAGTGTCCGGCACGGTGCGCGATGTATTCGGCCGTCTTGACACGCACCAGCGTATCTGTTTGAAGAATCTCTTGAAGCGATGCGGGCGACGGGCCGCTCATCCGAGCCAGCATCGCTTCACAGACATGCGCGATGTCCGTAAAAAGGATCTTTTTATTAAGGAAAGCTCCGACGGCGATTTCGTTGGCGGCATTTAAAACGATGGTAGCAATGCCTCCGGTGTTTAAAGCCTCATAGGCGTGCGATAAAAGCGGGAACCTTGCCGTATCGGGCGCCTCAAAGGTCAAGGGGCCGAGCTTGGTGAAATCCAGACGAGTATCTGTCCCGACAAGGCGCTTCGGATACCCCAAACAATACGCAATGGCAAGGCGCATATCCGTCGGCCCCATCTGTCCGATAACCGAACCGTCGGAATACTCGACCATCGAGTGCAATACCGATTGCGGATGCACGACCACGCGAATGCGCTCAGGGGCAATGTCAAAGAGATAGCGCGCTTCGATGACTTCAAAGCCCTTGTTCATGAGCGTTGCCGAATCGATGCTGATTTTTCTCCCCATTGACCACGTCGGGTGTGAAAGCGCCTGCTCGGGCGTCACCCGCGTAAGATCCAAATCTTTTTTATCCCGAAACGGTCCTCCCGAGCACGTAAGCCAAATACGCGATGCCTTGCGCTCGGCCTCGCCGGCTCCTTGCAAGCACTGAAAAATCGCATTGTGTTCCGAATCTATCGGTAGCAGTGTTGCGCCGTTTTCGCGAAGCGTTTTCATCAATAGGGCACCGCCGCATACGACGCTTTCTTTGTTCGCAAGCAAAAGACGTTTACCGGCTCGGGCTGCAGCAAAACTCGGCGCAAGACCGGCCGCACCGACCACGGCCTGTAAAACCGTGTCAACCTCACGGTCCGATGCCAAAAAAGCCACATCCCTCGCTCCGGCAACAACTTTGATTTCGGCCAATCCCCGGGAGGCTAAAAGAGAGCGAAGCGCCGGAGCCTTCGTTTCATCAGCGATTCCGAGAACTTTCGGGCGAAAGCGGCACGCTAAATCCGCTAATTTGTCAATACGCGTCCCGGCCGCAAGCGAATGCACGCAAAAATCGTCCGGGTAACGCGATAAGACATCCAGAGCGCTCGTTCCGATCGATCCGGTCGCACCTAAAACAGCAACGCGTTGCATAAATCCTATTTTCCTTTCTTCTCGAGCGTGATAAGCGCAATCTCATTTTGCGTTCCGAGGCGCGCACTATAGCCCGTCCAAAGACCGGTACCCGAATGAACATACACGGAGACGGGTTTTCCCGTGTTACCCTTTCGCATATAAAGGCCTCGCAACAATCCGTCATTGAGTACCGTGACCAAAATCGAAAGAAGCGGCATTTGTCCGCCGTGCGTATGGCCGCAAAGCACCAAATCCACATCGAAATCCGCGAGTTTTTTGACTTCGCGCGGTTGATGCGAGAGCACAATCGTCAAGCCGGCAGGCGCGCCTTTTAACGCGCGAGCCATATCGGGTTCCTCGCGCTGAAAACGCCCGGCGCCGTAATCGGTCAGGCCCGCCAGAACAACCGCGGATTCTCCGCGTTTTATAACCGCGTGTTCGTTTCGCAAAAGTTTCAAACCGAGCGTCGGGTAAAAGCCCATCCATCCGTCGTAATCGACGTAGTGTTCATGGTTGCCTTCAATGACATAGACGCCGCCCGGCGCCCGCAAATCTTTCAAAGCAAGAAGATCGTCTCCCCGACTCTTGACGGCGCCGTCAACGCTATCGCCCGTAATGACAATCAGATCGGCATTAAGTGCATTGGTTAAGCGAACGATACGCTTTAACCGTTCCGGACCGAAAACGTTGGCTTGGTGCAAATCCGAAAGTTGCGCAATTTTCAATCCCGCCAAATCCTCGGGAAGATTTTCCACTGCAACCGTCACATGGTTGACAACCGGGTCGCGCAATGCCCGAGAAATGGAAAATCCGCTTATCAGGGCAGCTGACACAAATAAAAGCCCGATTGTCTTTGATGCCGTGAGAAACGCCGGTCGCAGACTAAAAAAGCGGCAGACGACAAGTACGGCATCGCGAAAGAAGACAAAAATTGCGCTCGCAAGCAGCGTGAGCAGAAAAAACTCTCCGACAAGCATCACGCGAGCGTCTAAGGTCGGCGCCAGGATTGATCCGCCGAACGTGTCGACGAAAATCGGAAACAGAGCCCCGAGAGCGAGCAAGAGGGCCCCCGCAACGCGAATCGCCCCCTCGGCATTCGGTCTTACGGCCCGCCAATACACGTAAAGTGCCAACAGGGGCGCAACGGTAAAAATCATCATACGGCGTCCTGATTGGAAGCGATCGGCCCGGGGACAGTCAATTGCACACACGTACCGTGCGGGAAAAGCGCCGCATCGGCCGGTTCCACTCGAACCGTCGCCCCGATACGTTCGGCACGCTCTTGCATGATGCTCAGGCCGAAATGCGACGACTTGCGGGCCTCGACAAGTTTCGGGTCGATGCCGCACCCGTTATCGATGACCCGCATTTGAAAGTCCCGTGAGTTATTCAGATCAACACAAACGGCCGTCGCACCGGCGTGTTTTCGAACATTGGCCAAAGCCTCCTGCAAAATAAACACAATCTGCAGTTTTTGTTGCTCGGTGGGCTCTCGCCCCGTTCCGTGGATACGGAAATCCACCGGAATATGGGTCTGTGCACGAAAGCGATCGATCACCGTCGTCAAAGCCTTCACGAAAGGCTCTCTGTGCAGACGCTCACGGAAATTAATCAACAGTTCACGCACGTCGGCGTAGGATTCCTGAACGCCTGTCTTAATCTGAGAGACGGTCTCGTTAACAAGCGGCGTATCCTGATTGCGTAAAGCGCTTTCCAAAATCTGAACCTGAAGATTTAAAAACGACAGCGACTGGGCAATCGAGTCGTGAAGTCCTTGCGCGAGAAAAGCGCGTTCCTGTGCGACGGCAAACTCTCGGTCGCGGTTTACAAGACGTCGGTTGGAAATGGCCACGGCCAAATGCGTTCCGAAGTTTTCATACAACTGGTTGCGCCGGGAACTCAGTGACACATCGCGACCGTAAAAGAGTAAATAAATGCCGATCGTCTTACCGCCGCTGCGCACGTGGAAAGCGTAGGCACATTTAAATTCCGGCGCCGGGACGAAAAGCTGATTGAAAAGCAACTCCTTATTGCCGCTCGGAAAAAACTTTTGTCCGACTTCCTTGAGCGCAAACTCCTCGCCGTCGGTGTAAAAAAGTTCACGGTCATCAAGTGCTTTAATCGCATGATCGGGCAAATCGGTCTGCGCTGCCAAAGTCAATTGTTGCGATTTTTCATCGAGAAGAAACACGGCCGAGGCATACGCGCCCGTGTAGTGAATCAGACGTAACGTAAAGTTATCGCACATCTCGGGAACGGACCGAATTTTTCCGAGCGAACTGGTCATTTCATACAGTTGCGCCAAGTTTCGATTGCGCTCTTCGACGGCAAAGGTCTTTTGCTGTGTAATGGTCTCTAAGCCCTGCACCAGGTTTTGCAGGCGCGAGGCCATGCGGTTAAAACCGTCGGAAATATGCTCGAACTCAAAGCTACCTTTCAGATTTAATCGCGTGGAAAGGTTACCGCGCGTAAACTCTTCCAACGTCGCCGAAACCGAATCAATCGGACGAATCACCCAACGCACGATGCAGTACATCACGCCGAAAAGACCGATGACACAAAGCAAAATCAGCAGAGCCTGCACGATACGGGCCAAGACCGCATATTCACTGCGATCGCTTTGAATGAGCCGCTCCAGACGATTCAGGTTCGGCATGATGCGTTCGATATCGGGAATTTGAATCGGCGCAGACTTTTCGCGCGCCTGTGAGAGCATCCGAAGCAAAATCGAGTGCCACTGCTCGCGAATTTCCTGCGTCAGACGCAAAATTTCGGTCTTGTGTTTGGAATCGGACGCCTCAACCGAAAGCCTCAAATTGCGGATCGTCGCGCCCACCGAATCGGTCAGTTCCTTAAATTCAACCCGGGTAAAGCGGTCATCGGTCATGATGTTCGCTTTGTAAATGTCCGTGCGAATCGACGAAACGTAAGAAAGCGACGTGTAATAGTCGTGCACCCGCTGATTGAGGATAAAGGCGTATCCGACCGAAAGAACCAGTAGGACAATCCAGAGCAAAACCACAACGGCCAAGCGCCACGAGAGCGTATGCATCAAACTCGGGCGAGGTTCGATGGAAACAAAACCGCTGGGCGATGACGTACTCTTATCCATATCTTTATAGCAATGTCGGTTCGGGTTCTTCCTCGTTGCTGCCGACGGCGGCTCGCCCGTTTTCATCGATCTGCAAAGGCTTTAAGGACGTTGCCTTAAAGCGAATATCGATGGGTTTACCTTTTCGGGCACGATGACCGAAATGGCGTTGCCAATCGCCGCGAACCAATGTTTTTTCACGCGTACGCGTCCGTCCGATTCCTTCCACAACACAGCCGGCCTCGCTGCAAACGAGGATATCCGTCAGTTTTTCGCCGGGATTTAAATCCATCAGCGTAACACCCTTACCGCCGTCCGACAATACGCGCAACTCCGTCAGGTCAAAGACAAGCAATCGCCCTTGGGAAGAAAGGCACGCAAGCTTGTCGGTATCGGGCCTAACGCGGGCAGGAGCAAGGACCTTAACACCCTCACTCACACGCATAAAGGTTTTTCCTGAGCGCACGCGGGCAACAAGATCGCCCACCTGACAAATCAACCCGAATCCTGCATCATTGGCAAGAACCACACGCGTTTTTTTGTCCGCTGCCAAATAACCGACGATATTCGTTCCGCTTTCCAAGTCAAAAAAGCTGGAAATCGGCAAGCCGTCTCCGCGCGCCGCAGGTAGCGAGGCAACCGGCACCGAATACACGCGCCCGTTATCGCCGAACGCAATAAGCATGTCTTCGGTTCGGCATTCAAATGCCTCGCCGAAGGCATCGCCGAGTTTATAACTCATGAGCGAGGCATCGTGTCCGTGACCGGCGCGAGAGCGCACAAAGCCTTTTTTGGAGATAACCACCGTCACGGGCTCATCGGTCACAATTTCCCTGACAACGGCTTTGGCGGCTTGCTCGACAAGCGTACGACGATCATCCCCGTAATTTTTTGCCGCCTCACGCGTCTCGCGGGCGACAAGGGCGCGCAAAAGTTTGTCACTGGCGATTGTTCGCTCAAGGGTATGCGCTTCCTGCGTCAACTTCTCTTTTTCTGCCAGAAGCTTTTCAAATTCCAGATTAGCCAGTTGTCTTAAACGCAGTTCGAGAATATCTTCGGCTTGCGCATCCGTCAGAGAAAATTCCTCCATGAGAGCGGCTTTGGGATTGTCCTCAAACCGCACGATTTCGATAACTCGATCGATGGCATCGACGGCAATCTGACGCCCCTGCAGAATATGCAAGCGCAAAGAAACCTTGTCCAGGCGCGATTGGCAGCGCCGCTTAACTGTCGCAAGACGCGAAGAAACCCACTCATGCAATATCGCGAGCAATCCCTTTTGCCCCGGATGACCGTCGGCACCGACCACCACCAAGTTCATCGGAGCATTCGATTCCAAAGATGTCTCGGACAAAAGCACGTTGACAAACGTATCGCGGTCGATTTTGGACGTCTTCGGCTCAAAGACAAGTCGCATCGGCGTATCTTTATCGCATTCATTGCGAACACCGTCCAAAAACGCGAGCATATGGGCTTTGGTTTGCAATTGTTCGGCCGAAAGAACTTTTTTGCCGGCTTTAGGCTTGGGATTGGTGATATCTTCGATTTCCGAGAGGACAAGTTCGGCACTTGCAGCCGGAGGAAGCTCATCGATGACAAGTTGCCACTGATTGCGTTGCAGTTCCTCGAAATGGTACCGAGCACGCACCTTAAGGCTACCGCGTCCGGTGCGATAGATTTCCCGGATTTCTTCCGGTGAAGAAATAATCTGTCCGCCGCCGGGAAAGTCCGGCGCCGGCAAAACCTGCAAAACCTCTTCAAGTGCGGCATCGGGTTTTTCCAGAAGAAGCAAAACGGCAGAAGCGACCTCCCGCAAATTATGCGAAGGAATTTCGGTTGCCAGTCCCACGGCAATCCCGCTTGCCCCGTTTAAAAGCACAAAAGGAAGACGCGCCGGCAAAAGTTCAGGCTCCTTAAAAGAACCGTCGTAATTAGGGACAAAGTCCACATCGTCGCTGTCGAGCTCGGACAGAAGCAATTCGGAAATCTTCGTTAATCGTGCTTCCGTATAACGCATGGCCGCCGGACCGTCTCCGTCACGCGACCCGAAATTACCCTCTCCGTCCACAAGGGGATACCGGAGCGTAAAGGATTGCGCCATGCGTACCATGGCCTCGTAAGCGGCTTGATCGCCGTGCGGATGGTATTTGCCGAGTACGTCACCGACAACACGGGCACATTTGACGGCCTTTGCGGGCGGCGCCAAGCGCATCCGATCCATCGCGTACAAAATTCGGCGTTGCACGGGCTTTAATCCGTCAAAAACATCCGGCAGTGCTCGCCCCTTAACAACCGAAAGCGCATACTCCAAATAGGCCTTGGCGGCAAAGCGCGCCAAGGTCAATTGACCGTCTTCTTGATACGGGGCGCCGTCCTGTAATGCCTCGGGAAGTTGCGCGGCGCTTTTGACGGGCGCCCCTGCCTTGACCTTACGGGAGACAGGAAGGCTCTCGTCGCTTTGCTCCGGGCGATTCTGATTGTTTTTTTTCTCGGCACTCGATGACGCAGGTAAACCGTCGCCCTCAAATAGATCCGGGGTTTGCATGGGCTCGTTACTCATATTTTTCTATTAATCAATGCGGCGGTATTTTAATTGTCGGACGATCCGGGAGCTGTCAGAGGCGCGTTTGCCTCGGTCGGCCCCGCAACGCTGACCGTTTCGACATCCCGCAAACTCTTGCCCATGATATCGGTCCTCTTGCGAACATGATCCAAAGCCGTTCGCACACCGTCGACTTTCTTTTCGACGGCTTCGAAGACATCGGAGAATTTTAAAAATTCGCTCTTGACTTTACCTAAAACGATAGCAATCTCCTCGCTCTTTTTCTCAATGGCCAGGGTACGAAATCCGAGTTGCAAGCTATTAAGAAGCGCCGCAAGCACCGTAGGACCTGCAATCGTCACGTGGGAAGCACGATGCACACGCTCGATTAATCCCGGCCGTTTAATCACTTCGGCCCACAGACTTTCTATCGGTAGATACAAAATGGCAAATTCGGTCGTATACGGAACCTGCACGTATTTCCGATGAATCTTTTCAGCTTCGGCAACAATCCGAGTCTCTAAGGCCTTGGCACAGGCCTCGACTTTCTCCGCGTCGGCCGCATCGGTCGCTTCAAGCAATCTCTCATAATCCTCTAAGGGGAACTTGGCATCAATCGGCAGATACACCGAACGCCCCTCTTCTTTTCCGGGCAACTTAACGGCAAATTCCACGCGCTCGCTCGAACGCGGGATCGTTGCGACGTTCGTGTCGTATTGGTCGGGGGTCAGAATCTCGGAAAGGAGATTGCCGAGTTGAACTTCCCCGAACGTGCCGCGCGTTTTAACGTTCACGAGCACGCGCCGTAATCCGTCAACGTTTTGGGCGACCTGACGCATCTCGCCTAAGCCGTTATAAACGGACTTAAGTTGCTCGTCGACCTTTTGAAAACTGGCACTGATACGTTCGTTTAATGTTTGCTGCAACTTATCTTCCACAGTCGAGCGCATTTGCGTCAGCGCCCTGTCATTGGCCTCACGAATCCCCGTCAGTTGCTCATTTAAACTCTTTCGCATGCCGTCAAGACCAGCGGAAATACCGCCCGATAAAGCCTCAAGACGCGTCTCCTGCCGTAGCGACTGCGACTGAAGCTGCTTTAAAAGCGAGTCCTGCATGTCTTTTTCACTCTGATTTTGCATCTCCGAGGCCTTTTGGATCAGCCCCATAAAAGCCGTCATCTGTGTGCTTTGCGAATTCTTGAGCTCATTGGAAGAATCCCGCACGTCACGACGCAAGACCTCAAAAGAGGAAGCTAAATTTGAAACGGTCTTTTCGCGCTCCTCGCTTAACAGGCGTGAAAGCGACGCATCAAAGCCTTTTTGTCTCTCTGAGAGTGCGTACAGTAAATACAAAACAAGGCCGAGTAAAAAAAGAATTGCAACGACAAGTCCCGTCAAAATCCAGGCGCCTGTCGGCGCATTCATCAGTGGCATCATGAAAGTTGTCCGGAGAAAAAAGCAAACGAGAAACTTTAGCAGTTTTTCCTGCGTAAACCTCGGTTTGAGGCACTTTAACCGCGCAGTTCCCGATCCGTGCTTTAAGGGCGGGACACCCGAAAAAGTCGGACTACGCCGATTAAAAAAATTTCAGCCCTCAAGCCCTTGTCCGACAAGGACTTTTGCGCTTTTGAGGTGACAAAGTCGAAAAAAGGACTTATTTTTTCTCTTTGGCACGAGGATCGCCCGGCGAATACAAGTGATCGTACTTGGGTTTGAAAAGGCGTTCGCCGGCAGAACCCGGCGACTGTTTACGTATCTCCCGAGCTTCCTTCGAGCCTTCGGGAACAAAGCGAAACAGGACTTCATCGCCGCGAATCATTCCGAGCTGTGTGCGCGCATGTTCTAAGACGGCATCGGTTCCGCTTTCCAAGGATTCGATTTCGGTTGCAATCATGCCGTTTTCGCGGCGAAGCTGATCGTTGTCTTCGCTGATTGCGGCCAAATCCTTCTGCAATTCGACCATTCTGAAAAAGCCGCCCTTTCCGAACCACAGCGGCCATTGAATGATGACCGCCAAGGCGAAAAGGGCGACACAAATGACGTAACGTACGTTCACGTCACTCTCCGGTTTTCATCCGCATTACTTCTTGATCGAATAGAAAGCGGCACGGCCCGGATATACCGCAACGGATCCGAGATCTTCCTCAATGCGGAGCAACTGGTTGTACTTGGCCATACGATCGGAGCGGCTCATAGAACCGGTCTTGATCTGCCCGGCATTTAAACCGACGGCAATATCGGCAATCGTCGAATCTTCCGTTTCACCGGACCGGTGGCTCACGACAGCCGTGTAGCCGGCCTTCTTAGCCATATCAATCGCTTCGAACGTCTCGGAAAGCGTGCCGATCTGGTTCACCTTAATGAGAATGGAGTTGGCGATACCCTTGTCGATACCTTCCTTCAAAATCTTCGGATTGGTCACAAACAGGTCGTCGCCGACAAGCTGAATTCGCCCCCCCAAAAGATCCGTCAGGTGCTTCCAGCCTTCCCAGTCTCCCTCGGCCATGCCGTCTTCAATCGAGATAATCGGGTACTTGTCGACCCAGCCCTTCAGAACCTGGGCCCACTCCTGTGCCGTCATGGACTTGCCGCCGCTCTTGGTTAAAGTGTACTTGCCGTCGGCATAAAATTCGCTCGAAGCGCAGTCCAAACCGATGCACACGTCGCGACCGGGCTCGAGACCTGCAGCCTTAATGGCTTCCATAATCAGTTCAATGGCTTCTTCATGGCTTTCGCACTTGGGAGCGAAACCGCCTTCATCACCGACAGCCGTGCTCATGCCCTTGGAATTAATAATCTTCTTTAATGCATGGAACGTTTCGGCACCGTGTCGCAAGGCCTCCTTAAAAGACGGAGCACCGAGCGGGATAATCATGAACTCTTGCAAATCAAGGTTATTGTTGGCGTGCGCACCGCCGTTAATGACGTTCATCATCGGAACGGGCAACTCAACGGCACCCATGCCGCCGAAGTAGCGATAAAGCGGCATGCCGGTTTCTTCGGCAGCGGCACGGGCCACGGCCATGGAAACGGCCAAAATGGCGTTGGCACCCAGACGACTCTTGTTATCCGTACCGTCCAATTCAATCATCTTACGGTCGATAAAAGCCTGATCGGTCGCTTCCAGACCGATAACGGCATCGGCCAGCTCGGTGTTCACGTGTTCGACGGCCTTCAAAACGCCTTTGCCGCCGTAACGCTTCGGATCCTTGTCACGCAGTTCGATGGCTTCGCGAATTCCCGTAGAGGCGCCCGAGGGAACCGCCGCACGACCTGTCGCACCGCTTTCGAGGACGACCGTGGCTTCAACGGTCGGATTGCCGCGGCTATCCAAAATCTCGCGTCCGATGACATCAATAATTGCACTCATTTTTTCTCTTCCTTAAGTTTTTTAAAGTTTAGGGTTAAGTTAAATTAAAACGAATCTTCCAAATAGGGCTGTGCTTTAACCAATGCGTCAATGGCCTTTAATTGCGCAAGCAATTCAGGCATACGCTTTAGAACAACACAGTTCGGTCCGTCGCTTTTGGCGTGCGCCGGATCCGGATGGGTTTCCATAAATAAGCCGTCGATTCCGGCAGCGACTGCTCCGCGCGCAAGGACCGGAACGAACCGCCGATCGCCGCCCGAGCTCGCACCGTTTCCCCCCGGCAGTTGCACCGAGTGCGTTGCATCGAAGACAACCGGCGCAAGCGTCTTACGCATAATCGCAAGCGAGCGCAAATCGCAGACCAAGTTGCCGTACCCGAAACAGGCCCCGCGTTCGCAAACCATAACGCAATCGTCGCTCACGTGTGCCTCGCGAGCCGCCTCTCGCGCTTTCT
>DHJT01000016.1 GCA_002404465.1 Sutterella sp. UBA4713 | reverse complement strand
TTTAAACGCTTTGAAAACTCTGGGAGGAATCGACAAAAAGACGGATTTAATCAGCAAAGAAGTTCTAGAACCGATTTGTCGATTAAAGACAGAAAGCTTACGGCACACGAATCCGCGTCTTCATAGCGATGAGGTCCTTATCGCCTTGTGTGTGAGTGCTCAGACGAACCCGGAAGCGGCTGTTGCCCTGTGCCAGATTGATAAACTGCGTGGCTGTGATGCGCATTTCTCCGTCCTTTTAAGCGAAGTCGATGAGAAACTTTTTAATCGTCTCGGAGTGCACGTCAGTTGCGAGCCTAAATGCGAATGCAGAAAACTCTATTTCTAAGCGGATAGTTGTCTGCTGCGTTTGAATACGAAACTAAAAAATGGCCGGTTCCCTTGCGAGAACCGGCCGTTTGCATTACGGGTAAATCGTGTGATTCACCAAGCAGTCCGCAGTGTCGGACTTATTTTTTCAGCTCCTTGTCGATGGCTTCCTGAACGGGGCCACGGAGTTCTTCGGTGCGCTTGGCATTCATCTGGCCTAAGCGCAAGCGCCGGAACAGGACGTCGTCAGCATTGCGAGCGCCGCTCACTTGAGCTTCACGGATAGCAAAGGCAACGACATCATCGATGACGTCTTCAACCTTCTCGGCTTGGGCTGCACGCATTTCGATTGCTTCGGGATCGAACGCCGTATCGACCGTGAGCGGAAGTTTGGTCGTGATGGTATGCGAAGAGGGGATCAGCCCCTTCTCAGCCGCAACCTTCATGGCGTGTTCAGCCATGTTGCGGTAGGCCGTCCACTTGCCGCCCGTGATTGTCAGCATGTTGCCGAATTCCGGAATAATCGCGTGTTCGCGAGAAACCTTAGCTGTCTTGCCACCGCTGGCAGCTGCGTTGGCCGGCGTGTACAGAGGACGGACACCGACGAATGTCGCCAGGATGTCTTCACGCGTGACCTTGGTCTTTAAGTAGTTGTTGCAGTTGGCCATCATGAAGTCGATTTCTTCATCGGAAATTTTCGGCTCCATGTTAACGGGAACGGGTTCGGGCAAGTCGGTTGTGCCGACCTCAAGCATGCCGTGCCAGGGTAGGCAGAACAGAACGCGGCCGTCGGAAGTCTTGGGGATGAACATGCCTTCCTTGGGGTTACCGAACTTTTTCAAATCAAGAATGATGTGGGAACCGCGAGCCGCTTTAACGAAAGGCTTAACATCCTTGCCTGTGAGCTTACGGATTTCGTCAACCCAGGGGCCGGCGCAGTTAAAGAACATCTTGCCCTTGACCGTGTGCTTCTTACCGCTTTCCTTGTCTTCAACAATCATCGACTCAATCTTATCGCCGGCAAAGTTAAAGCCGTCGCATGCGACATAGTTCAAGCAAACGGCACCGTGAGCAACGGCCGTGTGCATCAGGGCGATTGCCATACGGGCATCATCAAATTGCGCATCGTAAAAACGAACGCCGCCGTAAAGTCCTTCGGCCTTAATGCCCGGGAGCTTCTCAAGGGTTTCTTCCTTCGAGAGAATCGACAGAGAACCGGCATCACCGGAGCTGAACTTGGCCATCATCGTGTAGAAGGAAAGTCCCAAGCCGTAGAAGGCCTTTTCATACCAGCGATAGCACGGCAAAATGAACGGGTTCTTATGAACCAGATTCGGGACAAGCTTCAGGAGCAATTCGCGTTCGCGCAAGGCTTCGAAAACCAGGCCCCAATCGTGCGGGTTCTGCATGTAGCGAACACCGCCGTGAATGAGCTTTGTGGACCGCGAACTTGTGCCGGCGGCAAAGTCTTGTGCATCGACCAGACAGACGGAGTATCCTTGGCTGGCGGCATCGACCGCCACACCGAGGCCGGAAGCACCGCCGCCGATGATCACAATGTCAAATTCCTTGCCCGAGTCAATCTCGGCAAACATGGCCTTGCGGTCAAGGGGTTTCAGTTCTTTCATCATCATGATATTTTTTCCAATGATTTTAGAGACAAAGATAATAAAAATATTCCCAAAGTATTCGCGCTTAATTTTCATGCGCGCGGATGGGGCGAGTTTAGCAGAAACTACCTAGTTAGACTAGCCGAAAGGAGTAGTTTGTTTCACCCGAGTGACTAGTTGTGGGTCAGTTTTCTTAAATGTAATTATTTGTCGTCCTCAAAAACAAGCGAACCTAAATCAGGCAGAATATACGTCTTTTGCGGAAGACGCTTGTCGGCCGGACCGATATGGAAGAAGCGCCGCAATGCCTTGATACGCTCTTGTTTGTACACTTTCGGCAGATCGGCTTTGGTTGTTTCTCCGGAAAGAACCAAAATAAAGTCAATTCCGGCATTTTCTCCAAGGACCTTATCGGTCATCAGGCGGTCACCGACCATGCAAACGTCCTTGCGTTCGTATTTGCTTAAAACGGGCTCAAGGACTTCCGTGCAGGGTTTGCCGAAGATGCGCTGCGGACTCCGTCCCGTTGCGGCCTCATACATGCGGATGAAACTGCCGATATCGGGAAGAGGGCCGGCGTCTGTCGGGCATACAAAGTCCGGGTGTGTGGCAAGAAACTCGACCTTTTGGTCCAAAAGAAGGAGTGCCGAGGTTTTGATTTTCTCGTATGTCAATTCCGTGTCGTAGGCCAAAATGACGGCCTCGGCACCCTCGGCCGTATTGGTCAACTCCGGCATGCGTTCTTTCATGCAGTTGACAAAGTCGGTGTTGCCTACCATGTAGGCGCGTTTAATGCCGACTCGCTTCAAATAGTGGATAAGCGGCGTGATCGGCGTCAGAATTTGATCGAGCGTGGCCGGTATACCCATCGAGTTAAGTCGTTTGACGTATGTCATGGGCGACTTGGACGTGTTGTTACTGAGAAATTGAAAATCAATTTTCTCCCAATTTTTTTTTATGAAATTAACGGTCCCTTCGATAGGAACGGGGCCGAGATACACTGTTCCGTCCATATCGAAAACCATGCAACGCTTTCTGAGCATCGGGTTACCTCATGAGAAAATTGCTTGAAAAAACAAGCAAACATACAAATCGGCGTAATCGTAACGAAATGCTACAACTCTGTCCAATGCCGTAGGGTCAAGGCACGCCGTTGAGAAAAAGTCAAGAGGCTGTATCCTCTTTTTTTATAGGAGAAATGAAAATATTTTTTTCGCCGAAAAACAGGGTTTTACCCCCTTCAACTGAACTAATCCACTTGTCGTAGGCTATCGAGTTCTTGCAAAACCCGTTACAAAGTGTTAATTTCGCGCTCAGATATACGTATATCTCAGTAGGAACCCTTACCTAGATGGGATCGTGCTGTTCAAATCAACGCTTTTAATCTTATTTGGAGGAATCCACTATGAAGCGTCTCGTTCTTTCTGTTTGCGCTCTCGGTCTGTTGGTCGGTGCCTCAATGCCTGTCTTGGCTGCGTCCGGCAAAATCGTGATCAAGATCGCCGGTATGAAACCCGAAGGCGAACCGGAAACGACCGGTATGCACCTTTTCGGCAAGTACCTCAATGAACTCTCTGGCAACAAATACGATGTGCAGGTTTACCCGAACTCCATGCTCGGCAAGGAAAACAAGTACATCGCCGATACGCGTCGTGGCGTGATTCAGATGTGCGCGACGGGTACACAGGTTTCTCAGTTCCTGCCTGCCATGGCCATGCTTGAAACACCGATGATGTTCAACAGCTACGCTCATGCGCACCGCGCGATGAACGGCGAAACGTTCAAGCTCATTGACGAGGGCTTTACAAAGAAGTCCGGTCTGATTACGCTTAATGCTTTCCCGCTCGGGTTCCGTCACTTCTATTCGACAAAGCCGATTACCAGCGTTAAGGAAGTTCAGGGCTGGCGTATGCGTTCGCCCAACATCCCGCTGTACATGACGTTCGTTAAGAACTGCGGTTTGTCTGCTCAGCCTTTGGCTTCCGCTGAAGTTCCGTCCGCTCTTGACCAGGGCGTTATCGACGGCGGCGACAGCCCCTTGTCTGATATCGAATCCCAGAAGATGTATGAAAAGGCTCCCTACATTACTAAGACGGGCCACATTCTCGTGATTCACTGCTTGTTCATCAATGAAAAGTTCTTCAACAAGCTTGACAAGCAAAATCAAAAGTGGATTAGACAAGCTGCCTATATGGCTGCGGAAGATATCTGGAAGCTCGCTGAACAAGTCGACGCTAAGGCTATCGAAACGATTAAGGCGCACGGCGGTACGGTTTCCGATCCGACGCCCGAATTCCTGGCTCACGTCCAGCAAGCCGGTGTGAAGACCTGGACGATGTTCACGGATCCGAAGTCCAGCCAGTACGTTCCCAATGCGAAGCTTATTCTTGAATCGGCTGCCAAGTACAAGTAATCCGTTAATCGGTTTATCTTCTACCTAGTTGTAGCTCAACGGTGAAAGGGTCGTCTCGACCCTTTCACTGCGCATTTCTCAAAGCAGTTTAAGTTTTTCCATCAAGGGATTTTCCGATGTCAAACACCCAACCCAAAAAGCACGTGGCAGGAAGAATATTTGAGGTTTTTTGTGCCGTCGTGTTTTTAGGAATGATTGGACTCGTTTTTTACAATGCATTCTTGCGTTACGTGTTTCATTCTTCCTTCGCTCCCAGTGAAGAGTGGTCTCGCTACCTCTTCATGTATATTACCTTCTTCGGTGGTATTGAAGCTTTTTACCGCCGTCGCCAAATCGCCGTCGATATGTTCGTCGAAATGTTGCACGGCAAAGCTCGCCGCTATGTGAACATAATTGCTCTGGTACTGGCAATTTATGCAATGACCGTGCTGTTCGAAGGCGGTCTCTACCACGTCCTGACAACTTACGATACCTATACAGTCTCGACGAATTTGAATATGACATTTGTTAATGGTCCGTTGCCGATTATGGCCTTCTGTACCATTTTGATTTTGATTCGTGATCTCTGGCATGAATGGAAGCGTCCTATGAGCGATTATGCTCCGAAGGTTAAAAAGGACATTCCTGACGCGCCCGACACGGACAATTCGCTCTAAGGAGAGAGTGCAATGGAACTGTTTTTATTTTTGGGCTCCCTCTTTTTATTTCTTGCTCTCGGTATCCCGATTTGCATTGTCTTGATCCTGTGTGCGCTTGTCTTGATGGCCCACTCCGGATTATGGGATCCGATGATGATTGCCTCGTCCATGGTCGATGCGGCGGATAACTATCCTTTGATGGCTATTCCGTTCTTTATCTTTGCCGGTGAAATTATGACGGAAGGCGGTTTGAGCTACCGCGTGGTCCAGATGGCTCAGTTAATGATCGGTCATGTTCGCGGTGGCCTAGGTTATGCAGCCATTGTGGCTTCGATCATCTTTGCCGGCTTGATGGGGTCGTCCGTTGCGGAAGCGGCGGCTATCGGCGGTCTTTTGCTGCCGATGATGAAAAATGTCGGTTACAACCCGGGTCGTGCCGGTGCCGTTGTTGCTTCCGGCGCTATCATCGGGCCGATTATTCCTCCGTCCACCAACTTCATTATGTTGGGTGCAACCGTCGGTGGTCTCTCAATTACCAAACTGTTCATGATCGGTTTGTTCCCCGGTCTGTTTATCGGCTTTGCGTTGTGCGTGTGCTGGTTCTTTATTGTCCGAAAGGACGGCTACAACGAAACTATTCGTTTTACGCGCGAAGAAAAAATTAAGATTTGCTTGGATGCGTGGCCTGCCTTCTTGCTTCCCGTTTTGCTCTTAGGCGGTATTCGTTTCGGCATCTTCACACCGACCGAAGGCGGTGCTTTTGCGGCGGTGTACGCGATTATCGTGTGCTTGCTGTACTACCGCGAAATGAAACCGTCGGATTTACTGGGAGTTTCCGCTCGTTCTGCACGTACGACGGCGGCTGTCATGCTGATTGTGACGGGTGCTTCTGCGGTCGGCTTCTTTATTACGCTGGCTCAAATTCCACAGCAGATCGTTTGGCTCTTCGAACCTTTGCTCGATAGCCCGCTCATGCTCATGCTCGTGATTAACTTCTTCCTGTTCCTGCTCGGAATGGTGATGGACTTGACTCCGAACGTGCTCATTTTCGCTCCGGTTCTTTACCCGTTAATTTTGAAGGCCGGCATCGACCCGTACTACTTCGGCCTGATCTTCATTTTGAACTTGGGTATCGGCGTTATTACGCCTCCGGTCGGCACGATTCTGTATGTTGTGTGCGGTATCGGTAGTATTCGTTTCATTGAGTTGATTCAGAAGCTTGTTCCCTTCCTTGTTACGGAAATCATTGTGTTGATTACGCTGACGGTCTTCCCGAAGATTTCGATTATTCCGATGAAGTGGCTCATGGGCGAACTGTAAAAGGTTCTTCCTGCCTAAAAACCCCCGGTAGGTTCGTCCTTCGGGGGTTTCGGTTTTTGGCGGACCGGTTTCAATTAATACGTTTTTGGGATGCCTAGTTTAAAGTCGGGGCAAAGGTACGTGCGTTTTTTTCATCCGGATTTTCAATGTGTGTGACGAATCCTTCCGGAGTGGCATATAGCGGCGCACCGCATTGCTCGCACCACTCCAAGGGAAAACGCATCTCGTGTGCGACAATCGATCGGATTCCCTGGGAGTAAAGAATTTGTCCGGCATAATCCTGGGCTGCCTCCAGTTCGGGTTCCTCGCAGGGCCAAACGACTCCGGCAACAATCGTCCCGGGGTTCGCTTTTAGCGATATCCCGATGCGAATCTCGGGTTGTTGGCCGTTTAGTTTTTCCTCATCGAGCGTAAAAATAGCCGTCGTTGCCATGAGGTTCTCCGGTGTAATCGGTTCGACACAGACGTACTGCACCAGAGCTTTGAGTGCGAAAACTCGCATGGCAAGAGTCGCTTGCCGCCAGGCGGCAAAAAAGGCTTCCGGAAACTGAACGTCGATAACGCTACCGGTGGTAAAGGAACGCAACGCTTGTTTGGCCCGAAGCGAAAATTCCATGAAATTTCGTGCGTATTCAATGGGGCCGGGCAGTCTGTCG
>DHJT01000005.1 GCA_002404465.1 Sutterella sp. UBA4713 | reverse complement strand
AAATAGGACGATTTAATGCATATCTTTTGCTATGCAAAACATCGCGACATCGTCGATATGAAGTCCTGTAGAAGTAATTAGGAATCGAGGCAGTCAAAGTGTTTGAGAGTACCCGTATATGAGAAATCCCTCCCCGGAAACCTGGCTTACAAGCCGCAATGCGCGT
Organism: Sutterella sp. UBA4713; assembly: GCA_002404465.1. Taxonomy (GTDB): domain Bacteria; phylum Pseudomonadota; class Gammaproteobacteria; order Burkholderiales; family Burkholderiaceae_F; genus Duodenibacillus. The sequence goes on along the minus strand of DHJT01000005.1, from coordinate 3,708 downwards.
AAGCTGCCGAAAAAAGGCTTTCTTTGAACATAGGCTATGAAACCGCTCGCTTCGGACACCTTTCCTTTGACCACAAACGACACAAGCGCCTCAAACCAGGGGAGCAACGTTGACGCAGTTTGTATTCCCGAATTTCTTCATAACGACCCGGTAAAAGACACAAAGGTACTCAATGCCATTCAGGATGAGTTACTGACCTGTTGCGAGTTTTCTATTTCCGTCGCATTCATTACGGACGGCGGTATCGCTCCGCTGCTTTTAACACTGGAAGATCTGGAAAAGCGGAAGATTCCGGGACGCATCCTTACAACCGACTATTTGTGGTTTACCAGCCCAAAAGTTTTACGCAAACTCAATCACTACGAAAACATCAAAGTTCGCCTCTTTCGTCACGCCGAGGCCGGACGCGGCTTTCACACCAAAGGCTACATTTTCGAGAATCCCGATCTTATCCACATCATCATCGGAAGTTCTAATTGGACGAACAAGGCCCTAACGACTACCGAAGAGTGGAACACAAAACTCGTCCTCAAAAAGGACGGCCGATTTGCAAAAGATGTGTCGGAAAAATTCCAAACGCTCTGGAACCAAAGCAAACCGCTTGACAGCGTCATAGACGCCTACGAAATCGAATGGAACGCGTTCAAGTGCTCTGCCATGACGATCGGCAATCTCATTGATGATCGCCTTGAATCGTCAAATCACTTAACCCCGAATCCGATGCAACGGGAGTTTCTTGAGAACCTGAAAACTTTGCGAAGTCAGGGAAAAACTCGCGCTCTGCTGATTTCCGCAACAGGGACCGGGAAAACCTATGCGGCGGCCTTTGCCGTCCGACAGTCTCACCCCAAACGCGTGCTTTTCCTCGTTCACCGTGAACAAATTGCAAAGCAGGCATTAAAAAGTTTCCGACGTGTTTTGGGAAATACGTACCGACACTACGGACTACTTTCCGGGAGCTGTTCGGACTATGAAGCCGATTGTCTTTTCAGTACGATGCAGATGATGGCCAAATCCGATGTTCGTCAAAGCTTTCAGAAAAATGCCTTTGATTTCATCGTCATTGACGAAGTGCATCGTGCCGGTGCAGCAAGCTACCAAGCCATCATGGACTACTTTCAGCCGGCATTCTGGTTCGGGATGACCGCAAGTCCGGAGCGAACGGACGGATTTGATATCTATCGACTTTTTGACCACAACGTTGCGTACGAAATTCGATTGCAAACAGCATTGGGGCAAAATCTACTCTGCCCATTCCATTACTTCGGGATCACAGACCTTACAATCGACAATCAAAACATTAACAATCTACGACTCTTTCAGTTTCTCACAAGTGACGATCGCGTCAAGCATATTCTTGATCGAGCCGAGTATTTCGGCTACAGCGGATCACGAGTTAAAGGCTTGATCTTTTGTTCGACCCTCGATGAATGCAAAGCACTCTCCGTCAAATTCAATGCGAAGGGTTACAGGACGCTTGCTCTTTCCGGAAGCGACTCACAGGAAAGCCGAGAAAAAGCCATCGAACGGCTCACGCAAGAGCCCCGGGATGCAAACGCGTTGGACTACATCTTAACCGTAGACATCTTTAACGAAGGCGTTGACATTCCGGAAATCAACCAAGTCCTATTGCTACGCCCGACACAAAGCCCGATCGTCTTTCTTCAACAACTCGGACGCGGTCTGCGCAAAGCCGAAGGAAAAGACTACGTAATCGTTCTTGACTTCATCGCCAACTACAAAGAAAACTATCTGATTCCCATCGCCCTTTCAGGCGACAGATCCTACGACAAAGACACTTTGAGACGCTTTGTCGCCGTAGAACATCGTTTCATTCCCGGGGCCTCAACAATTGAATTTGACGCAATCACAAAAGAAAAAATCTTTCAGGCAATCGACGTGGCGCAGACACAAAGCAAGAAACTGCTGCGCCAAGCCTACAAAGACCTTAAATTCAAACTCGGGCACATTCCGACGCTTAACGAATTCGAAGAGAATAATTCCATTGATGCCGTTAAATATTTTGACGTCTTCGGCTCGTACTACGCGTTTCTTTGCGATTCGGAACCGGACTTTAAAGAAACACTCCCCGCAGACGCCCGAACAATTCTCAAGTATTTTTCCTCGAAGCTCGGACGCGCACAACGCATCTCCGAAGTTCTTGTTTTGCAAGACCTCCTGGACGGTCACGGGCAGCTGATGCACAGGCTCGATACCGCGCTTTCCGGCACATATCATCAGACGATCAGTCAGGCTCATCGCGAAAGCGTCATCCGCGTCCTTACCAATCAATTCTGTACGACCGAGAACATCACGAAAGCCAATGCGCCTTGCGTTTTCATTGAAAAGGACGGAGACGGCGACTGGAAAGTCGCAACCCGCTTTGCGCAACTGATGCAGGACAACCCGACGCTCAGAGATTTTCTCTCGGATTTGGCATCTTTCATGAAACATCGCTTTGAAAGAACTTATGCCAAACCCTATGAAGACACTGCCTTCGTGCTGTACGAAAAGTATTCCTATGAGGACGTGTGCCGACTCCTAAACTGGGAAAAGAACGTGAACGGCCAAAACATCGGCGGCTATAAATACGATGAAAAAACAAAAACCCTCCCTGTTTTTATCAATTACAAAAAGAACGCAAAAGCCATTTCCTACGAAGATCATTTCCGATCACGCAGCACACTGATTGCCCTATCGAAAACCAACCGTCGTGTAAACTCCAAGGACGCGAAACACATCTATAAGATTGGAAAAGAAGAAGCCGACAATCGCATTTTCCTTTTCATGCGCCGGGATAAAAACGATAAGGATACGGCAAAATATTTTTACTTCTTAGGGGAAATTAAAGCGCAAGGAACCCCTGTGGCCGTAAAACTTTCTTCCGGGGAAAATGCCTTTAATGCCTTTGAGATTAATTACGACCTTAAAGTCCCCGTTCGACAAGATCTTTATGATTATCTGACAACAGAAACACAGATTTAACACCTATGAAAACCATCGAAGTTGTAGCCGCTATCATTCATCAAGACGGGAAAATTCTTGCCACACAACGCGGATACGGCGACTTTAAGGACGGCTGGGAATTTCCGGGCGGAAAAATCGAGCCGGGAGAAACGGCAAAGGAAGCCATTGTGCGCGAGATTCAAGAGGAACTGGCCGTCACAATTGTCCCGGAAAAATTACTCACAACCGTCGAGTGCGACTATCCGAAGTTTCATCTGACGATGCACTGCTACCTTGCCTCGGTCAGCAAGGGGCATCTTTCGCTTTTAGAACACGAAGCGATGAAGTGGTTAAGTAAAGACGAACTTGATACGGTCGCGTGGCTTCCCGCAGACATCGAGGTGGTTCAAAAGCTCAAGGAAGTCGTTTTCAGTTACGGTCCGATTCCTTAAGCTACGGTCAGATCGAAACTGCTACGTTTTTTCAGCTCTTTTACGCCGTTTGGTTAAACCAAGATTAAGTTAACAAAATTCGGGACGCTCTCCTCGAGTCGAAATGTTGCATTCGACTCGAAGAGAAACGGAGGGGTCATTTCCAGCCATAGAATTGCTTGACCACACGCCAAGCAACATTTTGTAGATAAACGGCATCTTCAGGCTTAATCGGCTTATCGCATTCTCCGAGCCAATCGGACCCGACCCATTGCGGACTCCGGTGGAAAAGCAACGAATAAATCATGGCACCGAAAAGGTAGCTCCCTTC
>DHJT01000081.1 GCA_002404465.1 Sutterella sp. UBA4713 | reverse complement strand
TTCTTGCGTTCGTATTTTTCCTTGGCCATTTTATGGTCCTCTAATATCTGATTAATTTGGATTAAACGAAGGAAGTCCTCACTTTCGGAAGGCTTCCTTCCCTAAAAAACTTACTTCTTCTTTTCTTCGATGACAGCCTCGGCCACATTCTTCGGAGCTTCCGCATAGTGACCGAATTCCATCACGTACGTCGCACGACCCTGCGTCAAAGAACGCAACGCCGTCGAATAACCGAACATCTCCGCGAGCGGCACTTCGCAACGAATTGCCTTGCCGCCGCCCACGAGATCGTCCATACCCTGAATCATACCGCGACGACTCGACAGGTCTCCCATCACATCGCCCATCTTCTCTTCGGGAGTTTCGACTTCGACCTTCATAATCGGTTCGAGCAACACCGGATTGGCCTTGCGCATACCGTCTTTGAAGGCCATGGATGCGGCCATTCTGAACGCATTTTCGTTCGAGTCAACTTCGTGGTAAGAACCAAAGTGCAGCGTCACCTTCACGTCCACAACCGGGTAGCCGGCCAGAACGCCCGATTTGAGCGTATCTTCGACTCCCTTTTGGACTGCCGGGATGTACTCGCGTGGAACGACACCGCCCTTAATCGCGTCGACGAACTCAAAGCCCCCTCCGGGCGGCAAGGGTTCGAGCTTGAGCACGACGTGGCCGTATTGGCCGCGACCGCCGGACTGCTTAACGAACTTGCACTCGGCATTTTCAACCACGGAACGAATTGTTTCGCGGTAGGCCACCTGAGGACGTCCGACCGTTGCATCCACACCGAATTCACGGCGCATACGTTCGACGAGAATTTCCAGGTGCAATTCGCCCATACCGGAAATAATCGTCTGGCCGGATTCCTCATCCGTCCGAACACGGAAAGAAGGATCTTCTTTTGCCAGGCGTTGCAAAGCCAAAGCCATTTTTTCCTGATCGGCCTTGGTACGCGGTTCGACTGCCTGGCTGATCACGGGTTCCGGGAACTCCATGCGTTCGAGAATAATGGGTTTGTTGACGTCACAAAGCGTTTCGCCGGTCGTAACGTCCTTAAGCCCAACGGCAGCGGCGATATCGCCGGCTTCCGCTTCTGTGATTTCTTTACGCTCATTGGCGTGCATCTGGAGCAAACGACCGATACGTTCCTTCTTATCCTTGTTGGAGTTAAGAACCGTTTCTCCGGACTTCAAAACGCCGGAGTAAACGCGCAAGAACGTGAGCTGACCGACATACGGATCCGTCATAATCTTGAAGGCCAATGCCGAGAAAGGCGCCTTGTCGTCAGCTTCGCGCGTTGCCGGATTGTTATCCAAGTCAAAACCGGAAACCGGCGGAATATCAATCGGACTCGGCAAGAAATCAATCACGCCGTCTAGCATGCGCTGCACACCCTTGTTCTTGAAGGATGAACCGCAAAACATGGGTTGAACCTCGCCGGCAATCGTACGAATACGAATGCCCTTGATAATCTGCTCCTGAGTCAGTTCCCCGGTTTCCAGGTACTGATTCATCAGTTCTTCATTGGCCTCGGCCGCATTCTCAACGAGCTTTTCGTGCCATTCCTTGGCCAAACCCTTGAGTTCCTCGGGAATTTCACCGAACGTGAACTTAACGCCCAAGCTCGCTTCATCCCAAATAATGGACTGCATGCGAATCAAATCGACGACGCCCTGGAAAGAATCTTCCGCTCCGATCGGCAACACGATGGGAACGGGATGCGCCTTAAGGCGCTTTTCCATCTGGCCGATCACACGGTAAAAATCCGCACCCGTGCGGTCCATCTTGTTAACGAATGCAATACGAGGAACCTTGTACTTGTTAGCCTGACGCCAAACGGTCTCGGACTGCGGCTGAACGCCGCCGACAGCGCAATAGACCATCACGGCACCGTCAAGCACACGCATGGAACGTTCGACTTCCACAGTAAAGTCAACGTGCCCCGGTGTGTCGATGATGTTAAAGCGATAGGGCTTGTGTTGCATGTCCATGCCGCGCCAGAAGCACGTTGTCGCGGCAGAGGTAATCGTGATACCGCGTTCCTGTTCCTGGTCCATCCAGTCCATCGTCGCAGCGCCGTCATGCACTTCGCCGAGTTTGTGGTTGACACCCGTAAAAAACAGAATACGTTCCGTCGTCGTGGTCTTGCCCGCATCAATGTGAGCAGAGATACCAATATTGCGATACTGAGCAATCGGTGTAGTACGAGCCATTGTATCCTCTTAGCAACTAGAACCTAAAGTGCGAGAAGGCCTTGTTGGCCTCTGCCATACGGTGGACTTCATCACGCTTTTTCATCGCAGCGCCACGACCTTCGGAAGCCTCCAACAACTCACCAGCCAAACGTTGGGGCATCGATTTTTCCGAGCGGGCCTTCGCACATTCACGCAACCAGCGCATCGCCAAAGCCGTGCGACGAACAGGACGCACTTCACAAGGGACCTGATAGTTCGCACCGCCGATACGGCGACTCTTGACTTCCACGAGCGGGCGCACGTTGTTAACGGCAGCCGTAAACACTTCAATGGGGTTTTTGCCTGTTTTTTCTTCAATCTGCTGCAGAGCACCGTAGACGATGCGTTCGGCAACAGCCTTTTTGCCGTCAAGCATGACGACATTAATAAATTTGGAGACTTCCACGTTTCCGAACTTCGGATCGGGAAGGATCTCACGCTTTGGTACTTCGCGACGACGGGGCATATTTTTCCTCTTTTCGTTGTCTTCAGTCTAAAAACACTGCAATCTGCATCGTCAGATTGCGACTTACTCGGCCCTCTTACAGCGGGGCCGCCATTTCGCACGGCTGACAAGAGCCGCCGCGAATTACGCTTTCTTCGGGCGCTTGGCGCCGTACTTGGAGCGAGCCTGCTTGCGATCCTGAACACCCTGCGTATCCAAGGAACCACGAACGATGTGGTAACGGACACCAGGCAAGTCCTTGACACGACCGCCGCGAATCAGAACCACAGAGTGTTCCTGCAGGTTGTGACCTTCGCCGCCGATGTAGGAAATGACTTCAAAACCGTTGGTTAAACGCACCTTGGCGACCTTTCGCAAAGCCGAATTCGGCTTTTTCGGAGTCGTTGTGTAAACCTTGGTGCACACGCCGCGTTTTTGCGGACAATTTTTAAGAGCAGGGCTCTTGGATTTATCGTGAGTAATCTCACGGGGCTTGCGAACAAGCTGATTAATAGTGGGCATAGCGTCCCTATAAGGTAAAGCCATCCGATTCGAACACGTCGTCCGAAAAGGAGATAAGTTGCTGGTGAATAAAAAAATTATTTTCTTTTCCTTCCCTTCGAACACACAAAAACGGGGCACGACGCACAGCCGCACCCCGTCTCCCATGCATCACAGGAGCCGGAAAAGGCTGTGATTCTCGCCTCTTTTTGTAATTCTGTCAAGGATTTAAGACACACAAACTACATCTTGTGGTCTATCGAACGGACGACAACAAGCTTATTAGCGCGGAATGTCGTCACGCGGGAAGTCCGCCGGCCAGCTTTTCGGATTCAAAACCGGCCCGGTTACCCGATACCGTCGGGCTCCTTTGTAGCGATCTTCGGTGTTCTTGTCCATTTCATAGGTATACCGAATACGGTCTTTTCCGGGCATCACGAACGTTCCGGCAGCCAAGGCCGGCACATCCGTCAAACTCATCCTCGAATCATCACTTCGAAGCGGCTCAAGTGCAGCATTTCGCGGCTTAACCAGCAAAAGCGGATTTAGTCGCATTCCGTATGCCCCGTGATCACTGGCAATGACAATCGTTGTGTTGTCGTAGACACCGACTTTTTTCATCCAGTCAAACCAAGATGCAAGCGCTTTTAGCGAGCAAGCTTCGACAGCTTGTTGCGGGTAATTTTTCCCCGGAGCCAACTCTCGGATGATGCCGCACTTTCCCGGAACCATCAGCCACGGATTGTGTGTAATTTCCGAGTGAAAGAACTTGTATGTATCGTGGGTCGCACGTGCGTTGGAAATCTCCGGGAGTTGATCTAAAAAGGCCCATTCCTGCAGACGGTTAGCCACACGATCGCTCGTCCAGTACCCGATTGCCTGGGTAACCCAGTGCCCGTCAAAATAAATGACCCATTTAAAGGTCCACGGAGAGGCACTAAAGAGACTGACGGCTTGTAAAAAGTCATCGCTTGCACCGACCGTAATCTCCAATTTATGCTTTTGGGCATAGCGATTTAAATAAGCCGAGCTCAGAAAGCGTACGGCCAGAGCATTTTTACCCGCATACCGAGAAAAACGCTGTGACTCAAGCCAAGTATGTTCATTGACAAAAAAGTCAGTCTTCTCACCGAAAACGCGTAGCGCCTGAGCGTAGCGCCGGTTAATTTTCTCAACGAGCGAATCTCTTTCACCCTGATTCAATGCACCGA
>DHJT01000034.1 GCA_002404465.1 Sutterella sp. UBA4713 | reverse complement strand
GGCCTCGAGCATGTACAAAATCCAAGGTTGCCAAGCTCCCTTTTCCGTCACTTCAAGAAGACGCGCGTAATAATCGCTTTTATGCCTGATAATGTAGCGACTCAAATAGAGAATCGGAAGATCAAGCAATTTCTGATCAACTAAATACAGGATTGGGATGAGGGTGCGACTTTTCGTGGATTATGTATTTTTAACTTTATGGTCAAATTTTCCCTGTTTTTAATCAGAATACGGAGGATATGTTAAAGCGCTTAACATATCGCATCGGATGTGGTTAATTTTTTCAATTTTTTAACCATAACGAGAGCAACTTAAGGGCAAGCTCAAGGAATTGCAATGATTCATTCCCCTTCTTTTTCTGTCGATCGGAGGTGTCTTTTCGTTCCTAAAAACTCTTTTCTATCCTAATCGCGCAAAAGCGGGCCTCAGCCCGCTTTTGCTTCGTTGCAGCGAATTTTCGTTATGGAACCATAGCCTCGACGTCGTCGCGCTTAATAGGCTTGACAAGATCTTCGCGCTTGACCCCCAAATACATCGCGATGGCAGCAGCCACGAAAATCGATGAGTAAATACCCAGACAAATGCCGATTGTCAGCGCGAGCGAGAAAAAGTGCAGCGCCGGGCCTCCGAAAAAGAACATCGAAAGCGTCATGGCAAGCGTTGACGTATGGGTAATGACCGTACGGGAAATCGTCGCGGTAATGGCCGAATTAATAATCTCCGCCGTCTCAACACGACGCATCTTACGGAAGTGTTCACGCACGCGATCGAAAATAATCACGGACTCGTTTACCGAATACCCGAGGACGGCCAACACAGCCGCCAAAACCGGCAGTGAAAACTCCCATTGCATCACGGCAAAAATACCGACCACAATAACGATATCGTGTAAGTTAGCAATGATGGCCGCGACGGAAAACTTCCACTCAAAGCGAAATGCCAAGTACGTCATAATACCGAGCACCACCAAGCACAATGCCGTAAGCCCGTCGGTAGCAAGCTCCTCTCCCACTTGCGGCCCTACATACTCGTTATTAACAAGGCGCACATCGGGCGCTTTCTTAGAAAGCACCTTCATGAGCTCCTTGGCTTGATGACCGGAGTCGGCGCCCTCTTTCAGTGGCATACGGATCATAAGGTCACGTGCCGTTCCGTAGTTTTGGACAGCCGCATCGACGCCCATACCTGACTTAATTTCGTTACGAACCGCTTCGGCCGAAACCGGTGTCGGGTACTGAACGACAACTTGCGTTCCCCCTGTAAACTCGATGGAAAAAGCCAGCCCGTGAAAGAAAATCCAGTAAACGGCCACAAGGAAACTCACGACTGAAATCGAATTGAGTATGAGCGAGTACCGCATAAAGGGGATTGTCTTATGAATACGAAAAAATTCCATGATTGTCCCCTCTTACTTTTTCGTGTAGTGCTTGGCCGTACGGTCTTTGCCGTGCGGGTCCCAAGCTTGACCGACACGAATGTGCGTGAGTTTCTTAACACGCCCGTAAATGAGGTTAATGAGTGAACGGGAAACCGTAACCGACGTGAAGATGGACGTCGTAATACCGAGGCAGTGAACGACCGCAAAACCGCGCACGGGGCCCGACCCGAAGATCAAAAGCGCCACACCGGCAATTAAGCTTGTCAAGTTCGAGTCAATAATGGTATTGAATGCCGCATCGTACCCTTCGCTGATTGCCAGTTGCGGCGTTCGCCCTTCACGCAACTCTTCACGCACGCGTTCGTTAATAAGCACGTTCGAGTCAACGGCCATACCCAAAGTCAGCGCAATGGCCGCAATGCCCGGGAGCGTGAGCGTAGCCTGCAACATCGAAAGAAGTGCAATCAAGCACATCACGTTGCAAAGTAGGCACGTTGCCGAAACCACTCCGAAAACCGAGTAATAGGCCATCATGAAAAGCGCCACGATAGCAAAGCCGTACAAAGTTGACTTAAAGCCGGCTTGAATGTTATCGGCTCCCAAACTCGGCCCGATCAGGCGCTCTTCAACGATTTCCATGGGAGCCGCGAGCGACCCGGCGCGTAGCAAAAGCGCCGTATCGGTTGCCTCGACCGTCGTCATGCGCCCGGAAATTTGCACACGACCTCCGCCGATTTCCTGACGAATCACGGGAGCCGTAACGACCTCCCCCTTGCCTTTCTCAAAAAGGATGATGGCCATACGTTTGCCGACATTGGCGCGTGTGACATCCTTGAAGATACGAGCACCCTTGTTATCGAGCGACAGATTCACGGTCGGCTCTTGGGTTTGCTGATCAAACCCGGGTTGCGCATCGTTTAAGTTTTCGCCGGTCAAAATCACACGGCGCTTGACAAGAACGGCATTTCCCTCTCGGTCAAAGTACCTCTCATCTCCGAAGGGAACGTTCCCTTGTGCGAGCTGCGCGTACGCTTCAGGTGAATCATCGACCATGCGCACTTCCAGCGTTGCCGTACGTCCGAGAATATCTTTGGCTTTGGCCGTATCCTGAACACCGGGCAACTGAACCACAATGCGATCGGCTCCTTGCTGAGCGATTACGGGTTCTGCAACACCCAATTCGTTAATACGATTATGGAGCGTCGAAATATTTTGCTTTAGCGAGTAGTCCTGAACGTTCTTAATAGCACGTTGCGACAGTTCGGCAGAAATCAAGAATCTACCGCCCTCATCGGTCGGCTTAAACGTCAAATCCGGCTGCGTCGTACGCATCAAATCCAAGGCACGCGCACGATCGTCTTCGGAATTGAAAGCAATCTCGATTTGCGTTCCCGTACGCGAAATGCCTGCATGGCGAATCCGCTTCTCACGAAACTGCGTGCGCAAGTCCGCCGTCGTCGATTCGGCACGCTTTAAGATGGCCGAATGCATATCCACTTGCAAAAGAAAATGCACACCGCCTCGAAGATCCAGCCCCAAATACATCGGAAGCGCATTGATGCTTAAAAGCCACTTGGGCGTATTGGGAACCAAGTTCGGTGCCACGATGTAACTCGGATCGGATTTGTCCGGGTTTAGGGCTTTCTCAATGACTTCTCGCGCCAAAAGCTGCTCTTCGGCCTGTGTCGGATCAAAACGCACACGAACGGTATTTTGCTGCGCTCCCTGTTCATAGAAAATGCCGTTGGGCTTTAGATGAGCCGCATCCAAAGCTTTTTCCACACGCTCTAACACGCGTTCATCAAGTTTGACCGTGGACTTGGCGGAACTGACCTGAACAGCCGGCGACTCACCGTAAAAATTCGGCAGTGTGTAGACCAAGCCGACGATGAGTACCACTGCAATGAGAATATATTTCCAAAGCGGGTATCGGTTCATGAAAAACCCCAAAAGAAGCGAACGAAAAGCACCTGCCTATCTGAGAGGCGCAAAGACGAAAAGGCGCAGCTTGCGCGCGCCCTTTCGCTCCTACCGAATTCTCTTAGATTGACTTAATCGTGCCGCGCGGCAAAACGGTCTGCACCGATCCGCGCTGCATCGTAATCGTGACGGGCTTGTCGTCAACACGGCTGATTTCGATGACGATGTACGAATCATCCAAGCTCACGATACGCCCGGCTAAGCCACCGAGCGTCAAGATTTCATCACCCTTGCCGAGCGACTGGCAAAGTTTGATATGTTCCTTTTGGCGCTTTTGCTGCGGACGAATCAAAAAGAACCAGAACACAACGAAAATCAAAATAAGCGGAACGATTTGAACGGCCAGTTCCGTCATGCCGCCGCCGGCAGCTTGGGCGTAAGCGTCAGAAATAAAAAACACAATAGTCCTCTTTATGGATGAAAAGTAAACACTGCGAGAAACGCAGACATGCTAATTTCGAACGTAAGTATATGGGCAATTGCCCCGTTTCGGAAAGGCCGAAAAACAATAAAAGGCGTACCCCATACAAATTTCGCCATCCGGAGTAACCGAATGGCGAAACGACACAAGCATAAAAAGCGATTAACGCTTACTGAACTGCTTGGCGCGACGAGCCTTGTGAAGACCGACCTTCTTACGTTCGACCTCACGGGCATCACGCGTGACGAGACCGGCTTGACTTAATGCCGGCTTTAACGCCGCATCGTAGTCAATCAGGGCTCGGGTAATGCCGTGACGAACGGCTCCGGCCTGACCGGACTCACCGCCGCCTGCAACGTTGACCATGATGTCAAACGTCTCGACATTATCCGTGACCTGCAAGGGCTGCATGACAATCATACGACCCGTTTCACGCTTGAAAAAATCATCCAGGGCACGACCGTTAATCGTGATCTTGCCCGTACCGCGCTTAATAAAGACACGAGCAACCGAGCTCTTGCGACGGCCGGTGCCATAGTTGTAGTTACCGATCATCTGTAATCCTCTCAAATATCAAGAGCCTTGGGAGCCTGCGCAGTATGCGGATGCTCGGAGGCAGCGTAAATCTTCAACTTCTTGATCATCGCATAGCCGAGCGGTCCCTTCGGGAGCATACCGCGCACAGCGACTTCAAGAGCACGACCCGGATGCTTTTCCTGCATCTGAGCAAATGTCGTTTCACGAACGCCGCCCGGATAACCCGTATGACGGTAGTACGTCTTTTTTCCGGCCTTTTCACCGGAAAGACGCAACTTCGCGGCGTTGACCACGATGATGTAGTCGCCCGTATCGACATGCGGCGTGTATTCCGGCTTGTGCTTGCCACGCAAGCGCAAGGCAATCTCGCTGGCCAGACGGCCGAGAATCTTGTCGGCGGCGTCGACCACATACCAGTCGCGCTTGACTTCAAGCGGCTTGGCAGAGAAAGTCTTCATTTGTAATTCACCTAAACGAATGCGGTAAAAACATCGAACTGACAAAAGATGGCGCTCTTGCGTTGGCCGCATAGCAGCAGGAAAATACTGCCGAACGGTCTGTCCGAAGCTTTAAAACCTGGTCACGAAAAAGCGGACGAAAATCCTTTCGCCGCGCATTCACATTTCGCAAAAAGACCAATCCTTGAAAACCTTTTAATCCAGTGGAAAACGGGGAGATTAAAAGACGGGATTCCCTTTTTGCCAATGAGGCCGTCATACTACAGCAAAATGAAGGTTATCTCCAACTTTTAAGGCATCCGAATGTCCGTTTTTCGCAGGCCATGAACGCGAAAACTCAGGGTTTTCCCTAATAACCCCTAAAAACCTATCTAGTTGGAATTGCTTATTTGCGTAACAAGGTGGTAATGTGCCGACGGGGTGAAGTGGCTTGATGTGGCGGGGCTCTCCTAATGACTCCGTACCCTCTGGCTTACGACGCCGACGGTTGTGCGCGTGATATATCCTTTTTTTGCG
>DHJT01000017.1:253-5032 GCA_002404465.1 Sutterella sp. UBA4713 | reverse complement strand
GCAACTGCGGTACAAGTTCTAACTTGTGCTTCTCTTAACAAAAACGCGATCCGACCGGGTCGCGTTTTTTTCTTGGGAGGTCAAAGAGCTACGCCTGTAGTCCCGTCCTGGCAAACCACGCTCGAATCGTGTCTTCAACCTCATCCGGGCATTCGGTCAGCGGCCAGTGCACGCAGTGCACGGTCCGAATCTCCCCGCAGGGCATCGCATCGACCCAGCGCTTGACAATCGTCGCATCCGTATAGGTTCCCGTTTCGGCGGCAATGATTAAAGTCGGCATCGTGAAGATTTCCGAATCGGGCGTATTGCGTCCCGTTTCAATCACATCGCGTGCGTACTGCGCCATGTGAATGAGTTTGACATCAAATTTCGGAGATGAATAGCGCTTGATAAAGTTCTCAAAGTCTTTGCCGCCTTTGGCTATCATCACACGCGCTTCTTTGTCCTTCTCACGAAGATTTTGCGGATAAATCGTTCGATGAAATCCCAAAGCGTTTAGAAAGCGCGCCGTGTAATCGACCGCTACGATTAACGGCTTCTTTTTTTGTAGTTTCCGCGTCTTTTCCGTAAATGCTTGAGAAAGAAGGGGATCTAAAAGGATCAGTCCGCGTAGGTATTCGGGAAATAGTTCCGTAAATTTCAGTGCCACTTGCGCACCGAGGCTATGCCCGATTAAAACGATTTTTTTAAGACCAGCATCGTCCAAAATCGCTTTAATGTCTTCGCTCCAAATTTCCAACGTCCCGACGATATCGCTCACACTTCCGCCGTGGCCGCGAAGGTCCATGCGCAGGATGTCCCAGTGCGTATGAAGAAAGCTCTTCTCGGAAAACTCTTCCCATCGGCTTCCGTTACTGGCAATACCATGCAAAAACACGGCTGTCCCGAGCGCTTTTTCCTTGGCCGGGTAAAGCGACCAGGATAGTTTCGAGCCAAGCCGCTCCGTATAGTGCCGCGTCTCGCCCGGCAAAAGCCGATAAGACAGTCGAGCCCTTTCGTCCTGTTCGCGTTGTGTTTTGTTCATTTTTTGATTTCTCTGAAAAAGAGTTTCGTGATTCTAAAGCAAAATACCTATCTCACAGATTTTCAGAGATAAACGAAAACTTCTCCGCGTCAAACAGCCCTTTGTCCGTGATGCGAATTTGCGGAATAGCCGTGAGCGCCATAAAAGAAAGTGTCATTGCCGGATTGACTCCCTTTGCGATAGAAAGCTCACGAATTGCCGTTTCGCGAAAAAAGCGTTTCTTTTGAGCCAGCGCTAGGGCCGGTAAATCACTCATGAGACCTGCAATCGGGAGCGCGAGCGTTGCAACAACACGTCCCTTTTTCACAACACTCATACCACCGCCCATGTCCCTGACAACATTTACGGCTTGCGCCATATCCGCATCCGAATCACCTGCGACGATAATGTTGTGAGCGTCATGCGAGACACTTGTGGCAATGGCGCCGTCCATATAGGCTCCCCTTGTCGTGTACCCCTCGACCAACCCTAAGCCGATGCGCCCCGTGGCGTGGTGCCGTTCTAAAACAGCAATCTTGACAATGCCCGGATTAAGTTGCGCATCAAAAAAACCGTTTTCATCAAGCCGAATCGTCCTTTCAAGGCGCTCCGTAATAATTTGCCCCGGAATCACTCCGATAACCGAACTTGTCGCCTTCGATTTAAATGCAAAAGCAGCCGGGCACACCTTCTCCAACTGCATTGTCGACAAAAGCGTCTCGGGAACCGCAAGGACCGGTGCCTGTTGCAAAAGCATGCCGTCTTGCGCCACAACCTTGCCGCCCCGCCAAACTTCCAAAACACGGAAATCCTGTAAATCCTGCACACAGACCATGTCGGCGACAAATCCCGGCGCAAGCAATCCTTTGTCTTTAATTCCGTAATGGCGCGCTGCATTGATTCCTGTCATCGCCAAAGCGCGTAGCGGAGCGATACCACGGGAAACCGCCTTTTTGAGTGCTCGATTGACGTGTCCGTTTGCTAGCACATCATCAGCCCCGGCATCGTCCGAACACAGCATGACACCCACCCAATTTGTGTCATTCACCCCCGGAGCAAGACCGGCCACATTTTGTGCAGCCGATCCTTCGCGCATGTTGACAGAAATCCCCTTAGCAAGGCGTTCCTGCAATTCTTCTGGAGTCGATCCTTCGTGGTCGCTTCGTACGCCGACTGCGGCATAGGCAGCCAATTCCGGCCCGAACAAAAGCGGCGCATGTCCGTCAACAACCTTGCCGGAAAGACGCGCTAAAGCGATCTTTTTAAGCATGTCTTCATTTCCGGATAAAACCGCAGGGACATCCATCACCTCTGCCAAGCCCAAGATCCTATCGTTCTGAAAATACGGCTCCAGATCTTTAGCCGAAAGCGTTGCCCCGGAGCTTTCAAACGGTGAAGCCGGTACGCAGGATGGAAGCATAAAGCGAACATCCAGCGGGATCTCCGCACTGGCCTTGAGCATGTAATCGAGTCCCGTTTGGCCGGCCACGTTCGCTATCTCGTGCGGATCAACCACTGCCGTTGTTGTACCGAAGGGGAGTACTAAGTCGGAAAAGCCGGCCGGAGAAAGAAACGAAGACTCAATGTGTACATGCGAATCGATAAACCCGGGAACATAGATTCCTTCCCGAGCTTGACGAACATGCAAAGCTCTTGCTTTCAAGTGCCGTCCGATATCGACGATGTAGCCGGAATCAACGGCAATATCTACATCGTGAACAATCCTACCGTTAGCAATATCGGCAATCGTGGCTTTCTTGACGAGTACATCGCAAAGCGAACGTCCCATTGCACAGTCAACACGACGTCGCAAAAGGTTCACTTCTTTCTTTAGCTTCTCATTCATCTCGTTTTTTCCCTACCACGACCGATTCGTTGCGCCACCCAGGCAGCCAGAGCAAAAATCGCCGCTCTTTGTAGAAAAAACTCGCCTGATCCGACGTTTGAATCCTGTGTTCCAAAATATGATCCTGCCACCAAATAAACGGCAAATCGCGTTGTCACAAGCGTCACGACACCGTAAAAGCTAAGAGCATACACAAGAATACGTCCCGGGAAAATTATCCACCTCGGCACTGTCAAGATATAACACTTCATCTGCAATCCGACATGCAATCCGGCCAAAACAAGACACCAACAAGCACTTGCCAAATGAATACTTACGACTTGTTCGGCATGTGGCAAATTCGGAAAAAAGGGAAAATCGTAACGCGAGAGCAAAACTCCGCTTACCAAACAAAAAGAAACAGCCAGAACAAACGCATTTTTGACAAGGCCGGACAAGCGATTCGTAATCTGTTGTTTGCGATTTAAAACCAAGTGCAGGAATAAAAGCGCCATAAACCCAATCGAAAGGTGCTCATGTTCGGCGCCGCCGAAATGCTCGTATCCGGATAAAAGAAGTAACGAGGCCCCCATCGTAGCGGCCAAGCAGAGCCGTTCTCGGAGCCTGGATTCATAAAAAACCGGCCTATTTTTCTCGCTTTCAATACCGTTTAATTGCACTTCTTTTTCCCCGTCTCTTTTTAAATTCATAAAATCTTTTGTCCTATCTCTCTATAGGCCCTTGTAACCGACGTTTCTTCTTAATTTCAGGAAGAAATCCTACGTATTTTTTGATTTATCGTCTTTTTTCTTTTCAAACAACGTACAATTATCCTAGCCGGCTCGACCCGATACGTCGAGATTTACCATTTCCGGCACATTCCTCTAATCGTACGAAAAGGATACTTCCAATCATGAACGAAACAATGCTTGCGAAAGTCAAAGAACTTATTCCGGGTCTTGTCGCTTGCCGCCGCGACCTGCATAAATACCCTGAATCCGGCTGGACGGAATTTCGCACTGCTTCCAAGGCCATCGAAAAGATGAAGAGCCTCGGATACAAAATCACGATGGGCAAAGACGCCGTTAAAGTCGAGTCCATGATGGGAGTTCCGGCTCCGGACGTTCTGAAAAAACATCAAGAGCGCGCCATTGCTCAGGGTGCCGATCCGGAACTTGTGGCTAAGATGACGGGGGGCCTTACGGGCTTCTGGGCCGACATGGATTTCGGTGGCGACGGCCCCTTCCTTGCCGTCCGTTTCGACATGGACAGCAATGACTGCACCGAGTGCGACGAGCCGACACATCGTCCGACAGCCGAAGGTTTTGCCTCGGTCAACAAGGGTGCCATGCACGCCTGCGGCCATGACGCGCATGTGACAATCGGGCTAGCGCTTGCCGAAGTTGTCGCCACATGCAAGGATCAGCTCAAGGGCAAAATCCGCTTTATCTTCCAGCCTGCGGAAGAAGGTGTTCGCGGTGCGACCCCGATGGTCGATGCCGGTGCCGTCAAAGGTGTTGACACAATCTTCGGTATGCACATCGGCTTCCAAGCAGCCGATCTCGGGACTGTCATCTGCGGCACAACAAACTTCTTGGCGACCACAAAGGCCGATATCACTTACACAGGCGTTCCTGCCCACGCCGGCAATGCTCCGGAAGAAGGCAAAAATGCGCTGTTGTCAGCCGCTACGGCAACACTTAACATGCATGCGATTCCGCGCTCGGGCAAGGGTGATACCCGCATTACGGTCGGCAAGCTCATCGGCGGCGAAGGCCGTAACGTCATTCCGCCCAAGGCCGTCCTTGTCCTTGAGACACGCGGCATCACGAGTGACCTAAACGAGTATATGTTCGGCGAAGTTCAGCGCATCGGCAAGGCAGCAGCCGACATGTGGGGTTGCGGCTACTCGATCAAACTTATGGGCGGCACAAAGAGCGGAGCGTCCGAC
>DHJT01000017.1:0-222 GCA_002404465.1 Sutterella sp. UBA4713 | reverse complement strand
CCCGGAATGCGCCAAAGTTGTTGCAGAAGAAGCCAAGGAAATGGGCGTCTTTAACAACATTATCGAGCGTAAGAGCTTCGGCGCCTCCGAAGATTACTCGCACTTTATGAGCACAGTCCAAGCGGCCGGCGGCAAGGGAACCTACGTTCAAGTCGGTACCAACCGCAAAGCCGGTCATCACAACAATCACTTCGACTTTGACGAGAAGACCCTCGGCAACGC
>DHJT01000019.1 GCA_002404465.1 Sutterella sp. UBA4713 | reverse complement strand
CGCATAAGCGCTTGCTTGCCTGACATTGCGTCAGACATACACCCTCCTTCAAGTTAAAAAAGCAAAGCTATCTGTATGAATCTATAAGTCAGATTGCTGTGAAAAACATTTACCACGCGCGGGCCAAATCTGACGTCCAGCTCCGTAACGTAGCTTTCTGACACATTTTTCACTGTATGCGGCATGAAACCTACGTAAGTGTTGTACGCCCTTTAGGAGGTTCCTATGCTGATTTCAGAATCTTGCAAACATCCTCTTTTTGCAAAACGCAGAAATGCCCGATACTACCACCAAATTGCGTCGCAAGTTCGGAAATTTTCTCATAAGGAATTTCTTCACCAACGAGCTCCGCAAGGCAAGTCGGAAGCCCTAGAGAAGCATAAAAATTTTTCAATTTTTCAATAGCGAGAGTTATCACTTCAGTTTGAGATCCGACACAGCTCACTCCCATGACATGTCGTGAAAATCGCATAAATCGCTCAGGATTGTTTTTCCAAACGTGTTGCATCCACGCCGGCGTTATCACTGCAAGCCCCTCTCCATGGACAATTGAAGGATTCCATCCCGAAAGGGCGTGCTCCATCGCATGACAGGCCCAGTCTTCTTCATGTCCCATTCCGAAAAATCCGCAGTGTGCGAAGCTACCAACAAGCCCAACCTGTTCCCAGGCTTCCAAATCGTTCCAATTTGTTGTGATACGCTGTGCGCTTTGCATCGTGACGCGAAGAGCGCCTTCGCATTCTTCTGTTGTGAATTCAACTCCTCTCGTATTTGTAAAGTACCGTTCAAATATATGACTCATCATGTCCGAGACACCTGCGGCCATCTGTCGGTGTGACAATGACACAAAGGTATGCGGATCAACTATCGACACTCGGGGTCGGATATTCATTAATTCGCTCCCAGCCCCATTTTTAATTTCTCCATTAGAAATCACACAACGTGCTGACTGTTCTGATCCTGCTGCCGGAATTGTTAACACAGTGACAATCGGAAGGCGTGCAGGTTTATCAGCCCTTCCACAGAAATAGTCCCATACATCTCCCTCATATGCCTCCCCAAGGACACTTGCCTTGGCCGTGTCAATGACGCTTCCTCCCCCGACAGCCAAAACCACATCGATTTTTTCTCGCCGAATGATATCGATTGTTTCTCGTACAAATTCCACTGTCGGATTCGGACGGACACCTCCACGTTCAACGTAGCGCAATCCGGCATTACGACACTCAGAGAGTACTCGATGCAATACTCCGTTCCGCTTAACGGAACCACCGCCATAAACGACGAGCACAGAGGCTCCGACATCAACCAAGAAACGAAGTTCTCGCCCGACTCGGCTGAGCACCCCCGGACCGAAAACAAGCTTAACCGGGTTAAAGTACGAAAATGTGTTCATGACAAAACTCAGAATGCATCCCCTTTGCGCATTAATGCGCAAAGGGGAGTCCTTTTACATAAGGAGGGGGAAGAGGTTAATTCTTGATAAAAGTAAATCCCGTCTTTGCTCGTTCGTCGACTACAAGATTAAAAACATCCTGCCGTCCATAGTGACCTGATACATCAAAGTCATACTGTCCTTCAGCACGAATGCCCATGTCTAAATCAGCAATGAGCATGCCTTCTTTTCCATACAAAGGTTCGCAAACATATTTTCCGAGGGGGTCTAACACGGCACTTCCGCCTCTGCACATCACTTCCGCCTCAGAGTCAAGCTCCCCGGAATCTAAGACCTCCTTCGGATACATATCTTTCGTGACATACTGATTGCACCCAATAACAAAACAGCGTCCCTCAATCGCAATATGCTGCAGTGTTGATTGCCACGAATCGCGGCTATCGGCGGTCGGAGCCAAATAAATGTCGACCCCTTTTCCGTACATTGTTGCACGGAGTAAAGGCATGTAATTCTCCCAACAAATAACTGCCCCAAGTCGTCCAAACGGCGTGTCCACTGTCGTCAAAGTACTGCCGTCTCCCCGCCCCCAAATAAGACGTTCAGACCCGGTGGGCATCAACTTTCGGTGTTTTCCAAGATAACTTCCGTCCGGCCCAAAAAATACAACCGTGCAATAAACTGTGCCTCCGTCTTTTTCAATAAGCCCTGTAACAAGATAAATCTCATTTTGGGCAGCAATAGCCGCGAGCTTATCGCAGTCCGGTCCGGGAACAGCTACGGAATTTTCGTAATACAGTCGAAAATCCTTTCTCCCCTTATCCGTTCTTTTGCCGACATTGGATCCAAAACTCATTCCTCGCGGATAGCATGGAATAAATGCTTCCGGGAAAAGGACCAACTTGGCTCCGGCTTTGGCTGCCTCCGGAACCAGTTTTTCCATTTTCTTAATTGTCGCATCTTTGTTGAAGATCACCGGGGCAACCTGCATGACTGCCACGCGTACTGTTTCAGACATTCTTTGTCTCCGTATAAAAATTTGTTATCCGAGGAGGTTCGCCGTAAAGAGCACAAGTTGGCTCATAAACGTTATTGCGATAAGAACAACTCCCAACATGCATAGGAACGGCAATGAGTAGCGGACGACATCCTTGAAAGCAACATCCTTACGCAACCCGTTTGCCACAAAAAGATTGATTCCTAAAGGCGGTGTGAGAAGCCCGATTGCTAAGTTCACAATCATGACAACGCCGAAGTGAACCGGATCAATTCCGAAAGTCATGAGAATCGGCAACATAATCGGTCCTAAAAGAATCACGGCAGCATTCACCTCCATAAGACATCCCGTAATCAACAAAATAAGATTCAGGATAAGAAGCATCATGTAAGGCGATGTTGTAAAACTCGTTAAGTAGTTCGTCACGGCAACCGGAATTTGTTGAGTTGTCATAATCCAACTCATTGACGCCGCGCACCCGATAATCATCATGACCATAGCCGACGGCACCGCTGCGTCCGCAAAACTCTTGAAGGATTCCTTCCAAGTAAGTTCCTTATAGATGAATTTTCCGACAATAAAGCTATAGACCGTCGCCACAGCCGCCGCCTCGGTCGGGGTAAAGATGCCACCGTAAATACCTCCGAGGATAATCACAGGCATCATGATTCCCCAACTTGCTTCTTTTAAAGCCTTTCCCGGTTCCAACTTGACGAAATTTTTAGATTTGTATCCATGTCGACGGCTCACGACATAACAGACAAGCATCATGGCGCAACCCATGAGAATTCCAGGAACAATGCCGCCAGCAAAAAGCTTTCCGATTGAGGCATTCATCGTAATGCCATACGTCACCAAGGGAATCGACGGCGGAATCACAAACCCTGTTGTTCCGGCCGCTGCCATCAGACCGACAGCAAATCGTTTGTCATAACCATCTTTGATCATCGCCGGAATCATGATCGATCCAATTGCAACAACCGTAGCAGGAGCAGATCCGGAAATAGCAGAAAAGAACATGCTCGCAAGAATCGTTACGATGCCAAGGCCCCCGTAGATATTCCCGACGCAGTTTTTGGCCAACATAATCAGCCGTGCGGAAATACCGCCCCGCTCCATCAAAATGCCGGCAATCATAAATAGCGGAATTGCCAAGAGAGGGAATGAATCCATCCCGGTGAAAAGTTTTTGCGCGACAATAAAAAGTGGGATTTTCCCCTGCATATAGATAGCAAGAAGTGCCGCGCCGCCGATACTAAACGCAATAGGGACATTCAAAATAATGAATGTTGCCAATGCGATCAAAAGAATCTCACCCATGCATCACCTCTGTATCTTTTTGCTTTTCGCCGTGTGTGACAAGTTCAATTAGAAAATGCACACACATGAAGGCACAACCGACAGGGACAGCTAAAAACGCCCAAGACATCGGTATGAGCATCGCAGGCGTAACCTGACCGGAGTTATCCAGTCGGATGAAATACAACACAGCCTGCCAGGTCAAAACCCCGGTGAAAATCGTGCAAATTAGAAGTGAAATCTTCTCTGCCCAGTGTTGTAAGGATTCGGGAAGACACCGCACAAACACCTCGACACCGACGTGTGCTCCGCGGACAATACCCAGACTCGCTCCGAAAAAGATTGCCCAAATACTTACGTAGCGTGAAAGTTCATCGGTCCAACCGACACCGTGACGAATGACGAAGCGTTCAAACATTCCATAGCTAATGACAAGAGTCATAACGATGAGCAAGAATCCACAAGCCAACACTTCGATTCGAACAAGCCGCTCTTTCAGAGCTAAAAGACCTTGAATCATGAAAATCTCGAAAATGTGCGGAGTCATTCCGGGAGAGAGAACAACCCCGCAGAGTGAAAAAGAAAGACGAAATCACAACGTCCAATCTTGCTGTTTAATCGCTCATTTAGCTTCCTCTACAGCCTTCATAAAGCGATCGACAATGACATCTCCAACCGACTTACGCACCATCTGTTCGGCACTTTTGGTAGCCTTTTGAAATTGAGCATGTTCTTCCGGGGTAAGTTCGACGATTGTCAATCCCTTGCTCTTCATAAATTCCTCACCCGATTCACATTGCTTGGCATTGAGATCCCGCTCGGTTTTTCGCCACAATTTCGCGCCGTCCAGTACAATTTGCTTATGCTTTTCCGAAAGAGAGTTGTAAAAATCATTCGATAAAACAAAAATGTACGGGGCATACAAGTGTCCGGTCTTAATCATGTATTTCTGCACTTCGTAAAATCGCATAGATTGATTAAGTGCGACAGGATTTTCCTGTCCGTCAACAACGCCCTGTGCAAGCGCCGTATACAACTCGGCAAATGCCATAGGTGTCGGTATAGCTCCCAAGCCGCGAATCATTTCCATATGGACAGGATTTTCCATGACGCGTAATTTCAGTCCTGCCAAGTCCTTAGGCAAATGAGCAGCAACCTTCGTTGTGGTGAAATGGCGCAAGCCATTCTCGCCGAAAACAAGCGCTTTAACACCCATACGTTTTTCAACGAGATCCAAAAGATACTGGCCGAAATCCCCATCCAAGACGCGATGTGCGTGTTCCGCCTTGGAGAACACAAACGGAATATCAAAAACCAAAGTTTCTTTCAAAAAGTTTGAAAACGGTGCATTCGTGATCGTTCCGCATTCCAATGTGCCCATCTGAATGCTCTCGAGCATTTCACGCTCACCACCGAGCTGTGAAGCTGGAAATGTTTTCACGACAATCTCGCCCCCGGATTTTTCCTCGACATATTTTTTAAACACTTGAGCCGACTGTTCTAAAC
>DHJT01000087.1 GCA_002404465.1 Sutterella sp. UBA4713 | reverse complement strand
CGCGGTGAAATTCGCACCGAGTGGCTAACGCTCAAGTCCTGTCAGGGGTTGATTGCTTTATCCGGAGGCCCTAAAGGCCTTGTTGAAACCAAACTGATGGAAAAGAAGTTTTCCGAAGCTCAAGAGGAGGCGGCATTTCTACAATCGGTTTTCCCGGGACGCTTTTACTTAGAGGTACAGCGCGCAGGGCGTAGGGGAGACGACGTTTTAGTTTCGCGTGTGGCTAATCTTGCCGTCAAGATGGCAATTCCCGTCGTAGCCACACACCCGGTGTTTTTTTTAAAGCGTGAAGAGTTTAAAGCACACGAAGCTCGCGTGTGCATCGCAACGGGCCGCGTGATGGCCGATTCAACACGGCCGCATGAGTTTACGCAAGAGCAGTACATGAAGTCGGCCGAGGAGATGGCAGATCTTTTTGCCGACATGCCGCAGGCGCTTAAAAATACGGTGGTCGTTGCCCGGCGTTGCAATCTTGACGGCGTATTACAAAAGCCGCAATTGCCGGTGTTCCCGACGCCGGGTGGCATGAGCCTGGATGACTACATGGTCAAGCTCTCCGAAGAGGGATTGGAAAGGCGTCTTGCGTTTTTGTATCCGGATGAAAAAGAGCGCAATGCCAGGCGCCCTGAGTACAAAGAGCGCTTGGATTATGAACTGAAAACCATCATTTCAATGAAGTTTCCCGGGTACTTCCTTATCGTTCAGGACTTTATTAATTGGTCAAAACGCAACGGGGTCCCCGTGGGGCCGGGACGTGGGTCCGGAGCCGGCTCTTTGGTCGCGTACTCCCTGGGGATTACGGACTTGGACCCCTTGCACTACGGCCTGCTTTTCGAGCGATTCTTAAACCCCGAACGCGTCTCGATGCCCGACTTTGACGTGGATTTTTGTCAGTTTAATCGCGACAGAACCATTGAGTACGTTAAGCGCACGTACGGCAAAGACGCCGTCAGTCAGATTGCAACGTTCGGCGCGATGGGCGCAAAGGCCGTTGTCCGTGACGTCGGTCGTGTGCTCGGCATGGGCTACAGCCAGGCTGATAAACTTGCCAAACTCATCCCGCAAAAGCCCGGGATGGACATTACGCTTGAAAAAGCGGCCCTCATGGAGCCTGAGTTTCAGACGCTCGCGGCCTCAGAAGAGTATCGAGAACTCATGGAGTACGCGCACGATTTGGAAGGGCTGACGCGTAACCTCGGCATGCACGCCGGCGGCGTGTTAATTGCCCCGGGGAAACTCACGAACTTTTGCCCTCTTTATAACGCCGACGGAAAGCCGGAAAACACCGTCAGTCAATTCGATAAGAAAGACGTGGAAAACGTCGGTCTTGTCAAGTTCGACTTTTTAGGCCTTACGACGCTTACGATTCTTGCCAAAATCGTCGAGTATGTCGACCGTCTTCACCCGACGGAGCATTTTGATTTGAGTCGCATTCCGACCGATGACCCAGCGACGCTCGAACTTTTTCGCGAGGGGAACACGGGGGCCGTCTTTCAATTTGAATCGGAAGGCATGCGCAATCAATTGCGACAGGCTCAGCCTGATTGCTTAGAAGACTTAGTCGCATTAAACGCGCTTTATCGCCCCGGTCCCATGGACCAAATCCCGCACTTTATTAATCGTAAGTTCGGGCGCGAGAAGGTCGAATATCTCGATGCACGGATGGAACCGATTTTGCGGGAAACATACGGCATCATGGTCTACCAGGAACAGGTCATGCTCGTGGCCCGTGCGATCGGCGGGTACTCGCTCGGCGGCGCCGACTTACTGCGTCGCGCGATGGGCAAGAAAAACGTCGAGGAAATGAAAAAGCAGCGCGTGGTATTCCTCAAAGGCGCTGCCGACAGAGGCGTTAATGAAAAGACGGCCACGGAAATCTTCGACTTGATGGAAAAATTTGCCGGCTACGGGTTTAATAAGTCGCACGCAGCGGCTTACTCGTATGTGGCTTGGCAAACGGCCTACATGAAGGCACACCATACGGCCGCATTTTTTGCCGGGAACCTGTGTCTTGTGATGGATCAGGGCGAGAAAACACATGCGTTGGTCGACGATGCACGCGAGATGGGCATTCGTATTCTTGTTCCTGACATTAATGAAAGTGAGTGGTATTACACGGTTCCCGACGAACACAGCGTGCGATTCGGTCTGGGTGCCGTTAAAGGCGTCGGTCAGCAAATCGTTGAAGACATCCTCGATGAACGCCGTATGAACGGGCCCTATATCGATATCTTTGATTTGGCGGCACGTGTGCCGAGTGTCAATAAGAAGACCATTGAACAATTAGCCCGTGCAGGAGCCTTTGATTCTTTAGACGAAGACCGCGGGAAACTCTTTGCCAATGCCGAGCAGGCCGTTATCGCGGCACAAGCCGTAGCCGCCAATGCCGGACAGGCAAGCCTTTTTGCCGATGCATTCGGCGAGCCCGAGCGCATTGTCAGTTGGCTTTCTTCGGAAAAATGGGATGAGAAAAAACGGTTTTCCGAAGAAAGAGAAGTTTTCGGGTTTTGCTTAACGGGCGATGCCTTTGCGTCCTATCGCCAGGAAGTCAAAGCTGTCTCAGCGCCGTTTGCCTCCCTTCAGATCGGGCGCAATGCCGTGACGATTGCCGGTCTTGTGGCAAACGTGCGGGTCATTGCCGGTAAACGCGGGAAAATGGCTGTCATAACACTCAGTGACGGTGTTGATACGCAAGAGGCGGTTTTATATTCCGCCGTCTACGAACGGTACCGCACACTTTTAGTGCCCGATGAAGTCTTGGCTCTGACCGGCAAAGTTCAGGAAGATCGACGAACCGGAGGTCTTTCTTTTATTGTCGATGTCGTTAAAACTTTAGAGAAAGTGCGGTTGGATTTCCGTGCAACGGCCGTCGTGCGAATCACGGATACGACAGCTCTCGATGAGCTTTATCGATGGATTTCCCAAGCGCGAAGCGAAGATACCGGAGTTGCCGTACGCCTTGAAATCAATGCACACAATCGAAAAGGCACGGTACGGCTTAAAGGAACGGTCCGTCCGACCGACCACTTCATTCAGATGGTCCGTACCGTCCCCGGAGTGCAAAGCGCCTACTATGCATACCGACATTGTGCGACAGAGGACTTTGCGGATGCTGCGCTACTGGCGGATACGGTCGATTGCTTCTAAAACGTCCGTTACGGAGGGCCAGGCGCCTTTGGAGCCGAGCACAATGGCTTGAGGATTCCAGGGCCCCGTACGTTTGGAATCCGTGACGCCGACAAGCGTAATCTGTTTGATTCCGAGTCCGGCTGCAACGTGACTGACGCCTGAATCATTGGCAATCACGAATTCGGCATGTCTGGCAAGGGCGGCAAAATTACCCAATCCCATAGGCGGCAGGAACATGGCATCCGGGCACAAGGTTTTCGCTTGCTGTTCTTCGCGGACTGACGGAATGACAATGGGTTCGATTCCCATGGCGCGAAGCGGAGCGCATAAGTCGTTAAAGTGCGACCAGTATTTCACATGCCCTTTATGTAACCCCCTTGCGACGGGCGCCAAAATCGCATAGCGCTCCGGGATGGCGTATTCCCGCCGTAAATTTCGGGCTGCCGCCTCGTGACGCTTTAAAACGAGGAGTCCTAAGTTCTTCGGGGCGTTATCCCAAGCCGGAGTCCCGCCCCAGGCTTTGACGGCTTCGTGCGCAACGTAAAAAAAACGTTCGACTTCATGGCAGGGCCCCGGTTCTTTAATCGAATCGTTTAAAAGGAAACCGCGCAAATCCGTTGAAAGGCCGGCTACACGCACATGGGCAAAACGGAATAGAAGGGCAGAGCCGAAGGAATTGGGCATTAAGAGACCGTACTTGGCACCGGCATTACGCGCGATAAATCGAATGCGCGTGACATCGTCGAAAAAATGGCCTTCAATCGGATCGAAACGCCAGCCCATGCCGGCCACAAGGTCACCGGCCCAGCGCTTGCCGACAAGTGCCGGAGTAAATCCGCTTGCTTGCAAGAGGCGCAAGGCCGGCAGACACATACAACAATCGCCGACATGATTGGGAAGGCGGCATAAAACGGTCGTCATGGGAACCTCAGTTAGAACTTTCTTATTATAGGGGCGGCTTCTTTCGCATTAAAGAAGAAGGAGCCTGTAAAATCCGTCCGATTACGCGGATAAATTTTTTAGTTGCACTTTTGCAACGATAAGCACATTCCATGACCGATACTCCGAAGGCTGAAACGCCGAAAAGCCAAGCGCCCGAAAAAAGTTTTAAACGCCTCATCAAACTTTTCGGTTCCTACAAGGGAACCATCGCGGCTGCCGTTGTTGCCATGATTGTGACGGCGGGCGCTGCCTCTGTCATTGCGATTTTTGTCGGAAAACTCACGGATGCCGGATTTTATGAGAAAGATCCCAACGTGATTTATTGGGCGCCGGCGGCATTGGTGGCGATTGCTTTTTTGCACGGCGCATCGACTTTTGCAAGTTCTTACCTTTTGCAGAGCGTCTCGCAAAGCGTTATCGCGGTTTTGCGCGCCAAGATGTTCGACAATATTATTCGATGGCCGGCAGCATCCCATCAAAAATTCCCGTCGGGTATCGTTGTTTCCAAGTTCATCAATGAAGCGAGTAATGCCTTAGGGACCGCAGCCGAGATCTTGACGTCGATTGTTCGGGATTCCCTGCAAGTCTTAGGCCTTATTATTGTTCTATTCTTCCAAAATTGGCAGTTGACACTGGTCTCGCTTGTCATTGCACCGCTGATTACGTTGATTTTGCGTTGGGTAACGCGCCGCATGCGTGAGTACGCCAAAAAGTACCAACTCACGCTGGGCCAATTGAGCGGAGTGATCCAGGAAGCCATTGATGCGCGTTATGTCATTAAGGTTTGCGACGGATATGCGCGGGAAGAAGCACTTTTTAAATCCGTGAATGCGCAAATTCGCAAATTCGCCTTGCGTATGCAACTTGTTTCGAGCGCCGGAACGCCGATGACGCGTTTCGTTGCGGTCGGTGCCGTTTCCGTCGTCATCGTCGTTGCCTTAACGCAGGCCCATCAGGGCGCCATTACGATGGGCGAGTTCGTGACGTTCTTAACGGCCTTACTGATGCTCTTGCCGCCGATTCGGCACCTGGCGAGTCTTAACGGCTCGATTGCACGGCTGACGGCTGCGTGCGACAGTATCTACTCGATTATCGACGAGTTGCCGGAGGCCGATACGGGAAAGACCGAATTGCCGCGTTTGACCGGAGGCGTACGCTTTGACGGGGTTTCACTGCGCTATGAGGGGGCTAAAAACAACGCGCTGACGGATTTCACGCTCGATGTGAAACCGGGACAAACGATTGCCTTTGTCGGAGATTCGGGTGCCGGAAAATCGACCATCATTAACCTGATTCCGCGTTTTTGGGCTCCGAGCACCGGCGAGATTTATTTTGACGGAGTACCGCAAAGTGCCGTGACACTCAAGAGTCTGAGAAAAAATCTGGCCCTTGTCAGCCAAGATGTTGTCCTTTTCGATGACACGATTGCCGCCAATATTGCCTTCGGACAAGAACACGCAACGCGCGAGGCGATTGAAGCGGCGGCTCGGGCGGCGTACCTGATGCCTTTTATCGAGTCGCTTCCCAAGGGGCTCGATACCCCGGTCGGAGAGGCCGGAAGTCGGCTTTCCGGCGGGCAAAAACAACGCATTTCCATTGCACGCGCCCTTTTAAAGAATGCCCCGATTCTGCTTTTGGACGAAGCCACGAGTGCCCTTGACACGCAAAGTGAAAAATACATCCAGGATTCGCTCAAAGAACTTATGCGCGGGCGCACGACGTTTGTTGTTGCGCACCGTCTCTCGACGATTGAGGGAGCGGACCTTATCGTTGTTATTAAGGACGGGCGTATCGTCGAAATGGGGTGCCATACGGAGCTTCTGGAAAAAAAGGGCCAATATGCGCACTTGTATTCGTTGCAGTTTTCCAAAAGACCCGCGTAAGCGCACCGGGTTCGATATCGGTTAGCCGTTCTTCGCGGCTTTTTCTTGAGGCAGGTTCCCGGCAATCCAGTCAAGGAACCCGCCGCGATTTCGTGAGCAGACAAGGACGCATCCCGTTCCCGTAAACGTCAGAACGATGCCTTCGCCGGTGACGGCGCTTTCGATGAGTTTGCCGAAAAAGCCTCGGTGAGCGGTGTTAACCGTCAACTCATGTTTGAGCCCCGCATCCCATGCCACGACGTGTCCGTTATCGACAACAAGAGGCGAGTCGGGCGTGACGGTAAGAGAGCGAACCGATCCGAAACCGGAAACGGCCAGAGTGCCGCTTCCGGAAGCTTTCATGAGGAAAAGGCCGCCGGAGCGTGAAAAGAGGGCTTTCCCCAAACTTTGGGATTTCACTTCAAGCGTAACGCCTTCGGTACTTGCAAGATACGCGCCGTCTGAAAGCATGTAGGTCCGAGCCCCGATATCTAAGAGCTTGACGTCGCCGGGAATGGTCGGAGCAAGAAGTACCGTGCCGGGTCCCTCTTTGGCTTCAAAGCGTTCTTGAAAAAAGTTCTCATCGTTTAGGAGTTTACGCCCGAGCGAGCTTAAAACACCGCCGCGAGCAACGCCTGTGAGCGTTAAGGACTTATCCATGGAAACCATGGCATTACTTTCGGCAAAAAGAACGTCGCCTTTTTGCATGCGAACGGTCAGGAGCGGATCGACGTTGCCTGTCACTTCAAATGTGCTCATGGGGTTCCCTTTGTGTGATTTTCAGAATTACGGCGTTTGCGTATGGGTTTGTGTTTTGCGGTCCAGTTCCGGAAAGTACGTCCCCGGTTTAATTCGTAGTCGGCGCAGGGTTCCCTGCGGCAGTTCAATGGCAACGGAGACAAGACCGTATGAGTGATGGAGCGTTAATGAATTGGCGCGCATCGTATCGGTGTGAAACACATACCCGGCCTCATCGATAAAAGCAATGTCAAGATTGATGAGGGTGTTTTTCATCCAAAATCCGACGGACTCCGGGGGATTAAAGAAAAAAGCCATGCCGGTATTTTCTTTCAGCTCGCAGCGCCCCATCAATCCGCGTTCACGTTCGGCCTCGGTACGTGCCACTTCGAGTTCAAGCGTTTGATCGTTGATACGAAGAGAAAGAGTCTCCATGGCCGTTACCGAAAAAGAATACACAAGTAGTCCGATTATAAGAAGGACGTGTCGGACCATGTCGGGGAATTTATACGAAAACGCCCTCGCGTTTTCAGGGCAAGGGCGTTTGTGTAAAACCGTCAAGAATTATTTCTCGGGTTTGATGTGGGCAGCTTGCTTGCCCTTGGGGCCGGTCACAACGTCAAACGTGACCTTCTGACCCTCCTTGAGGGTCTTAAAACCGTCGATTTCGATGGCCGAGAAGTGGGCGAACAAATCCTCTCCGCCCTCATCGGGAGTAATAAAACCGAATCCTTTGGCGTCGTTAAACCATTTGACAATACCGCTTGCCATGTTTTTTCTCCTAATATCCTCCACTTGAAGACCTACCGCGAATCAACGTGCCCGCTTTGCAAAAAGAAGGTCCCAAGCCCGGTTAGCGCAAAAAAAGGATATATCACGCGCACAACCGTCGGCGTCGTAAGCCAGAGGGTACGGAGTCATTAGGAGAGCCCCGCCACATCAAGCCACTTCACCCCG
>DHJT01000018.1 GCA_002404465.1 Sutterella sp. UBA4713 | reverse complement strand
TGCAACCTTACTTTGGCTTTGTCGCGTCCGTACGGTTCGAATTCATCGTCCGCAAGACCCCACTCATGCGCCAAATCATCAATGCGCTTGAGTTCGGTTGATTGGGCGATTTCAATGTCGCTTAACATGGGTTTTGACTCCGAAAGATAAAAGTGAAAAAGTCGTAAATCGGACAGGAGCCCGACTGTGCGGCACCACTATGCCACGAAATGCATAAAAAATCCTTGGTGACGCGCCCGAAGGCGACGCGTATCCGATAAGGAAAATTTTTTCTTGAGTCTTCTTTCGTATAATCCCAAACTAGTTTTTTGCGGCTGCCATAGGAAGAGGGCGGTCGGAGGAATTCATGCGATGAAAGTACTTGTGGCAGTCAAGCGCGTTGTCGATTACAACGTGAAAGTGCATCCGAGGCAAGACGGTAAAGACGTCGAGCTTGCCGGACTGAAGATGAGCATCAATCCGTTTGATGAAGTTGCGGTTGAAGCGGCCGTGCAACTCAAAGAGTCCGGGCAGGCTCGTGAGGTCGTTGCCGTCGGAATCGGTCCGGATAAAACGACCGATACGCTACGCGTTGCCTTGGCGATCGGCGCCGATCGTGCCGTTCACGTCAAGCTCGACGAGACGGTCGAGCCTTTTACCGTAGCCGAGATTCTTGCAGCGGTTGTGCGCCGGGAAGCGCCCGACTTAGTGCTTCTCGGAAAACAAGCGATTGATAACGATGCCGGTCAGGTTCCTGCAATGCTCTCGGCCCTTTTGAATTGGCCCGTTGCAACGTGTGCTTCTCGGATTGAACGAAGCGACGCGGGGCTTGACGTTTGGGAAGAAACCGACGCGGGCCTGACACATGTGCGCGGGGAGCTTCCTGCCGTGGTTTCGGCGGATTTGCGTTTGGCTCAGCCGCGTTATGTGACGCTCCCGAGCATGATGAAAGCGCGGAAAAAGCCGATTGATGTTTTGGAGACGGCGATGCTTCACGTCGATACGTCGCGGAAAACGTCGATTGTGAGTGTTGTTGAACCGAGCCGAGAGCGTGCAGCGGAAAAACTCGATTCGGTCGATCAGTTGCTCTTTAAACTGATTCATGAAAAGAAAGTTATCAAGGAGCCGGGAAAATGAGCGTTTTGGCGGTCTGTTTGGCAACCGAAGGAAAGGAAATCGTCGTAGCGCGCCACACGATTGCCTGCGCTTTAAAGATCGACGCGCAGGCCGATGTGCTTGTTGTCGGCAATCTGTCCGGAGAAGAACTCGAACAAGTGACGCGGTACGAGGGCGTTCGGTGTGTTTTGTCATGTCCGATCTCCGATGTCGGTATTGAAAATGCCGCTGCACAAGTTGCGCAGGTTGCCGACGGTTATTCGCACGTTCTTTTTGATGCAGGTTCCCGAAGTAAAGCCGTGATGGCGCGCGTTGCTGCCCTCAAAGGGGTGCCGGCTTTGTCGGAAATTTGCGACGTTGTCGCCCCCGATACCTTTAAGCGCTTTATCTACGCAGGAAGCCTCCTTGCGACGGTCAAAATTACGGTCTCTCCGGTTTTTGCGACCGTGCGGACAACAGCCTTTGACCCTGTCTCGGACAAAGCAGATCCCGCTTGCGTGAAAAAAATAGAACCGGCGGATTCTCCGAGAGCCTTTACGGTCGTCGACTCCGAAAAAAGAAGCGACGGAGGTGTGGATTTGGAATCGGCCCGTATTGTGGTGGCGGCAGGCCGCGGTGTGATTGACGAGGACGGTTTTAAGGCTGCCGAACACTTGGCCGATCGACTTCACGCAGGCTTAGCGTCAACGCGAGCTCTTGTCGATGCTTTTATTGCTCCGGCAGATACGCAGGTCGGACAAACCGGAAAAATCGTGGCTCCGGACCTATATATGGCGTTCGGGATTTCCGGGGCGATTCAGCACTTGGCCGGCATGAAAGACTCCAAAGTGATTGTGGCCGTCAATACCGATCCGGAAGCGCCGATTATCGACGTGTGCGACTACTGGCTTGAGGCCGATGCCGTTGAGACGATTAAAGCGCTTTACGCCAAGTTCTAACGGAGCGAGAAGGCGACTTTGCGAACGAAGTCTGCGGGTTGATAGGTCATCTTCGAGTACCGTAAGCCCGCATCGCCCAAATCCTGTTCGCGATTAATGTATGTGAACGACGGATTAACGCTTTGTTCGGCAAAGTACTTGACAAGCGTCGGGTAGACGCCGCGATACTCGGCAAGTCCTTTTTCCACGTGAATAACGAACATGTCATCGCTTACGGCCGATCCGAAGTCGTAACCGATGAGTCGGTTTTCGTGAAATAAACCGCCGCAACGCACGCTCGGATCAATATCCCAAAGCGAGAGCATGCGCACAAGGGCCTCGTGTTCGCTACGCAAGGAGGCATCCGAGTCCGTTTGCGCGGCAAGCCAAGCTTCACTTAAAGCTGTAATCGCCGAGATGTCTTTAGGGGTAAGAGCCCTGTAGTCGACGCCGTACAGGCGCTCGAAGGCATTGATGTGCGAGCGTTTTTTATGAAGCTTGCGACCGGTAAAACTTGCCAAGGCGCTTCGTTCATATAGGTATTCGTTTTGATCGGGCGTGTCAATGGGGTCTGTTACGCGCGGACATGTCTCATGCATTTGCTTTGCAATGGCAACCGGTATGCGTTCAAAATGCGTCCCGGCAGGGAAGGAAGAAAGGGCCTGATTCCAATCGATGTCGCGCGTCTCACCGAGGGGCATCCAAAAACTAGGCTCGCCGTTTTGCGTTCGGCGAACCCAAAAAAGGTTGCCTTCAACGGCCGCTTCAAGGCCGTAAACCGGTGCCCACCCGAACAGGTTGATAAACGTCATATCCGCCGTACGGTTCCGTGTTTTTTCCCAGAAGGAAAGCCACAGAGGATAGGTATCGCGCGTGAACGGAAAAAACTGCATAGAACTTAACCGAATTAAAGTTCCGCATTGTAACGGCTGCAGGGTTCAGGGGTTTTTATGTCCCTTTCTTTTTTGTAACAGCGTTTCTCAAAGGATCAAAAATCGCATAACGAGCATCGATCCGGCGGCGTTGACAAGTCCGACGATCATGATAAGCGGCGTACGAGCACTTTGAACGCCGGCAACGGCGAGAATGCGTCCTAAAAATTGCAGTTGTGACCCCATCAGGAGAATTGCCGGTAGCAAAATGGCCACGTGTTCGGGCGACAAAATGCCGCGTGCCGCAAGGCCGGCTGTCAATCCGACGGCACCTGCGGCACTGGCCCAGGCAGCCAGAAGGACGGCCAACGCTTGGCCCGGAAGACCGAAGACGGCCGTCAAACTCGATACATGTTCTCCGAGCCAGCGCAAGAGTCCCGAGACCTGCAACATTTCGATGACGACAAATGCGGCAATGACGGCAGGAAGCATAAAGCGGATGCCGATAACGGCGCCTTTGCGTAAGCCCGATGTAAACGCATCCAAGGGATTCACGAGCGCCTCCGGATTGTCAGATAAAGACGCACGAGATTGGCTCCGATCACCTTAAAAAGGAGAACAACGCCGAGCGGAATCAAAAAGTGGACGGGCAAAAATTCAAACAGGACGCATGCCACGGTCAAATAGAAAATGACCGAGGCACCGGACGAGAACTCAAAGGTCGACAAAATCGTGCGTTCGTCGTCCGTGATTAAGCCTTTGTCGGCCAATTCGCGGGTCATCGCGGCCCCGGCATCCGAACTTTGCAAACTCGCAATCATGGCAATGCCGCAAGCGCCCGGAATTCCTAAAAGAGGGCGCAAAATCGGCGTGAGAAGGACGTGAGCCGCATCAAGAGCCCCGTAACGCGCAGCCAGTTCAATGACACCGACGGCAAACATAATGCTCGGTAAAAAGGAAACGGCATAAAAAAAACCGCCGCGAGCGCCGGTACCGCCTGCTCCCAAGAATGTTTGCGTATCAAGAATCAGGCCGAAACGACCGACGAGTGTTGCGTAGTCAAACCAGGCAAGCGTCGGTCCTAAACGTCCGGAAAGTCCGGAGAAAAACAAAATCAGCAGAAAAAGCGCAAGATAAGCAACAAAGCCCGGATGTGTCTTGACGGGCGATTGATTCGAAGGATTTACGGGGGACATGGTCGATTTCGGTCAACGTAGTCCCGTTGATCCGAAGCCGCAAGACCCGCGCCCGCTTTCGGTAAAGCTTTCGACTACGTCAAACTCAGCCTGAACGACAGGGACGATCACCAGTTGTGCAATGCGCTCCATGGGTTTAAGCGTAAACGCTTCGGACGAGCGATTCCAAACGGAAATCATCAGTTCCCCTTGGTAGTCCGAATCAATCAGACCGACGAGATTTCCGAGGACAATCCCTTTTTTGTGCCCGAGTCCGCTTCTAGGCAGTATCAGTGCCGCATAACGGGGATCGGCAATATAGATGCTCAAGCCCGTGTGTACGAGAGTCGTTTGACCGGGTTGTATAACAAGCGGGGTATCCGAAAGGGCACGTAAATCCAGTCCGGCACTCCCTTTAGTGGCATAGGTCGGTAGGTGCGAACGGATGCGTTCGTCCGTAATGCGTAGTTTGATTTTCACTTGCGTAAATTCATCGAGAAAACGAATCCGGCAAAGAGCGTAAACATTCCGATCGGAACGAACGCATCGGATTCGAAAAAAATACCGAAAGAAATAAATCCGAGACCGACAAAAATCAGGAGTACGGCAAGAGCTTGAAGCGCTGCGGGCGGTGCTCCGACCTTCCGTTTTTTCGAATCGGATTGAGAGCCGGCTGAATCGGCTACCGACGTTTCGAGCATGGGTTTTGTGCTCGCAGGCGGCTTAATGCGTCCGTTCTGAATGTCTTCGATGTATTTGACGTAGTCGCCGTTTTCCGGATCCAGTGAGTTCGTTTTTTTCATTGCCGACCCTCAAGTAAGTGTGCAACACAGGAAATAATCTCACGAGATAAGTCGGTTTTGTCCATCTCCGGCAGTTCCCGAACGGAATCGGCCGTAATGAGCGTAGCACGATTGACTTTTTTTCCGAAGGTATTCGGCGCATTGTTGGCCACAATCAAATCGAGTCCCTTCTTTTTAAGTTTTGCTTGGGCGTGTTCGACTTCATTTTCCGTTTCGGCAGCAAATCCGACGACGCACGCCGGCCGATTCGGGGAAGCAGCAACGAGAGCCAAAATGTCGGGGTTGGCGCAAAGCACAAGGGGCGGTACTCCGTCGGTGTCTTTCTTAATCTTATGCATTACGGGGTGACTCGGTCGCCAGTCGGCTACGGCAGCCACGCCGATAAAAGCATCCGTTCCTGCCAGGCGAGATGAAACGGCGTTTTGCATGTCACGGGCCGATTCGACGGCAATGACAGAAACGCCGTACGGAGGGGTAAGGGAAACGGGGCCGGTAACGAGCGTGACGTCGGCACCGGCTGCGTAGGCCGCTTGAGCAACGGCGTACCCTTGTCGTCCGCTCGAGCGGTTCGTTAAGCCGCGCACAGGATCGATGGCCTCATAGGTGGGGCCGGCCGTCACGAGGATTTTTTTTCCGGCCAGGATCGGTTTTGTGAGCGCTTTTTCTGCGGCCTGAACAACGGCTTCGGGTTCGATCATGCGACCTGCGCCGTTTGTTCCGCAGGCCAAAGAGCCGCTTACCGGTCCCGCAAAGAGAACGCCGTCTTCTTTTAAAAGACGTACGTTGCGGCGCGTTGCCGGGTTTTCCCACATGGCTGTGTTCATCGCAGGCGCTACCAGAAGCGGTACGGTACGTGCGGCAATCGTTTCACAGGCAAGATTGTCGGCAATACCGGAGGCGATCTTTGCAAGCGTATTGGCGCTTGCCGGCGCAACGAGAATGAGGTCGCAGGCATCTTGCGCGAAGTGAATGTGCGCGAGCGGTACGTGATTGGTGTCGGTTAGTACGGAATTTCCGCTTAAAGCTTCAAAGGTTGCTGCTCCGACAAAACGCTCGGCTGCCTGTGTGAGGATCACATGAACGAGAGCGCCTGTCTTACGCAGCAGTCGAACGATTTCGCAGGCCTTGTAGGCTGCGATGCTGCCCGTTACGATGAGCGTGATGTGTTTTTCTTGTAGGACTGACACTGTCGTTTTCTCCCAAGCACGGCAACTTGCCGGACTGCCTTACGGATTTTAGAGAAATCGCCGGAAATTCTCACTTGAATCGCTCGATACACACTCATCTGCATCAATAGGTCGCGATTCGTAACGAATCCCCTGAGAAGGCGAAACACATTTGCAACAGAAAGCCGAAGGTACTTGTCGCGTTTTCAGAATGCGCAAAGCGTCCGCACGGGGCATTTCTTCCGATTAGGCGCTTAAGTGGTGTATAAATTTTCCCACTAAAACTGTGTAATTTTTCTAACCGGCGACTTGCCAATCGTCCGGTTGAAACGTGATAATCAGTCGAGAGGACAGATTAGGAGGAGAAATGCCGTTAGTCATCATTAAAGTCACCGGAGGCTCGGAGGCTCCGAGTGTTGAGCAAAAAGCGGAACTGATTCGCGGAGCAACCGAACTTCTTGTTCGCGTTCTGGGAAAAAATCCGGCAACAACGTCGGTTATCATCGAAGAGGTGCCGCCTGAAAATTGGGGCATCGGTGGCCTGAATACCCCGACAAGAAGACAACGGGAAGCCGGAAAACGGCAAAAGAACGATTAGAAAATCTTGAGTATTTGTGCGAGAGCGAGTTTGTTACCGGGGGCGGCGCATGAGTTCGAAAAAAAGCAAGAGAGCTGCGCCGGAACAAATCGCAATATCGGCAACGTTAAAAGCAGGCCAGTGCACGGCCCCGATATGAAAATCTAGAAAATCGACGACGGCACCGCGGAAAATGCGGTCTAGGGCATTGCCGAGGGCGCCGGCAACAATGAGCGCAAGCGGGAAAGCCGTTTTTGCCTTGTCGCATTCTTTGTAAATCCAGTACACAAGGGCGATGCTCACGGCAAGAGCCAGGGCGATGAAAACCGGACCCTGCCAACCGCCCGCATCACTTAAAAACGAGAAGGCCGCACCGGTGTTTTTCAGATGGCAAAGATTAAAAAAGTCTGTAACGCGGACAAATTCTCCGTAGTAAAAGCGGCTAACGATAACCTGCTTAGTCCACTGATCGATGAGAAAAACGCAAAGCGCGAGAGTAAGCCACAGAGCAAAGCGCGCTTTGCCGCGCTTTGCTTGTCGTTTTGTGTCTCCCGTGCCTTGCATGCGCGCCTTAGGCAAAGCGCCGCGTTTCACCCGAACCGAATAAGTTCAGGCAGCA
>DHJT01000071.1:1766-2518 GCA_002404465.1 Sutterella sp. UBA4713 | reverse complement strand
GAGCCACTTTTAGAACCTGGGCCAAAGACGACAAAAAAGGGAACAACCGTCGATTTGATCAGGAAGCTGTTGAACTCTGTCTTTTGCATGGAAAAAACAACCGTACGACAGACATGCCAGGAAGTGGTCTTGGGACAGCCTACGACCGTGCACTTCTGGCAAACGAGCGACAACTCATAATGAATGAATGGGGAAAGTTCTGCTTTTCACTGCTCAATAAATGACATATTTCTTGAAAACTCGAAAAAAACTAAGAAAACTGAGGAAACTCGTCCAAGCCAGAGGTTAAGGCACAGATTAATTTGTTTATTTTTGACGTCGCTGACGTTCACGGCACTTTGTCGATCAACTCCCGACTAGCCACTTAACATGTTTTTCCCTTTGGACTGAAGGTTTCTCATAATAAATTGCGAGCACTCACGAAACCTATACAGCAGTTTCGGAATACGGGGAAATAGAGGAAAAAGAGGACTTTGCTCTAACAGCGCCCTTGTTGTAAGAAGTCTTTCGACTCTTCTATAATTTCTCCCGCGATGGGCGTAGGGCGTTTCGCACGTTTGAGTGGGCGGTGGGCATTAGCCCTGGCACCTAATCCTACGGGGGTCGCTTTTTTCTTCCTCTGTTTTTTCGCGCTTCGGTCTCCCCTCTTCTGCCTTTTAGTCCGACCTGTCGGTCAAACAAACACGGGAAATAAACTACGAGGGCAAGTTGTCCGCTCAAGGAGACCTCTCGAAGCCCGACGTTGCTACTGC
>DHJT01000071.1:1477-1663 GCA_002404465.1 Sutterella sp. UBA4713 | reverse complement strand
AGCGGTGGGCTTCGATTCGGTCACTGGGACTGTATCACAACACTCAGAAACAAAATAGGATTAACGGGCAACGCGAACGCAAAAGAAAGAAGTTCTTGCCCTCGATACATCTGTTCGCCCTACCGAGGAGGCTCTGCCTCACAGTTCAATATGGTCGCAACCGCGATATAAGAGAGTGGCGGATTT
>DHJT01000071.1:976-1449 GCA_002404465.1 Sutterella sp. UBA4713 | reverse complement strand
GCGGGTTAACGCTCTCGTCCGAGGCAAACCAAGTTTAAAACAAAGTCATTTAAAGGCAATGACTATCTGTTTTTATCGAGCAATCGAGTTTTTTCTTCTTGAAACTCTTGATCGGAGAGAACTCCTGATTTATGAAGTCTGCCGAGTTGCTCTAATTTATCGTAGGTTTCCTTATCAGAATCCACGCTCATCTTGGAAATGGCCGATTCTCGAGCCATTCTACGCATTGATTTTCGATCGTAGGCATTAACCTCGGTATTGGGAGGTACGCAGACAAAAATTAATTCAACACGCGGAAAATTCCCGAGAATCTTTGCCCCTGAAGCACGATGTTCTGACAACACCCGCATATCGTACCCATTCTGAGTTCTACAAAACGCTTGCGCTCGTTTGATGGCATTTCCTCGAACGGAGTTTTGTGGAACAAAGCCAGTCGCCCCTTGGGAAAAAATTCTCCATTCTTTGTAACCTTC
>DHJT01000071.1:615-941 GCA_002404465.1 Sutterella sp. UBA4713 | reverse complement strand
TTATCGGCAATTTTGAATTCTTTCCCCTGATAAAAGGCGTCTTCAAATTCTGATTTAGATGTGGCCGCTGGTTGAACATCTCCGCGCACAGCGCATCCCGAAAGTCCGACCGTCAAAACAGCAAAAAATAAAGTCAAACGTCGCATTGAAATTCCTAAAGCTCCAACTCTGCACTCCACGCCCTCGGAAGGCTTTTTGTCTTCTTGGGATGAAAAACAAGACTGTTCCTTACCTGTGCCCCGACATCCTCAACAAGTTCGGTAACAGCCCTTGCAGTAACAGCCGTTATAAGTTTCCCACATTCATCAATTGTTGAGGAGGCAAGC
>DHJT01000071.1:0-566 GCA_002404465.1 Sutterella sp. UBA4713 | reverse complement strand
GATTAATCCCCATTTGCCACTGCAAGGAAGCCGAGGGAGCCGCAGTGCCGTGGGTTTTGCTTTTTAGCGTAACAATCGGCTTTTTTGTCGGCGAATAGAAATCGACCCTTAATTGGCCTTCGTAGGTTTCCAGTCTTTGATTCAAATTCACAGACAATGTCGAGTATGCAAAAAGTCCGCACTCCGGACACTGAGATGGATCATCAAGAAGTCGAACGGATCGAAATTGAGCTCGGAATTCGTCTTGCAAAGCGTAAATGTAGTTGTCAATCGTAAGTTGATAATCAACCGACATGCCGTATTTGACAACATCGGGTTTTCGGGCCGAAAGCAAGCCGAGCGTGACGGGAACCGGAGTTGCAATACGAATATCCGGCCGATAAAAGTTATTGGGTAAATCTCCTCGCCATGCACACCCGGTCAGTATTGCGGAGAGCAGAGCAACAGCCAACACCAATCGCCTCATGTCAACTCCTAAACGGTTTGATTTTGCACTTCATTTTACAGTGCGATTGAAGAAAGCTTGAAAAGACCGGCCGAAGAAGTTTTCCACAGAATCTGTGAAG
>DHJT01000026.1:6391-8922 GCA_002404465.1 Sutterella sp. UBA4713 | reverse complement strand
ATAGCAAAGAAGACTGGCCAAAGAGCAGTATCCGACCTGACGAAAGCGCCCGGCACTTAAAGCCAAAACAAAATCCGCTCCGCCCGCAACAGCCGAACGGGCCGTCATACCGCATCCGGCTGCAACCCCGATGAGGTGTCCGTTTTTTTCGATTTGTCGGTGTAAAGCCTTGAGAATTTCCAGTCGTGTATGCATCGGAAAAAGCTCTTGTTAAACCGAGAGACGCATAAATACACTACAGGAGTAAGAAGAAAAAAGCGATAAGCACGCCGAACTAATCCGCCTTAGCAAGGCACGCCCATTTGAGAATTTGTTTTCGTTCGATCAATCCTGCTTAGCCGGAGCAGGTTCCAAAACAGCCATGCTTTCCACGTGCGACGTGTGCGGGAACATATTCATGATGCCGGCCTGAAGCACGCGCCACGCGCCCGTGTGTACAAGGATTGCCAAATCACGCGCAAGCGTCGCCGGATTGCACGACACATAAACGACCCGAGCCGGTTTTTTCTCCGTCTGAGAGAGCACATGTGCTAAAGCTTCAGCCCCTTCGCGCGGCGGATCGATTAAAACACGATCAATCGGACCGAAAGCGTCGTTGAGTTCGTCCCAATCGGCAAGCGACCAGGTAAATAAATTGCGGGATCGGAAAGTCGTCTTTTCCGACAGCGCGTTTTCCTTTGCTCCGGCACGCGCTCGCGCCACAAGAGCGTCGCTCCCTTCCAGACCGATCACAAATCCGGCGCGTCGCGCAATGGCTAAGGTAAAGTTCCCGAGACCGCAGAAAAAATCCGCCACGCGACTTCCCGGCATCGGAGCTAAAAGCCGCACGGCACGCGAGACCATCGCTTCGTTCATCGCGGGATTGACTTGCGTAAAGTCCGTCGGCGTAAAGGCGATTTGAACACCGAACTCGCGATGGATAAGTTTTAAGGCATCGCGGTTTTCGGCAATGACCGGATAGGCTGATTCCGGCCCCTTGGGCTGCAGCCACAAATCAAAACCCAAGTTTTCGGAAGCAACCCGAAGCTTATCTAAGTCGGAATCGGTCAAAGGTTCCAAATGTCGAAACACCAGTGCCGTTCGATTGCCGGCAGCCACCGCAAGCTCAATCTGGGGCACGCGATCCGGACGCGAAAGCGAGGCAACCAGATTTCTTAATGCCGGGAGCATCTGCGAGACGTGTTCGGGCAAAATCGGGCAAGCGTGCATGTCGGCGACAAAACTCGAATGCTTTTCGTGAAAACCGACCAAAACGCCACCTTTTTTCTCCACATACCGAACCGTCAGGCGTGCGCGATGCCGATAGCCCCATGAGGGCCCCTCAATAGGAGGCAAGAGATTTTCCGGTTTAACCTTGCCGATGTGCCAAAGCGCATCGAGAAGCGCCCGCTCTTTGAAAGCGACCTGCGCCTCATGGTCGATGTGCTGCATGGCACATCCTCCGCACGCACCCGGCCCCATCCCGAAATTCGGGCATTTCGGGACAGATCGCATAAAAGACTCTCGGGAAATTTCAAGAACACGCCCGACTTCAAAAGACGGTTTGTTGCGTAACCGTTCGTACGTTACGAGTTCGCCGGGAAGCGCTCCTTCGACGAAAACCACTTTACCGTCGCGATGTCCGACACCGCGACCCTCATTGTCTAATCGCTCGACGGACAAAGATGCCGCGAAGCGCTCTTTCGGAGTTCTTGCCATAGACGGTACCGCAGGCCCTTATTCACTTAAATACGGAATCGGGTCAAGCGGTTTCCCTTGACGCACTTCGAAGCGCAATTTGACGCGATCGGCATCGGTCTTGCCCATCTCGGCAATTTGTTGACCGGCACGCACACGCTCGTTCACACGAACCAAAATCTTAGACGTATTGCCGTAAACCGTAATCAGGGGCGTGTTTCCTTTTCCGGGAAGCCGAATGTTGTGACGCACGATTAAAAATTTTCCGTACCCCGGAGCATTGGACCCGACATACTGCACGGTGCCGTCTAAAACAGCGTAAACGGGTTCACCCAGCGTGCCGGCAATATCAATGCCCATCTTGTTTTCTTTGAAGGTCGAGATAATGTCGCCCTTCGCAGGCCACATGAAATGCAAATCGCCTTGGGCAGCCGCCTTGCGAACGGCCTCCTGTTCGGCAATCTTTTTGCGTGCCACCTCTTCGGCCGTAGCGGGTCGATGCGCTTCTTCAATCACGGGAGCCGTATCGGCTTGGGCTTGTGTCATTTCTTGTGACTGCGCGGGCACCTGCGATGTGCTCTCTTGTGCGCTCGAAGGAATGCGCAGTTCCTGTCCGATCGAAAGCGATGTGGGGTCGGCGATGCCGTTTAACTGTTGAAGGGCCCGCGGATTGACACCGTACCGCACGCCGATGTTATAGAGGGTATCACCTGCAGCAACGACGTGGACGCGCCCGCTGTCAACCGGTGTTTCATCCGTCGCAAGATGTCTCGGGACGACTTGAACGACGCCCGAAGAGTCCACGGGAATGGACTCAGCTTGAACTTTATCGGCCTTAGAGGCTGCATCATACG
>DHJT01000026.1:689-6358 GCA_002404465.1 Sutterella sp. UBA4713 | reverse complement strand
TGTTCGGTCCTCAATCGGCGCCGGTGTTTTCACGGACGAACATCCGGAAAGTATCAAAGCGGCACACGAAGCCGCAATCCAAAAAACTGATTTCACGGTTATTTACTCCTTACATCAGAGCAGAAAAGTCAATTTCGTTGTCTGTCATTGCAGGAAGCATTTTAAGGGGTGAAACGGAAACATACCCATTTTGAATGGCTTCGAAGTCAGTCCCCGGCCCGCAATCGACGGGATTTCCCTGTGAACCTAGAGAAACAAAAAACTTCCCGTCAGCACCTGTTTGCACAGTCGCCCTTTGGGGAGACGATCGCAAACCCGGACGCGTTTTTTTGATGCCGCAAAGCATCTTAAAAGGCAAATCCGGCACATTGACATTGAAAAGAAACGGCGAGAGGTTTTCCGTTTGCAAAATACGGGAAATAAGAATCCGACTGACATCGGCAGCCGTTTGAACATGTCTCCAAGAATCGGACACAAGACTGACGGCCAAAGAAGAAACGGCGAACAGATATCCGACCCTAGCCGCCCCGACCGTTCCCGAGTAAACGATGTCTTCCCCTAAATTCTTCCCGCAATTAATGCCGGAAACAATCAGATCGGGTTTTTCCGATAAAAGCCCCGTTAAAGCCGCATGCACGCAATCGGCAGGGGTGCCGTCGACCGTATAAAAATCGGGTGACTTACGTGTCACGCAAAGCGCACGATTAAGCGTAATGGCCGCAGATGTCGCACTTTTGTTACAAGCAGGAGCGACAACGACAACACGGGCAATGCGACTTAAGGTTTCGGATAACACACGAAGCCCGATTGATGTCGCCCCGTCATCATTGGTAATGAGAATCCGTTTCATGCCTTCGATGCGGCCTGAGAGTCTACTTTCGGTGTTTTCCTTGCGCGTCTTACCGCGGGACGAAGCCACGCCTGACACATCGCGACACTTGCCGCAAGGAATACGGGGCCTAGCACCAAACCCAAAAATCCGAAGGAAAGCAATCCCCCGAAGACACCTAAAAAGACGAGAGCAAGCGGCAGACTCGTTCCTCGACTAATGAGAAGCGGCTTGAGAAAATTATCCACGGA
Organism: Sutterella sp. UBA4713; assembly: GCA_002404465.1. Classification (GTDB taxonomy): domain Bacteria; phylum Pseudomonadota; class Gammaproteobacteria; order Burkholderiales; family Burkholderiaceae_F; genus Duodenibacillus. The sequence goes on along the minus strand of DHJT01000026.1, from coordinate 5,278 downwards.
AGAAACGGCCAACACCCCCCACAAGCATAGAAAAACGGCCGATCCGGGCGACCCGGTCGCAAAAAGCCAGAGCGCGACGGGAAGCCACACTAAGGGCGGCCCCATCGGAATAAGGGAAAGAACACAGACGGCAAACGAAAGAAGGACAACGACCGGGCGCTCCGACAATGACAAAGCCGATAGCTGCCACCAAGCCCTGTCCGATTGCCGTGCCGATGACACCGAAAACAACCGAACGCGTCGTGTTTAGGAGGATGGAACTGAATTCGTCTGCGAGCCCTCCGGAGACCTTATCGAGCATGCGTTTGATGTTAACTGCCAAAAACTCCCCGTCGCGGTAAAAGAAAAATGAAATAAACGCGACAAGCAAAATTTGCAACAAACCGTTTCCGACACCGAGTGAAACGGAAACAAGCCAGGACGTAACCGGGTCGACGGCCGTTTGAAAGAATGAATTGATGTTCTCGGCGTTGATAAAGCCCTCGGCTCGTATGTGGGCCAAACTTTCTCCGACATACGGAAGCGAAGCCACCCAATCGGGAATGGGCATACCCGAAACAATCCAATTTTTCACCCAGCGGATGACGATCGGAATCTGTTGTGCAAGGACGGCACAAAGGATGTAAATCGGAATCAGAATTGTGACAATCATGATGCCGATCATAAGGCTTGCCGATAGCGTCTTATGACCGACAAAACTGCTTCTTGCCCGCATATAAAAGGGCCAGGAGACAACCGTTAAAACCGCCGAAAAGAGAATCGCCGTGATAAACGGCTCAAGCACCATATAACATCCCAAAAGGATGATTGCTCCGAACACGATTCGGATAAGTACGTCAATACGGTCTCGTAGCATGCTTGCTGCCCCGGCGGTATGGGAAAATTTCCCGAAAGATGCTCATCATCCTAGCAGAATTCGGCAGAAAGCAACCGTGCGACGTTCGGTAAGCCGCTTCAATCTGAAGTTTGTCGCCTCTCATGCCATGGTAATCACTAGGCGAACCAATCTCGGTCCCGCCACAAGCAAACATAAATACAGCACCTTCCAAAAATCATTCCGATCGATTCCGGAGAAACCAAACAATGCAGCTCCGAGAGTAACAAGCATAAATTCACCGGGCAAGAACGTTCTGTCAGCCGAAGCCCAAATTGTCGGAGAGAATCCCATCAGAGCAGGAACGGCAAAAGATAACATGCAAGCGAAAAAGACAAAAAACTTTATTTTCCTCGCGGCAGAGGCAGAAAAAACACACCAAATCAAAAAGCCATATTCAACAACTGCTATCAAAAGAGCCACGACAGGTTTCCACCCAATCGGACCATTAAACGGTGCTATGCAGTTCATGCCTCCGAAAGGCCCCTTCAATACCAGTTGCAGAGCAAAAAAAACAATCACAGCAAAAAGCGTTTTTTCCGTACTTTGGCATTTAAAGTAAACAAGGCCAGCAGCCAAGAGAACAAAGCAGGCATTCATATCAAACAAATGAAACCGGACCACACGCATTGTTCCGATATAGGTCTTGTACAGGAAGGTGTAATCGACAAAAGCCGGGAGCCATGTTTTTATTTCGGAGACAAGTCGTGCATGATTCCCCGGAGTCGTTACTTCGAAAAGAATGGAAAGGAGGGTGAGTACAAGCGCAATCAAGATTTTCGGTGAACGTTCTCCGTACAGCAAAAGTAGGCCGATAATGCCAAGCAATGTAACTGCAACAAGTTCTTGGTTCGCTGCAAACAAAAGCAACACCACCATGGCCACGCCGCCAAAAAAACTAAGTCTTTCTTTGTGCAGTACCAGGAACAGACCAAAGAGAGCTGCCGTTGACGGATACCAATAGTTGATTAATGTTGCGCCCCACCCCGCAGAATTCATCGTCCAAAGAGGGAGAATGCCAGCAAGGACAACACACTGTCCGAATCCAATACCAAAGCGCTTTGTCAGAAGATAAATGCCGATTGGAGTCGACAAGAGGACGAAAAAGGTTAAAACCTGAAGAATCCACTTTGCACTCAAGGCTGAAATCAGTACGGTCTCAATAAAAAGTCTTGAAGACCATCCCCGATAATGCGAAAGAAGAAACTCGGTCCCGACCGTACATTTACCATAGGCAAGATCATCGCCGAACAAATTTAAGCGACGCGAAAAATAAAACCAAATCGCACATATCGTCAGAGCAATCAAAAGATGTACGAAATCAAGTTGCTTTTGAGACGAGTCATCCATTTTGCATTTCTCCAGGCAATTCGTCACTTCATCCGGATACGCAGGTTACGGATTGTCTGCAGATTTTTTACCGTGGCTCCGGCATAGTATTTTCCGGAAAGGAAAAGAATCTCTGAAGTTAAGGCAATCTCCGACGGCTCTTTAGCTCGTGGCGGGTAGTACTCAAGAGCGATCTTTTTTCCTCGGATATTTGTTGTCGTTTCTAAAAGCACCGTTCCGTTCCCTTTTGTCTTCCAAGTGGGATAACGGACAAAGACTTTGGCCTCGGACAAATTCGATAAAACGACGGGAACAGTCTTTCCTGTTCGCAAAATCGAATAGTCGAAGTTCACGCCGTCTTGAAGCGGGACGTCGGCAACCCCGAAGTATGAAGCCATTGCCCCACTATGATACAAATCGAATTTGTCCGTTTTGCGCAAAACCCGAACAAAGTAATAATTCGGGACAACAGGGCGTGCACTCGGTCCGTTAACGAGCTTTTCGTAGTTGATATGATCATTGCGAATCGCTTCCTGTGTTTGCGTAATTCCGTACGATATGTACATGAACGTCCAGGAAACAACGGCAAACACGATCACACCGAACTCAATAAAACGAGTTGCGATCTTAAGTTTTCCGACATCCCAAGTAACATCGAGAATAAACGCAACGGAGATCAAAAGAAAGAGAAAAATCCCGCTGTATGCCCGACTCGGCATTGAAGGGCTTCCGACCATGACGGCAAAAGCGGCGCAACTGGAAGACAAAAACAGAAGTGACCAAATCAAACGTTTTTTATTTTCTTCGTTCCCGAACGACAAAAAGAGTTGGCGATATGCCAGACCGATGAGAAGATATCCGGGAAGGAAATAAAAGAGATGCCCTATACGTCTTACCTGCATGTAAAGCTTTCCGAGGATTCCCGTCTCTTTGAACCAGCGAAATGCCGGATGATTGGCCCGTGCGAAATTGCCGGGAGCAAGAAGTAAAACGAGCATTCCGACTGTCAAACCGATTCCGTAAATCGCCGCACTTTTTTTATTAAACGGAATCTTGAGCCAATGCATTAAGAAGCACAACGCAATATAGGTATAAAGGAGTGCTAACGAAGAATTCTCATTCGTGCATCCGGCAATAAGTGCCGACAAGAAAAGCCCGATGCGCACTCGAACGGAATCGCGCTCTCGAAAGTGCAAAAAAAGAAATAAGAACAATGCGATGAAAAAATTCGTCACCAAATAATTGCAGGCGCCGACCACCCAAAAAACCGTTTGGCCGATATTCGGATTACTCGTCCAGAAAAGAAAAGCAATGATTAAGAATTTGGATGCCGTAAAACGCGTTTGAATCAGCTTCGACGGAATCGCCGTGACAAGAACGCAGGTTGCCGTTGCAAAGAAAGCAATAAAAGCCGAGATAACAGCATGGCTCGAAATCATCAGGAGAAACGAACTGGCATAGTCTGCAACAAGACGTCCTGACCACCCCATATAGTGATTCCAATGACGGGAAAAATCGAGGCCCATCTGGCCGTATGAAAAATCATCCGAATGAAACGGGGTCAAATATTCGATGATATAAAATGCACAAAAAACAGTGAGAACGGAAAAGACAACTCGTTGCAAATCGGAAAAGTTCAGTCTGAAATTCATTTTTCCATGTCCTTGAGCACATAGCGCGGCCGACGTTTAGTCTCCGTGTAAATTCGACCGATGTACTCACCCAAAACACCGATACCGATTAGTTGCACGCCGCCTAAAAAGAGAATGACACACAAAAGCGAGGGGTACCCCTCTACCGGATTCCCGAAGAAAACTTTTTGTGCAATGATGACGAGGATGTAGAAAAAGGCCACAGCGGAAATAAAACCACCGACGTACGTCCAGCTGCGAAGCGGAAACGTCGAAAACGATGTAATGCCTTCAAGAGCCAAATTCCACAACTTCCAGCCGTTAAATTTGCTCGCTCCGGCAACGCGCTTTTCCCGTGTGTATTCGACAACGGCCGTTTTTCCGCCACCCCAACTGAGAATCCCCTTCATAAAAAGGTTTCGCTCCGGAAGCGACGTAATGACATTGACGTTTTTTCGGGAAAGAAGTCGGAAATCACCGACATTCGGTTCGATGTGGTTGGTACTGATTGCGTTATGGAGCCGATAGAACCACTCGGCCGTTTTGCGCTTAATCCAGGTATCCGACGAACGATCCGCGCGTTTGGCAAGAACGACATCAAAACCTTCTTCCCACTTGGAAACCAACTTCGGAATCACATTCACGGGATCTTGCAGATCCACGTCAATCGGAATCACGGCATCGCCCGAAGCCTGTTCCAATCCGCAAAAAAGAGCCGGCTCTTTTCCGAAGTTTCGCGTGAATGAAAAAGCTTT
>DHJT01000026.1:0-674 GCA_002404465.1 Sutterella sp. UBA4713 | reverse complement strand
GCGGGTCTTTCTTTGCCAAATCCGAAATGAACTCTTCGGTCTTATCGCGACTGCCGTCATTGATGAAGACAATCTCAACGTCATAATCGGAAAATACGAGCTCACGCCGAACGGTCTCGTAAAAAATCGGAATCGTTGCCTCTTCATTAAAAACCGGAACGACCAAAGACAAGAGTCTCTTTTTCATGGGCGGAAGACAAAATAGCGAGTCAAGAGAAATCCTGCGACATAACTTATGGCACACCAAAGCAGGAAGGTCACGACGGGATTAAAAGAAAGAGCGTCACCGACACGTCCGGAGGCGTAACTTAAAAGAGCCATCATGACCGTCATGCGAATGAACTTGGATGCGGTTGCTCTCTGACGAAACGTAAAGTACGCATTCAGAAAAAAGCTGACGGTCACCGCAACGAAAAAAGCGATGCAATTTCCCATTGCTTGGGAAATTGTCAAAAAGGTTACGAGTGAAAAGAAAACAGCGGCATGAACAGCCGTATTTGCAATACCGACGATGCCGTAGCGGAGAAATTCAGAAAACCGCCGTCTGAAGACCGAAGAGAATTTTCGTGAAAAAGCAACCTTCTCGGTGCCGTGTGCCTCTACAGTCTTTGCATCACAGGCAAGGGGGGGGGCAACACTCGAGAAATTTCACGACGCGGAGCCGTGAAATTTTC
>DHJT01000051.1 GCA_002404465.1 Sutterella sp. UBA4713 | reverse complement strand
CTCAGATTTGCGCTGACGTTTCTACCAATCCAAATAAATGGTTCTTCTTCGCCGGGGGTGCCCCTATTCGATTTTACAAGTGTTGGCGGACGCAGTTATTGAGCCGCAATTGGACGCACAATTCTGAGCCGGATGGCGCGGTCATTTGCGCCACTTTGGACGTATAAGCTCACGCAAACGTAGCAATTCAATGCCTTTTTCCTCTCCCTTTGCAGGCAGTCCGGGCACTCCAACCGTCTCTCCTCAACGATTTTCCGGGATGGTCTCAAATATATCTTTTTAAATCAACATAGAAGACGTTTAATTTACTTTAACCTGCTCAATTGGCGCGATCAATGAACATGGCCGTGTCGATTGGAACACGGATCTCCAATTCAAAGAAAGATCCGAATCGGATAAAGGAATAAAAACTATGTTGAATCCTTACAAAATTTGCGAGGTAGCACGCCTGATTTCTCAGGGGCTTACAAATCGGCAAATTGAAAAGATAACCGGCGTGAGTCGGGCAACAGTCGGCAGATACCGTAAAGACCCAAATCGCGGGATGAATACGCAAAGCCATCGACGACCCAAGGCCTATAAGCTCGATTCCGGGGATCAGGCGCAGCTTAAAGCGTTGTTGAGTAAGGCTAAAGGCAATTGCGCGATTGCCCGAAGCCACATTCTTAAGAATCCCCTTCAATACGGATTGTCCCCGGACATTGAAATATCCCAACGTTCAGTACGGCGTTATGCCCTGGAACGTTTTCCGGCTTTGTTTGCACAAACGGCACCGGCACCGACGGCTCCGTTCCACTGCGAACCGGGGCAACAGGTGCAAATAGATTTTGTCCGATGCAAATTTCTTTTTGACGGTGCTGATATTGAGGAAGAAATCTTCCTTTTCGAGGCCGTTTACTCTTGGTCTCGTAAAGCTTACGTTTGTGTATGCCCGGACATGACGCAAACCTCTTGGCTATTAGCCATAGCCAAGTGTCTGAGCAAACATGGAATTCCTCGACAAATCCTTTGTGACAACGATAAAAGCCTTGTTCTGGAAAACAACCGTCGTAACAAAACTCTTCGATTTCATCCTGCATTTCAATGGCTTTGCAAACCTCTGGGAATTTCTCCCATTGCCGCTATGCCGGCTCGTCCACAAACCAAAGGGCGAGTCGAACGCTTCGGTCGATATATCAAAATCAGCGGGCTCGTGGATGTCTCTATCGGTCGGTCCGTCCGCAATCGTCAGGAACTTCAAAATGCTCTCGATCAATGGCTTGAGAGCATGGCAGATCAACGCGTTTTCCAAATCGGAGACGCTAAGTGCTCGGTCGCCGAGCTCTATGAAAAAGAAAAACCGTTTTTAAAGTTTCCGGAAGCTCTGGCAACGTCATTTGACATTACGACCTGGACAGCTCAAATCAACGACCACGGCATCCTATATCTATTCGGAAATCGAATTGAACTGGGATTGCGAATGGCCGGAATGTTTGTTTACGTTTCCCTGCGCGCCAACGGCGAATATCTGATCACGGCCGGCGACACACGAACGCTGTATCAAGGAACCGTCCCGTCGGAAAATCTTCTTAACTATCGGAGAGATCAGGCACCCGACGAGAGTCCTGTTGTCAATTCCTCCGGTCCTGTTCTTGCATCTGAACCTGAAATTACGGATATCGAAGAAATCTTTGGAGAATAACAATGGCAAAAAGAATTAAAAACTCTGTGGCCTTACGGGAAAGCGGCATGGATCTGACGAGCCTGTGTTTAACTCGGCTTGGCTTAGAGAACTATATCCCTCTTGTGCGTAAGCTCTTGCTTGAAAATGAGGACAACAACATTCCTGCCTCTGAGTTTCTGGAAAACGTTTTAGAAGCCATCATCAGCGTTCGTGACAGCCAAAAGGCTCAAATGCGAATGAAGATGGCTCGCTTCCCAACCCAAGCCACTGTCGAAAAATTCGACTTTAGCCGAATTAACAAAGAAGTCAAAGTGCTTGTCAGTGCTCTCTGTGACTCCTTTGCTTGGATGGAACACCACGAAAACATATTGTTCAAGGGCCCGGCCGGAGTCGGAAAAACTCACTTGAGCATTGCGCTGGGAAGACAGGCCACAAGTCAAGGCTACAGCACTTTGTTCATATCGGCAAACGAACTGTTCGAATCTCTGACGCTTTCGATTGAACGCAATACGTACACCTCAAAGCTCCGGCTTGTTCAAAGAAACGATTTGCTCATCATTGATGACTTGGGAATACCCGTACAAGCCAAGCCTGTCTATGGAAAAATCTTTTATGACCTAATGCAAGGACGCAACCACAAAAAGAGCACAATCATTACAACCAATCGCAAGGTCACCGACTGGTTCGCCGCTCTTGGCGGGGATACGGCAAGTGTACGTGCCGGTCTGGATCGCTTCCTTGAAAGTTGCCACCGTGTTGATATTCGTGGGCGAAGTTATCGTCTGGAATCCTTCAAGAAAATCAACAGTACGCTCCAAAAATCCAAGGAGGATATTAAAGAAGATAAAGTTTCTACAGATGAAGATTTGTCGCAGCTCGAAGGTCTGAGCATTTAACATCTGAGACCGTTAACGACTTGCCCACCGTCCGTCCGGCCTACGGCCCACTATTGAGGGTGAGCGGCCGGACGTCCCGTGGACAAGTCTGCCGTTCCGCCAAAAAAAGCCTTAACCCCTCCAAATGGGGGATGTTCATTTTCGGTGGCTCATGGACTGCGTCCACAAAGTTCCGCTGGCTTACTTTTATCCGCCAAAATGGCGTACTTTTATACGTCCGCTAACACAAAAGTGAACACCCTTCAGTCGTCGGGAGCTGTCAGACAATCCGAGAGAAAAACATTGATTTAACGAAAACTGGCATGGAATTAGACGGCACACGTGGTATGCCGTTATCCGGCGCTTGACACTTAAGGAAAAAGCGCTCAATAACTCTGGGAAAATCGGCATAAAATGATATCATCCGTTCAGGCTCCCAATTCCCTCGGGGGATAATCGAGGGCACACCCTTCCAAGGAGAACACACATGAACAAGAGTGAAATGATTGAAGCGATTGCCAAACAGGCAGATCTTCCCAAAACAAAAGCCGAAGCTGCTCTGAAAGCTTTCATTGAAACAACGAAAAAGACACTGAAAAAAGGCGGTGAAGTTCAGTTAATCGGTTTCGGCACCTTCTGCGTTGCCAAGCGTTCTGCCCGTACGGGTCGCAACCCGCAGACCGGTGAAACCATCAAGATTAAGGCTTCAAAGACGCCCAAGTTCAGAGCAGGTAAGGCATTGAAGGACGCCTTGTAATACTAACATCCGAAAGACTTAATACACTACAGTGTTAAGTCTTTGGTAGCTTTACTACCTGCCGCACCGGTGCGCCGAGGTAGAGCCTCGGGTTAACTCCGAGAGTGAAAGCATCGGGCAACCGATGCTTTCGAGTTCTTGAACGGGCACTCTCAGTAAACATCCGCGCTATACGGTACCTTCACAGACTTAAGCACATTGCAATACAACGCCCTGAGAAATCCACGCAAAAGCGCGAGCAGAAAAATCCCCCTATTGAGCAAGCGCCAATAGCTCCATAATCTCTTCCCGCCCAAGCCGCCTCGAGAGCTCCGTCCCTTCCAGAAGCGCATCGGCCAAAGACTTTTTCGTTCCGTGCAACTTCAAGATTTTTTCTTCGACGGTATCGGCTGCAATCAGACGATAAACCGTCACGGGACGTTCCTGCCCGATGCGATACGCTCGATCGCTTGCTTGATCCTCAACGGCCGGATTCCACCATGGGTCAAGGTGAATCACATAGTCGGCTGCTGTCAGATTTAATCCTGTTCCGCCGGCCTTAAGGCTAATGAGAAAAAGCGGCATTTCCCCCTGTTCGAATTCCTCTACAAGTTTCTGGCGACGCGAGGACGTAACCGCACCATCTAGATACAGGTACGCAATGCCCTCTTGTTCGAGTGCGCGTCGAATCAGTGCCAGGTGACCGGTAAACTGACTGAATACGAGAGCTCGATGTCGATTCTCCATCAGGTTGTGCACCAAACCTAAAAAGGCTTGTGTTTTTGAAGACGGAAGCCGTAGCTTTGAATCGACAAGTTCAGGCGAGCAAGCCGCTTGACGCAATTTCATCAACGATGCGAGAGCTTGAATGGGATTAATTTCCCCGGTCTGAAGATTAATTTGCGTTTCCTCACGCAGCTGCTCGTACAAAGCGCGTTCCTCCGGTGAGAGCGTTACCTTGATGGTTGTTTCGGTCTTTTCCGGCAATTCATTTAAAACATCGGCCTTCGTACGCCGCAAAATAAACGGTGAGATTAAGCGCTTTAAAAGCCGCTGTTGCTCGCGATCTTTATCGCGTTCAATCGGCAACACAAATCGATCGGCAAAGCGATTAAAACTCCCTAAGAGCCCCGGGACAGCAACTTCAAAAAGCGCCCAAATTTCCGCCAAGTGGTTTTGTAGAGGTGTTCCCGTCAGGAGAATCCGAAAATCAGCCTTAACTTCAAGAGCTGCTTTAAACGATTTAGTCTCGCGATTTTTAATGTTATGCGCTTCGTCGTAAACTGCCGTCGCCCACGTTTTTTCGGATATCGCCTCAGCTTCAATAACGGAAAGACCGTACGTCGTGATAACAACCGTGTTTTTTCCGGCATCCTTTAAAGCTTGCTCTCGATTGCCTTGTTCATTGAGAATAACGCGCTTTAAACTCGGAGCAAAACGAGAAAGTTCCTCCTGCCAATTAAAAAGCACGGAAGCCGGAACAACAACAAGTTGCGGTCCGAGTGCGGCCCGAGCCAATAAAACGGCAATCGTCTGGACGGTCTTTCCCAACCCCATGTCATCGGCAAGTACGGCCCCTGCTCCCCACGAAGCAAGGCGCATCATCCATTCAAACCCGTCTGTCTGATAGTCGCGCAATTCGGCCTGCAACGTCTCGGGAACCGTAGCCTGAACGACCTGTGCACGAGCGATTCTTTCCTGTAATGAACGAAATTCTTTATCGGCCCTAACGGAGGCTCCGTTTTTTTCGAGCTCACCGACAACCGTCGAATTAAACGGTGACAGTTGCACGGTTTTCGAACCGCCGGCAATGCGATCCAAGGCAATTAATTGTTTTTTCAGGCTCTCGGTCAATGCGACGTACTGCTCCTTTCCGAGCGCAATGAAATTGCCCTTGGCTTCCCGAACAAGGCGAAGCAATTCAGCCATCTTCAGTTGCGTCTTTCCGTCAAGCTTGACCTCGCCGTCCACCTCAAACCAGCTTCCCATACGATGCACGGAAAACTTCATGTTGGCAAAGGAAATCGTCGAATGTGTTATCGACAATTTTGCCCCTTCGGGCCACTCGACAACTACGTCACTGAGCTCGCGTACGGCATTTAAAAATTCAAGGCAGTCAACCGTCGAAAGAATCCACGTCGTCCGGTCACTGCGCGAATCATCGAGGTTTTCGACCGCCGTCTCCAATTGCGCAAAATTTTTTCTCTCTTGTTCCAGATTACGCTCAACCTGAACGGCTCGATTCTTAACGTTCATCGCCAGGCACGAGAGTCCTTTGCCGGGCTCGCACAGAACAGAAGCCCCGGCAAGCGGGCGAACGGCCGCGTGCACGGTAAATTTCCCTTCGTTATCGGGAGCAATCCGAACCGTTATGGCAGACGATCCTTGCGCTTTTTCCAGATTTTCGGAATTTTTCAGCAACTCGGCCATCACGGGGGTACGCTCGGATATCCGTTCCAAAAGCGTCGTAAGCTTGTCCTTGGCAGCATCGGGAAATGCTTCGATTTTTGAAAAAGTCGCAATGATCTTTTGTTGCTCGGGGGAAATATCGATAACTTCAATACTCGTCTGCGTCGGCTGACGAATCACACAGTCAGGCACTCCGTCAGAAATTCGCAAATCGTCTCCCAAGTTGGTTTGTACCGTATACGAACCGTTTTTGTGCTCGACGACAAGTTGCAGCTGTCCCTTGAGAACATCGATTCGTTGCTTCTCGTCATATCGATCATAAACATGCGGATGTCCGACAAGTTGTCTTAGGGGATCAGCACCGCCCAGATACGAAGACGCAAACCGTCCCTCTCCGATTCGGACCTGAGAAGCCACCTCCATATCCTGCGCTGTCAGGCCGTCTTCGGTTGTCATAGTCCGGAACTTCTTTAAAGAAATATCCCGTCCGGTCGACCAGACACGACCGTTTTTTGTTTTCTGCAAACGAGGCACGATACTGAGCGTCTTGGTGTCGAGAAGATAAATCACACGTGCACTCGGCCCCGATAACGATACCGAACCGTTTTTCTTTTTACTCGCCGCCATGACATCCAAAAGCTCGTCAAGTGCCGACTCCCAAGCCTCCGTACGTCTTTGACAGGCAATCAGGGACTTAACAGCCAGCTGCTTTTCATATTCGACATTTTTTTCGTCGGTCGGATACATAACGGCATGCCAAAGTTGCCCGATAAGCGGGTACGATTGTTCGGCAAAATCGATGTCTCTTAAAACCTGTTTTTCGGGAATCTGACCGACCACGAAATCCACGTGAAAGGCAAAAGCCACAATTTCTTCGACGGAACGACAAATCATCGATTTTCGATTCATCACCTCAACGAGTCCGTTCAGAGACTTTTCATAATCGGCATGCAAGGCAACGGCTGAAATAATATTCAGGACATAACTGCTTGGCACATACTCATGTATGCCGCGCCTTAAAATCGACTCCATCGTGCGACGAGAACCGGGACTTTGTCTGTCAGCATAAAGAGCCAAGCCATAGATAAGATTCTCAAAGACACCTTGAAGCCCGCCGAGAAAAAAAACATCCGCTTTAAGAGCCTTTTTGACAAGTCGCACGGCCAAAGCACCGTCTCCGGCCAGAAGCGCCCGGACGGCCTGCATCAGGAAGTAATGCTGCGATTCGGGTCTCATACGTTCGAGCAGTTTGTCAGGGTGCCCTTCTCGGAAAAACTGTAGGAACGTAAACCAGTCATCGAGTTGGCTGCGCTGTTCGGAGGTCAAGCGCATTGCCTGAACGGAACTGCGAAGCGTCATAAGGCGATCCCAACTGATTCCGCAACTAAAAAACGATTGCAGATAGCGAGCCAACCTTTCTGCCGCTTGAGTTGACAGTGTCCCGAAAAAAGACACGGCAAACGGCTCGACAGTCAGTAGCAGTAAATGATCGCTCCACGCATCAATGAGCCGATCGGATTCCGTATCCGATGCCCCGTTCGGCTTTTTCGGGAAGCTGTCTTGCGGAGAAACGATGCGCAACAGAAACCAAGCATAGTCTTCCGGTTCGTACAGGGATGAATAACTTCTTGACTCGCAATAGATGCTCTTCCAGCTTAACGTCTTAACATCGTCGGGGCCCATTAGGGAACAAATCGCCACATAGCTGAACGGCGATAATTCGCACGCTCCGTAGTAGTAATAACTCGCATACCCCGAATCGCAAAGATTGGGGTGTCTGCCCTGAAGAATTCTTTGCTCAAAAAGTTGATCGACGAGCTTTTGCCCGACGGC
>DHJT01000037.1:4350-5215 GCA_002404465.1 Sutterella sp. UBA4713 | reverse complement strand
GCTTCTTTCAAATTGTCACCGACCTTGGCTTGATCAATAACCAATGTACCGCCCTTTTGAACAGTGACTTTTACAGTGGGACTATCTGTTACCCCTTCCTCGACAGCGCCGAAACTGAAGACACCCAGACTTAACGTACCTCCATGTACCGTCACGGAATTCTTGATCTCCCAATCCGAATTCACAACCATCGTTCCGGCTGTAACATCAACCGTCCCAAAATACTTATTAAGGGAACTGTTAACAATCAGTGTGCCGGCTCCGGTCTTCGAAATCGCGGCATGTTTTCCGCTATTCGTCGTAGTACCAGCGTTCGGGATAGACGAAGCGATGCCATCTGTATCGCCTTCTGTTCCGGTCAGGCCGATTGTGAGTTTTGCACCCTCTTCAATTCCAAATTCAGCCGCAGAGCCTCGATCTAGGAAAAGGAAACCACCAGCTACCGCCGAATCATTGACGTGATAGCCACCCGTGTCATACTGATCTGTTAGCTTTGCGGAGGATGTCACCGTATTGCCCGAGTAGGTAATATCTTTCCCCTTCGTGATTGCAAATTTCACGTCGGTTGCTCTTTCGACCCCTGTCGCGGCTCCCGTTGAATAGTCCACAAGTACTGCCCCTCCCAGGGCAACTTTATCAGAAGCCCCAGTAGACTCGGCGGAATTGTTAGTAAACACAACATCTGTAAAAACAATCGGATTGGTCCCCTTGAGCATTAAAGCCCCACCGAAAGCATCATCGTCAGATATTGCCTTATTCCCCGAATATGTTCCCCCTGTTTGACTAAAAGAAGCTGCATAACTCAAAACAGCACCGCCACCGACATAACCACCAATTCCCGTAATCGTATTGTTCACAAAATTAG
>DHJT01000037.1:0-4336 GCA_002404465.1 Sutterella sp. UBA4713 | reverse complement strand
GTATCGGTAAATTGGATACTGCTTGTACTTGTGGCATCCCCGAAAAAGATGGAGCCACCAGCAGAACTACTCCCTGTTCGTCTTTGATTCGAAAACGTCTGTCCATCAGCAGTCAGCTTTGTCCCACTGGCTTTAATGGAAACATCGATATAACCGTCAAAAGTTGCGCCCTTTTTAAAGATCAGCTGCGTATTTTGTGCTGCTTGATTTTTATCGTTCGCTTTTACAATAACATCGCCTTTAGTTACAGACCCAGTCGCAAACGTAACTATATTTTCTGATGCTGTTTTGCCTTCTTCCTTCTGAATCACGACAGCGTAACCATTCGCATTAATCGTCCCATAGTTCGTGATCTCACCGTTATTGCCGCTAACAAGAATTCCGATGGCGTCGTCAGGTTCAACATTGATGGTCCCATAATTGATGGCAACCGCTTTTGCTGTAGGATTTGTTCCGGCAGAACCTGTCGGAGCGGCTTCCATACCGACACCGAAGCCATTGGTTACATTAACTGTGCCGTTATTGATAATCGTATTGGCTGTGCCTTCCCCCTTAGAACTTCCGACCGTCATACCATAGGCTTTGATTACCTCAATGGTTCCGTCATTGATAACCGTGCCGCCGGCATCGGCCATCATGCCCTTGACACTCCAGGGGTTGGCAGTATTATCCCTATTTGTTTCTTCGCTGAGATTAACCTTAATAGTTCCTTTGTTAGTGTATCTGGCATCTTTGCCTGTAGCGAGGAGCCCGTAAGCTTTTGTATTCTTTCCCGTAATGGTCATTTTCAACACATCATCGGCACTGAATTCTTGGCTTCCTTCAGAAATTAACTTATAGCCCTTGTTCTCACTCGTTTGAGAATACTCAATATCTTGAGCGAGCACGGCTCCTGACACCATGAGCATCGCTACACCAACGGCAACAACAGTCTTCGTTCCCCTCTTTTGAACGGAACTTGTGATTTCATTGGCGACCATCAAACCGGCACGAGCACGGTTATAGACAACCTTAAATGTCTTATTCATGAAATACTTCCCCTCCCCCTTCGTTTAAATGACGGACAAAAGCGTCCGAATCCAATCTCCGTTCCCCGAAGGTTTCTTTCAAACATCTTGTGCTGAAAGTCCTGAAATTCGCCGCTTTCAAGCAGCCATATCAACCACGGCTTTAAGAAGGCCTTCGGAAAAACCCATCGGATTTTCTCTCAGGGCGGAGGGGGGGGGCAAGGCTTGATATTAAACGGTTTTTCTGCGTTGCCTAATTACAACAGCTGACCGGAATCGCAGGCAAAAAACCATTTCGAGTTTTTACGGTTGTGGTAAGTGCCTATCTGTGCATTTTTCGCCGAAACTGAATTTTTGAATTATTTCTTCGGCCGGAAACCGCTTCCTACGCAAAACACCTTACTTTGCCGTTGAATCACACATTCGGTCTCGGTTAAAATCGGGCCCTCGCCTTATTTACAAGGCGGCAAAATTTTCTTTGTTTAACCAGAAGAGCCCGAGGGGGCCTGGAGAAACCGCATGGCAAAAGCCGACAATGCCGCGTCCGCGGCCAAAAAGTATCCTTTAAATCTACCTGAAACCGCCTTCCCGATGCGCGGCGACCTACCCAAGCGCGAACCGCTTTGGGTCAAAGAAATCGACACCAAAGGTGTCTATAAAGCCGCACGCCAAGCACGCGCCGGCCGTCCGCAATTCTTGCTTCACGACGGGCCTCCGTATGCCAACGGCGACATTCACATGGGGCACGCCTTAAATAAGATACTCAAGGACATCATCAATAAGTCCAAGATACTTGCCGGATTTGACGTACCCTACACGCCGGGCTGGGACTGCCACGGCATGCCCATTGAGATTCAAATCGAAAAGCAATTCGGAAAGGGGCTTCCCCGAGACGAAGTCATTGCCAAGGCCCGCGCCTACGCCTACAAGCAAATCGACCGTCAACGCGAAGGCTTTAAGCGCTTGGGCGTTTTAGGCGACTGGGATAACCCCTATGTGACGATGCACTACGAGACGGAAGCTGAAGAAATTCGGGTCCTTGCCGAAATCATCAAGAAGGGTTACGTGTACCGCGGTCTTAAGCCTGTTAACTGGTGCTTTGACTGCTGCTCGGCTCTCGCGGAAGCTGAAGTCGAATACAAGGACGTCGAAGGCTACGAAATCGACGTTGCGTTCCTTTTAACCGACGAGAGCAAACCTGCTTTAGAAAAAGTCTACGGCACCAAGATTGACAAGCCCTGCTACATCGTCATTTGGACAACGACGCCCTGGACGATTCCTGCAAACCAAGCCCTTAACGTACACCCGGATTTGGACTACGACCTCATTGACTGCGGAGACAAGTACCTCATTCTCGGACAAAGTCTTGCCGAATCGGCCTTAAAGCGCTACGGCTTTACGGGAAAGACCGTTGCAACAGCCAAAGGATCGTCTTTTAAAGACATGAAGTTCTGGCATCCGCTTGCGAGTTTGGATCCGGGCTACAAACGGACTTCAGTCGTCATTCCGGCCGACTATGTCGAAGCGACATGCGGAACGGGTATCGTCCACTCGGCTCCGGCTTACGGCGTCGATGACTTTGTGACCTGCAAAGCCTACGGCATGACAAACGACGAGATTCTCAATCCCGTTCAGGGTAACGGCGTGTACGTCGATGACTTACCCCTGTTCGGCGGCATGATGATCTGGAAGGCCCAACCCAAGATCGTCGATGCGATGAAAGTTGCCGGTTCCCTTTTTGCCGTCGGCAAAATGGTGCACAGTTACATGCATTGCTGGCGCCACAAGACGCCTCTGATTTACCGAGCCACAAGCCAGTGGTTCGTGCGAATGGACGATCCGACCGTCGACAGCCAACCGATTTTGGGCTACAAGGCCCCGGCCGAGAGCCTGCGCAAAGCCGCACTTCGCGGAGTCGATGCCACCAAGTTCATTCCGCAGTGGGGCTACAACCGTCTGCATGCGATGATTGAAAATCGCCCGGACTGGTGCATCTCGCGTCAGCGTAACTGGGGTGTCCCGCTTCCGTTCTTCTTGGAAAAGAACACGGGAGAACTTCACCCGAGAACGATCGAAATCATGTATCAGGTTGCCGACCTTGTCGCCAAAAACGGCATCGAAGCCTGGGCGCGTGCCAAAGCCGAGGATTTTATGCCGGCCGAAGAAGCCGCTCGTTACAACAAGGTCAACGACATTCTCGACGTGTGGTTTGATTCGGGCGCGACGCACGCGACCGTCATGCGCGGAAGTCACAAAAACGAACTCAAATACCCGGCCGATTTGTACCTGGAAGGAAGCGACCAGCACCGCGGTTGGTTCCACTCCTCGCTTTTAATCGGCACGATGCTTGATAACCGCCCACCGTACGATGCGCTTTTAACGCACGGGTTCCTCGTCGATGAAAACGGCGAGAAGATGAGTAAGAGTAAGGGCAATACTGTCTCGCCGCAGGAAATCTGCGACAAGTTCGGCGCGGAAATCTGCCGCCTTTGGGTTGCTTCGACCGACTACACGAGCGAGTTGAGAATCGGACCGACGATTATCAAACGCGTCGTCGACAGCTATCGGCGCATTCGCAATACATTGCGATTCCTCTTGGCCAACACGAGCGACTTTGACATCAAAACCGATGCCGTCCCGCTTGACGAAATGCTCGAGATCGACCGTTGGGCCATTGCCCGCATCGCTCAGGTTCAGGAAAGCGTCTTAAAGCTCAATGACCAGTATCAGTTCCATCAGGTCACGTCGCTTTTAACCGGCTTTGCAAGCGATGATTTGGGAAGTTTTTATCTTGACATTCTCAAAGACCGTCTCTACACGACACAAACGAAGGGACTGCCTCGCCGCTCGGCGCAGACGGCCTTGTGGCATATCACGGCCTCGTTCCTGCGTTTGATGGCTCCGATCCTTTCGTTTACGGCAGAAGAAGCGTTTGCCATCTTCAGTCCCAACGCATCGGGCACCGTCTTTACCGAGCTTTACCACGAGCTTCCGCCCATTGACGGTAAAGAAGCGCTCCTTGCAAAGTGGGCTCAAATCCGCACCGTGCGCGGCGAAGTCTTAAAGAAAATCGAGGAACTGCGCACAGCCGGCCAAATCGGTTCGAGCCTACAAGCAGAAGCCGTCATTGCCGCACCGGTTGATACGTACAACGTGTTGGCTTCGCTCGGCGATGAGCTCCGCTTTGTGACGATGACCTCGAAAGCCACGCTTAACGAGGCCGAAGACGAGAAATTGACCGTTACGGTCACCAAGAGTCACGAGAAAAAGTGTGCGCGTTGTTGGCACTACGTTCCCGGAGTCGGCGCCGATGCCGCTCATCCGGAAAT
>DHJT01000041.1 GCA_002404465.1 Sutterella sp. UBA4713 | reverse complement strand
GGTGTCCGTCGCGAGGCGGAATCCGAAGGAAGCAGGAGGCAAACCACTGACCTTACGAACAGGAACAGCATAAGGCATTCGAGGGTGGGTAAGTTTGCAAAACAAGATTAAGCCCGAAGCTACACGGAACCCGAGGTGTAGATGCAGAAGGTGCATGGTGGGAAAGAACACCGCACCGGATTAACCCGAGTCAACGGCTATGGGGACTGAACCATGGAAACCGCCGTAAAACGTCCCGTGAAAGGCGCTACCAGATCGATACGGGCGGTGGTGAGAGAGGTCGGTAGGCGAAATAATCGCCTACCACCTACTCGATTTGTGATAGATTTTCTTGCGATACAATGCCGAGATCATCTGGAACGGCGAAAGTTTGAAATGACTACGCAAGAAGCTTTTGTTCGAGTTAAGCGCCAATACAAGAATGGGTCTATCCGTAGGATTCAGATTATGGACTCTGTTGTCAGTATTCTCGGTGAACCTGTTCAAAGTCGTTTTACCACCAAAGAAATCGCTGCAAAGATCGGTGTGAGTGAAGCATGCTTATATCGTCATTTTTCTGGGAAAGCTCAGATCCTCGGAGAAGTTTTAAAGCGATCGGCTCAACTTCTTGATATCACACTGCGTAGCGCGGATGCATATCCGCAGGTCTCGATGATAAATCGAGCCTACTTGAAATTGCGATATTTGCTTCTTTTTGCTGAAAAAAATCCAGGATTGACACGAGTCTTGACAGGCGAGGCCCTTATTTACGAGGAGGCAAATCTTTCAGGCGAAAAAGAAAAAGTCCTCAAAATGATTCGAGAGTCAATTAAAAATTCTCTCGTTCTTGCTTCGGTTAATAGGGAAATTTCGGCGGTCTTCGATGCACAGGCGCGTGCACAGGTAATGCTCGATTTTGTTGTCGCTCAGTGGCTACGCTTTTCGCAAAGCGGATTTACGGAGCAACCGACCGCCTTATTAGACCAAGCGGCTCCGGTGCTATTTTCGTTTAATTAGATTCCTCCTCGTATAGGAGGCTCTTGCGGCGTAAAGCCCCGTCGTTCAGGGCGAGGAGGAAGTCAAGTTAAGTCATGCTCCAGTGACATCAAATCTCGAATATCTGAACGATCGCGAATCAGGGTGGCTTTCTGTCCATCGACTAGTACTTCGGCCGGCAAGGGTCTTGAGTTGTAAGTGCTTGCCATGGAACTGCCGTAAGCGCCCGCATTTGGCATGACAAGAATATCTCCGGCCCGGACAGCTAAATTTAAGTTTTTGGCAAGCCAGTCACTTGATTCGCACACCGGTCCGACAACATCCCAGGCGAGAGGGGCATCACGTCGAATGACTGCGTTAAAAAGTGGCATTTTTGCGTGGTAAAGCGCAGGTCGAATCATTTCCGTCATGGAGGCATCTGTGATGCAGAAATTTTTCGGTTTTCCCGGTTTCAGATACTCAACACGTGTTAAAAGTATCCCGGCAGGAGCGACGAGATGGCGCCCGGGTTCAAAATAAAGCGGCATTGAGGCGTAGCCCCGCTTTTCTTTCGTTTGGCGCAGTGCCGTAACCAAATCAATAACGTTCGGCGGGTTTTCGTCGGTATAACGAATCCCGAGGCCTCCTCCGACGTCAATATGATCGAGTACGATCGAAGATTGAGCCAAGGTGTCGACAATATCGAGAACTTTTTCAAGTGCGTGAACAAAGGGGGCAATGTCAGTAATTTGACTTCCGATATGGGCATCGATGCCACTGATTCGGATGCCCGGTAAGGAGACGGCGGTTTTATAGATTCGCAATGCATCGTTGTAGGGGATGCCGAATTTGTTGTTTTTCAGTCCTGTCGAAATGTACGGGTGTGTTTTTGCGTCGACATCCGGGTTGACACGAAAACTGACGGTAGCGGTTTTGCCAAGCTCACAGGCCGTGTTGCTGATGCGATACAGCTCTGACTCGCTTTCTATATTGAAACACAGGATGCCTGCTTCGAGAGCAGCGGCAATTTCGCGTGCGCTTTTTCCTACACCCGAATACACAACGGATTGAGCCTTGAGGCCGGCATTTAGTGCCCGCATCAGTTCTCCACCGCTAACGATATCCGCTCCGATTCCGGCTTTAAAGAATTCTTTGAGAATGGCCTTGGTGGAATTGGCTTTCATCGCAAAGAAAACCCGATCTTGTGTTCCCTTAATCGCTTCGCTCCAAGTTCTGGCTCGTGAGGCTAGCTCGGCATGCGAATACACGTAAAGCGGAGTTCCGAATCTGTCGGCCAGTTCTACGAGATCGCACGCTTCGCAGAAAAGGCGACCGTCTTTTTCGGAAAGACAGGATGTAATATAGTCATCGGAATTCATGGTGTTCTACTGACTTGTTCGATTAACGGGATACGTCGGCAGGGGCTGTCGGCGCAGGGGTCTGTTCGTGACTGTCGGGAAGATAAAGCGCTCCTTTTAAGCCGCAACCGGAAAGAGCAACAATCAGCAGAACCAGAACAAAAGTCTTTCTCATGGGGGACTTTTCTACAAAACAAATGAGAATGTAATTATATGGAAACAGCGTTTCTTGAAAAAGCACAGGAGCTATTCAATCGAATTGAGGCGGCAACGGAAAGACTTTCTGCAGACATAGAAACCGAACAAAGCGGAAACGTACTTACACTTGAGAGTGAGACGGGTGAACAGGCCGTCTTAAACATACACGCTCCGACATCGGAAGTTTGGCTAGCAAGCCGTGCCGGTGGGTTTCGTTTTGCCTATGACGGGGTCAAGTGGGTCGCCTCCAATGGACATCTGGATATCCAGACGGCATTGGAGCAGGCGCTCAGTTATATTTGTAACGAGCCGGTTCTTTTCAATCAAAAAATCTGATCGCGCAGGATATCGCGGTCTAAATTCTTTTCTTCGACTTTTCCGTTCAAAGGGACGTCACGCACGCTTTGATCGACGCTGTCGGCATAGTAGTAATTGCCGTTAATCAACACGACACTCGAGGGTTGTATGCGTTTGTAGGGTGGCTCATCGACGAGCACATCTTGCATGTATTCGACCCAAATTGGCAGAACCAGGCCGCCGCCTGTTTCACGGTTCCCAAGGGGCTTCATTTGATCGAAGCCCATCCAGCCGACAGCGACAAGCCTTCCAGCATAGCCGGCAAACCAGGCATCGTACGAATTGTTGGAGGTCCCTGTCTTTCCACCCATGTCCGGTCGCTTGAGTGCCCGATAGGCGCGCCGTCCTGTTCCGTCGCGGATTACACCGTTTAACAGCGTGTGCATCACAAAGGCGTTGCGTTCGTCTAAAACGCGAATTTGTTCGTCTCCGGCCGCCGGATTGTGGACCTTCATTACAACGTTACCATCTTGATCGGTCACACGGTCAATCAGGTATGGTTTGACGCGAAATCCTCCGTTAGCAAAAACGCAATACCCGGCAAGCATTTCCCATGGTGTTGCTCCTCCGGCTCCGAGTGCCGTTGTCAGTTGGGCCGGAGTGCGCGACGGAGGAAAGCCGAATCGGGAGATAAACTTTTGCGCGTAATGGGCGCCGATAGCTTGCATGACACGAATCGAGACCAAGTTTTTGGACTTTTTCAGAGCAGTTGCCAGTGTCATCGGTCCGTCAAACCGATTGTCGTAGTTGCGTGGCTCCCAAAGCTCTCCTCCCGTCAAGCGCGGATCGATGAAGATCGGGGCATCATTGATAATTGTCGCCGGATTAAAACCTTTGTCCAATGCGGCAGAATAAATAAATGGCTTGAACGTGGACCCGGGCTGACGAACAGCTTGTGTCACGTGGTTAAACATATTGAGATAAAAGTCAAATCCGCCGACTAAAGCCCGAACGGCTCCTGTATTAAATTCTGCGCTGACAAAACCGGCTTGCACTTCTGGGGTTTGTGCCAGAGTCCATGTCCCGGTCGGTGTTTTTGAAAGGCGCACGACGGCACCGACGGTCAAGTCCTTTGCCCGAGATTTTTTCTTCCAGTATTTCTTCTTGTTTGACAGACCTGCGAATTTCAGACTTTCTTTGTCAAGCACAACTTCTGTCTCTGCGTCAAAGGTCGCTCGGATTTCCTTGTCGGAAACAGCTGTAATTACGGCTGGAAATAAGTTTGGGGAAGTCGGAGCTTCGGCTAAAGCTAAAGTAATGTCGGATTTTCGCGTCTCGGGATTGGAAATATCGATTACCGATGTCGGTCCGCGGAATCCGTAGCGACGATCATATTGAATCAGATTCTTACGAACAGCGTTCCAGGCGGCTTTTTGATCGGCGGCCCGAATTGTTGTGTACACATTCAGACCGAGCGAGTATGTTTCCTCCTTGAAGGTATCGTATATAAGCATGCGTGCTAGCTCGGCGGCATATTCGGCGTGAAGGCTTTCTTCCCCTTTTGTTGCAGTCAGGCGCCGTTCACTCGGTTTTTTTGCCACAATCGGACGTTCCATTTCCCGATCGTATTCTTCTTGAGAAATAAATCCGAGTGTGCGCATGCGTCCCAAAACATAATTCTTTCGCATGTTGGCTCTTTGCGGATTGACAATCGGGTTGTAGGCAGATGGGGCGACAGGAAGACCGGCAATGGTCGCAGCTTCGCCGATGCTTAAGTCTTCAAGTTCCTTGCCAAAGTACACTTTAGCGGCTGATGCAAAGCCGTAAGCTCGTTGGCCCAAATAAATCTGGTTGAGATAAACCTCGAAAATTTGGTCTTTAGACAGGGTATTTTCAATCTTGTAGGCCATAGCAACTTCATAAAGCTTGCGCGTGTACGTGCGTTCAGAAGATAAAAAGAAGTTGCGTGCGACTTGCATTGTAATCGTCGAGCCGCCTTGACCGCGACGTCCTGTAATCAGATTGGCGATAGCTGCACGGGCGATACCGGTAAATTCGATACCCGAATGCGCGTAAAAGCCGTCATCTTCGGCGGCTAGAACGGCGTTGCGCACAAAAGGAGGAATTTCATGCAAACGGAGAAAATCTCGATGCTCTTCACCGAATTCGCCGATTAAGATTCCTTCAGCACTGTAGACTCGCAACGGAATCTTCGGCTTGTAATCGGTTAAGGCGTCAATCGACGGTAATTGGGAATAGACAACGGAAAAAACAATAAGACCGACACAGATCCCACTGACAAGACCAGCCAGACCGATCCCGAAACACCAACAAATAAAGCGACTGAATTTTCCGGCAAAAGAGTTGTTTTTCTTCACTGAAACCCTGCTTGAGCCGAGCCGTTATCTTTCGGTCGTCGGCGTTGTAGTAATTGAGGTGGTCTACAAAAATCCCGCGCTTTCTTCTGACGGGAAGGCAACGCGAAATGTTAGCGCATTTCACGTGCAAATCTTGTTTTTCGCTAGTGTGGCACTGTAGCCAAGTGCAAATTGCGAGAAAGGAAGGGGACAAACGGAGTTGGAGGGCTGCATTCTTTGATTTTCTGAGAATCTTTGAGGCAGAAAGTCATTGGCTCTTCTTGTTTAAGCGTGTTAAGCGTGATGGCTTTCATTTCGCGCTGGACGATGGATGTTGTTTCTCGTTTCGTGTCTTCTCGACAAAGGTGGACATTTTCATTCAAAATGAGAGGCCGTTGCCGGAATGAAATCACGGCATCGACGTCAATCGATTAAATGAACCAGAAAGGCTCCTGAAAATGACTGCAAATTATCCGAGTCCGGAACGCATCCTCTCTTTGACGAAGAAACTGTGTTCCATTCCGAGTGTTTCGGGGCGCGCAGATGAGGAAAACCGAGCAGCGCAAGCGCTCTTTGAGGCATTGCTTTCTATCGAGCCGACGCAAGGTAACACGATAAGAGCCGAACTGTTTCCCTGTCAGGGTGATCGACTCGGACGACAGGCCGTTTGGGCTCTTTTGTGTCCGCCTCAGAAGGTCAATCGCACGGTGCTCTTGACAGGGCACTTCGATGTTGTTGATGTCCAAGGGCCGCTGGCGGATTTGGCTTTTTCGCCCGATGCATACACGAAAGCTCTTGCCGAAGTTAATCTTTCGAAAGAGGCCAGGGAGGATTTGGAGAGCGGTAACTGGCTTTTCGGGCGAGGTGTCATGGATATGAAATCCGGTCTTGCGATTTTCATAGAAACCATGCGTGTTTTGGCACAAAGCTCGAATCTGCAAATCAATATCGCATTTCTGGCAGTCCCTGACGAGGAGAGCGATAGCGCCGGAATGAGGGGATCTCTGACAAAACTGTGTGGGATTCGGGACGAGCTGGAGTTGGATTTTGTCGCCGCTTTAACAGGGGAGCCGTGTTTTTGGACAGCGGGCAAGAATCCCGTGCGTCCGTATTACACGGGGACAACCGGAAAAATCATGCCGTATTTTCTGTGCGTAGGACAAGCCAGTCATGTCAACGACTATGTCGAAGGGGCTAATGCGGCACTTATTGTTGCCGACGTTGTCCGCTTGATGGAAGGGAATCGCGCTTTTATCTGCGGCGAGGGTTCCGATACGCTTCCTCCGCCGACGTGTCTTAATTGTCAAACGCGCGTGTCAACGTACAGTGTGAGTCTGCCTGCTAAGGCGGTTTGTTACTTTAACGTGCTTACGGATCACGCAACGCCGGGCGGTGTTCTCGGACAGTTAAAGAGCATTGCTAGAGAAGCATTGATTGAGTCTTGCAAGCAAATGCAAAAAGCGGCACTTGAGTTGGCAATCAGGGGGGCCGACGTTCCCAAAACAAGGAAAAAGGGGCGCGTCTTAACGTACAAGGAGCTTGTGAAAATGGCAGAGGAAAAACTCGGAGGGCCTTGTGAATTTTCTCGTCGCCAAAAAGCATTTTTGAAAACTCTGGACTCGAAGATGGATATGCGGGAGGCGGCAATTCGCGTCAGCGAATGGGTCTTGGAAGAAAGCGCTCTTCAGGGACCTGCAATTGTCCTCGGGTTTCTGCCACCGTATTACCCGAGTCGGTTAAACAGAAATCGTGAGAGCAAAGAAAGGACTCTGCGTCACATTATCCGTGATCAAGCTCGCAGAGGCGGGGAGCTTGCAGGTGACGGTGCCGTGGTGGTAAAAAAAATATTCGGTGGTATCACGGATCTTTCGTATTTGGGATTCCAGGGACGAAAATCCGGATTGAGCGCACTCGGGGAAAATATGCCCGGCTGGGGGGAGCTGTATTCGCTGCCGATGCAAGAACTCCTGTCGCTCGATATCCCGGTTGCCAATATGGGGCCGGCAGGCAAAGATGCTCACCAGAGCACAGAACGTCTTGAGCTGAACTATTCTTTAAAGGTGGCTCCACAGCTTTTGATCGAGACCATCGAGAAATTGTCGCGTAAATGAGATACCTATTGGGGGAAAGACCTAATGTCTAGTGCATAGATGTCGCAATGTTTAGGCAAAGAAAGGACATCTATGGCGTGCAATTGGCAACGATTTTCTCAGGTTGTGCTAGTTTGCCATCGTAATTCCTTAACTTTCTCCGAGGAGAATGTCTATGGCAGAAAATCTCGACGTTGCAGCGTTAACGGCGAAACCTAAGGCAGGTCCTGTAGCGTTTCTGGCGCTGTTGCTTGCAATTATCATGTTCTCAGGTGTTTTTTACAAAATGGGCCCTGGGTACGAATGGCTCGGTGCATTTGACTTCTCGACAATCGCCGGTAAGTTCGGGTCAGTCGGTGGGACCAATTTCGTCGGCAAGGGAGGTGTCGGAGCTAGACAGGGTTTCCTTTTTGCTCTGACGCTTTTTGCTCCGGTGACCTTGGCCGTCGGTCTTTTGGCTGTGTTCGAACACTATGGTGCATTAGCCGCGGCTCAAGTGCTGTTGACGCCTTTCTTGCGTCCGGTTCTGGACATCCCCGGCTATACGGGATTGGCGCTTGTAACCGATTTGCAAAGCACGGATGCCGGTGCGGCTATTTCTAAAAGTCTATACGACAATAAGCTGATGGACGATAGAGAGTTAATCATTATGGCTTCTTGGCAATACTGTGGGGCAGGTGCCGTCGGGAACTATTTTTCAACGGTCTCAGCTCTTTTTGCCTTCCTTTTGGTTCCGGTTTGGAAGCCGCTTGCGATTATTCTGGTCATGAAGTTCGCAGCCGGTTTCTTCGTTCGGGTTTGCTTGACGACAATTTTCAGAAAGGATTTCCGCAATGGCTACTGCAGATAACAAAGTGAGTAGCAATCCTTTTGATATTTTTATCGGCGGATGCCGCAAAGGATTGCTTGTTTGCGCCAACTACTTGTTGCCGAATGTTTTAATGGCGTTTGTTCTGACATACATCCTAAGCTTGCTCGGTGTGATGGATTTTTTGGGTAAAGCGTGCGGCCCTATGATGGGCGTCTTCGGATTAAAAGGCGAATGCGTTCTCGTGCTCTGCGCAACGTGGCTTTCGTGCGGCGCCGGTGTCGGCGTGGCGGCGAGTCTTTTTACTGCCGGAACCATCAGCGCGACCGATGTTACGATTTTGTCTCCTGCGCTCATTTTGATGGCCTCTCAAATTCAGTACATGGGACGGCTACTCGGTTTGGCAGACGTGCCGAAGAAATATTGGCCGCTTCTAATGTTTAACAGTGTCCTCATGGCCGGTATCGGCATGCTTTTCATGCGGGCCGTCATGTAGTGTTCGCGCGAGAGTCTGTTTTCGGGCTCTCGCTTTGACTTTTAAAACACCGCTATGACTGATGTGGTTTCTTTATGGCGTGATTTGCACGCAATGCCTGAGCTCGGTTTTCACGAGATTAGGACAAGCGCCTATGCGGCCGAGGCAATGCGACGAATCGGCTACGAGGTGTATACCGGAGTTGACGGCACAACAGCTGTCGTCGCTTACAAGCGAACCGGTGTTGCCGGACCGACGGTTCTGGTTCGGTGTGATATGGATGCTTTGCCTTTTAAAAATGCAGACGGATCGGTTGTCGCCGTTCATGCGTGCGGCCACGATGCGCATGTTGCAATGCAAATCGCTGTGGCTCGCGAGGTGTTCGATTCTGTCAAGAGGGGAACGCTAAAGTTCCTCTTTCAGCCTGCAGAAGAAACCTTAGACGGGGCACTGAGTGTGATTAAGGCCGGTGTCTTAGACGATGTGGACATGGCATTCGGAATGCACATCCGACCGGTGCAGGATATGCCGGCCGGAAATTTTTGCGCGGCCGTAAATTACACGGCAAGTGCATTTATCGGCATTGGCATTAAAGGCGAGTCCTGCCATGCCTCCAGACCTCATTTGGGTGTGAATGCGGCCGAGGCGGCTGCACTTGTGACCAATGCCATTTGTGCTATTAAGCTTAATCCTTTAGCCGGTTGGAGTTGCAAGGTCACACAGATCCATGCAACTTCTGCGGCAGTGAACGTCGTCCCGGATACGGCGCAATTGTGGATAGATGCTCGGGCAGAAAACAATGCTCTGATGCAGGAACTGATTGATAAAGTGCGACGCGCGGCCGAGTTTGCCGCTCAATCGGTCGGCGCGACGGCAACCGTAACCCTACCGCACGAGCCGATTCCGGCACCTTCGTATACGCCGTCTTTAGTCAGGCAGGCACAAGAGGAAATCATTCGTCTTTTCGGACGCGAACGCTTGTCAGAGCCGTGCGGAGGAGGAGGCGAGGACTTCAACTATTTTGCGAAGGCCAAACCGGGGCTTCAAAACGCATACTTCGGCATCGGAGTCGGAGCTGAACCCGGATTACACAATCGGGATATGCATTTTTCTCCCGAGTACTTGGACGGTGGCGTGGCGCTGATGAGTGCGATGGTTCGTCGACAGTTAGGGTAGGAATTTTAAAACGGCGTTTTCCAAGGGACTATGCGCATCAAAAGCGGTTTGATGCCGTGTTCCGCATCAAGTTGTAGCCCTTGTTTTGTCGTAGGCTGATGTTGCGGTGTGTCTTGGGTCGTTGCAGAGGTTTGTCTGCGGCAAAAGGTTTGAAAGTCGAACAAATTCTTGTCGGCCAATTGCGAAGGGGCAACCCGTGTTGTACTCATAAACAGGTTGTAGATGCGACCGTCAAAATGTTTATCCCAATCGGCCATCAGAGCCTTAATCTCCTGCCGTTTCTTGTTTTCGGCTGCGCCGCAAAGATGTTTGGGAGATGTCGGGAAGCTGCGAATTTTGGCCCACTTGGCTGTCTCGTATTCGCGCACATACACCAAAGGACGAATGACAATATTTGTTTTGTCATCGCTGCGCAGAATCGGAGGCATGGCCTTGATGCGGCCACCGTAGAACATATTGAGTAAAAGTGTAGAAACGACATCGTCCATTTGATGCCCGAGGGCGATTTTCGTGCACCCTTTTTCGCGAGCGATGCGATATAAAATGCCGCGACGCAGTCGGGCGCAAAGCGAGCAGACGTTTTTGCCTGTCGGAATCAGGCGCTCAATGATTGAGTGTGTGTCCTGCGATTCGATGTGATAGGGCACGCCGGATGTTTTCAGAAAATTCTCAATAACAGAAGTGTCCGAGCCCGGGATATGTTGGTCAACATGGACGGCGAGCAGGTCAAACGAAACAGGAGCCCGTTTTTGCAACTTCGTGAGCGTTTCCAGAAGAACGTAACTGTCCTTGCCTCCGCTCATAGCTACGAGGACTTTGTCGCCATCTTCAATCATGTTGTAGTCAGAGATCGCTTGAGCTGTCAGACGAACGATGCGTTTTTCCAGCTTGCGAACCGAGACGGAAGCACGCACGTGAACGCCCGGAGCTATTTCGATGGATTTTTTTTCATCGCGATTGTTTTTCGGCGTTTTAGCCGGAATGATTCGGATTTGTTTTTCTGTCATACAAACTTTTTTCTGAAGATTTCAATGCCGATCCCGCCTGCTTGTTTAACGGCTTCGGTTTTTTGGGTTTGAATACGAACGGCCAGTACCTTGGCGTCGCTAAGGAGCTTTTGCGCAATGAGTTCTGCGACGGTTTCCTGCAATTGAATGTGCCCGGAAGCGAGGACAGTTTCAATCGCTTTCGGGACGGCCCGGTAATCGTAAACTGTGCTGATGTCATCGTTTAAGGGGCCTACATCTTTGACCCACACATCAACCGTAAAGAGCATTTGTTGCGCTCGCGTTTTTTCCCAATCCAGCACGCCGATTCGGGCTTGCGCTTTGTAATCGGCTAAGTGAATCTTTCGGCACTGTGTTGTCAATATTTCAAATAAATCGGTCATTGCAAGACATCCTTAATGGCACGAAGGCGAGCGTTCCAGATGCGTTCTCTCAGAGATTCCGTCTGACAGGGCATCTTTGAAAGGGGGGCGATGTCAACGGCCCTGTAGGCGTTACATAGGGCTTCCCAAAGTGCTACGGGGAAAGCCGGGTTTGTTACGGCAAGTGTCTGTAAAAAACGCTCGATACGAATCGGTCGCCTGAGGAGATCAAACGCATTTAAGATACTAAGATAGTCTTGGGCCTGCACGGCTTTTTGTGCAACTTCTCTGGTTTTGACAAAAAGCGTGATGGCATCGGCAATATCACGCGGGAAACGGTGAGTACGACAAAAACAAGAGGCAACGTCTTGCCTAAGTCCGGAAAAAAGAACGGACGTGCGTACGCAAAGCGAGGTGCCGGCATCGGCGGCGCGATCGAGTGCTTGGAGAGTGACATCGGAAACTGGGCTTTCAACAAATACGCGTGACCAGAAACCGCAAGCAATCAGAACTTGAATCATGCGCGAAGGAGCGGCTTCACACAGACCGCGGGACAATTCCGCCCAAACGCGTTCACTCACCAGATGATCGGCTTCGCCCGAAGAGACCATGCTTTTTAGGAGAGAAGCGGTTTCTTGGGCAACGGTAAAGTCCGGAAAGCGAGCAGCAAAACGTGCCAGCCGCAAAATGCGAACTGGATCTTCAGTAAATGCCGGTCCGACATGGCGCAAGATTTTGTTCTCCAAATCGTCTTTACCTCCGAAGGGATCGATAAGCTTCCCTTCGGGGGTCATGGCCATAGCATTAATCGTCAGGTCGCGTCGTGCGAGGTCCTCGGATAAGGTTACGCTCGGGGTGGCGAAGAATTTAAATCCGTGATAGCCGTGACCGGACTTGCGTTCCGTTCGGGCCAAGGCATATTCTTCATGTGTTTTCGGATGCAAGAAGACGGGAAAGTCACTGCCGACCGGAATAAAACCGAGACGAAGTAACTCCTCGGGGGTCGAGCCGACGACAACCCAATCTTTGTCCGTAGAGCGCATAGAGCGGCCGGACATTCGCAAGAGGGCGTCTCGCACGGCGCCGCCGACTAAGTAAACTTGCATGAGTTCGTTTCCTTGTTTCGCGAGGATTGCACTGGGTGCTCGGCAAAGAAAGCCTTGAGAGCAACGCCGGTAGCCGTTTGCGTTTTTGAAACGGCAAGAGGCGATCCCTTCGCGACAATTTGACCGCCGGCATCACCCCCTTCCGGACCGAGATCAATGACGTAATCGGCTTCGGCAATGAGGTCCAAATTGTGTTCGATAACAAGGACGGTATGCCCGGCATCCGTCAGTGCCTGGAGGACGTGAATCAGCTTTTCGACATCGGCCATGTGTAGACCAACTGTCGGCTCGTCGAGGATATAAAGCGTCTGAATTCGCCTATTAGTACGCCGTGAGGTTTTGGCTTTCGCAAGCTCGAATACCAGTTTAATGCGTTGAGCTTCACCGCCTGAGAGTGTTGTCGAAGGTTGCCCGAGTTTTAGATATCCTAATCCTACGGCTTGCATCATGCGCAACCCTTCTGCAACTTTGGAACTCGTTTCAAAAAGGGGTAAGGCTTCGTCAACACTCATTTGCAACACGTCGCCGATGGACTTTCCGTGCCACAGAGCCGACAGGGTTTCTTCGTCGAATCGCTTCCCTCGACACGTCGGGCAGGTCATGGACACGTCGGGCAGAAAATTCATCTCGACCGTGACTTCTCCGCGTCCACTACAAGTCGGACACCGACCGTCCTCGGTGTTAAAGGAAAACCGTGAAAGTGTCCAACCGTGTTCTTTGGCGGTGGTCGTACTCGCAAAAAGTTCGCGGATCTGGGTGAAGAAACCGACGTAGGTTGCCGGACACGAACTCGGCGTTTTTCCAATCGGGGTTTGATCCACCTCCAGAACACGATGAAGGGTCTCCCAACCGAGAATCGAATGGCACCCGAAGTAAGTCGCCGCATGAGCGTTCGGCTTGTTGCTCAAACGCATCTTTAGAAGGGGAAGCAAGACATCGCGGGCTAGAGTGGACTTCCCGGAGCCGGAAACTCCTGTCAGCGCGACGAGCTTTCCAAGCGGAATTTGCACGTTGATTTTTTTCAAATTGTGCTTTTCCACTCCGCAAACGCGAATGAATGCATCGCCTTTTTTTACTGGATGCCGAGCACGTCCCGAATGCGGCATCGGGTTTTTTAGACATTGCCCCGTGACGCTTTCCGGAGCTGCCGTAATGTCGGACAGAGTGCCTTCGGCAACCAAGCTTCCGCCGCGACTCCCGGCCCCCGGCCCGATGTCGACAATGTGTTCGGCGTGTCGAATCATGTCTTCGTCATGTTCAACGACAATGACGGTATTGCCCTTGTTTTTTAGGGCAATGAGTCCGTCGATTAAACGTGCGTTATCTCGAGCATGCAGACCGATGGTCGGTTCATCCAACACATAACAGACGCCTTGCAAACTGTTTCCGATTTGAGAGGCTAAGCGAATGCGTTGGGCTTCGCCGCCTGAAAGTGTCGGAGCGCTTCGATTAAGTGACAGATACCCGAGTCCGACTTCGTGTAAGAAACGAAGTCGAGTGACAATTTCCTGAACGGCACCTTGGCCGACGGTTTTCGTGCGTCCGGTCAGTCGCATCTGAGAAAAGAACGCCAGACATTCATCAACGCTCATCGAGCAGATTTGACCGATATTGTGACCTTGAAACAGAAAAGACAAAGCCGTATTGTTTAAACGAAGCCCCTGGCAGCCCGGGCAGGGATCTTCGCTCCCATAGACCTGACCGGTTCCTGTGCAAACCGGACACCATCCTATAGCGCTGTTGTAGGAAAAAAGGCGCGGATCGGGTTCGGGAATTTCAATCAGGCAGTCCGGGCACATGCGCTTTGTCGTGAAACGCTGAATTCCGGAGCGTAACTCTTTTTCTCCGCCGTCGGATAAACGACCCCATCGAACGGTCACCAGTCCCTGTCCGTAGAGAAATGCACGAGAAAGAGCACGACGCAACAAAGACGCGTTTTCCGAAGTCACAACGAGTGTTTGTATAGCGAGGTCAATGGTCGAGTCATCATCAAACCAGAACCAGTCAAAGTCGCGAATGTCCGTCCATTGCCTGTCGGCGTATAGTCGCGAGCTTCCTATTTCGCGCGCCAGTTTTTTTATCTCCGATGAATAAGACGGGTTTTCCGGAGTCGATAGGGCGATGGTCAGAGTGATGCGTTGTCCTTCGAATTTCCTGAGGATTTCCTGACAAATCGCTTCTTCGTTTTTCTTTTCAACGACCTTGCCGCAGTTCGGGCAATGCGGCAAGCCGAGTTTCGTGAAAAGAAGACGCAGATAGGGGTGAATTTCGGTCATCGTGCCGACGGTTGACTTCAAGCCGCCTCGACTCGTGCGCTGTTCAATGGCTACGGTCGGGGCAATCCCGATAATCTGTTCGACATTCGGTTTGGCGGGAGGCTGTACAAGAGAGCGAGCGTAGGCATTTAGGCTTTCCAGATAACGCCGTTGCCCTTCTGAGAAAATAATACCGAATGCCAGAGTGGACTTTCCGGAGCCGGAAACGCCGGTGACGACCGTCAGTTTTTTCTTCGGAACAACGACGTTTAAATTTTTCAGATTGTGTTCGCGGGCTCCGAAAATTCCCATGTCTCCGGGTCTGGCTTTGCGCCAGACCGATTGCAAGGAGCGTCCCATGACAGGTGCAGTTGTCACTTGACTGGCGGGGCCGGAAAGATCGGCCATTGAGGCATTCGGATCTTCAAGCGCCTTTCGGTAGGCAGCAAGAGCCTTGGCCGTGAAGGTTGTTTTGTGTGTCAGACCGTCGGGTGTCCCGGCCGCTACAAGTTGACCGCCCTTATCTCCGCCGTCCGGACCTAAATCGATAATCCAGTCGCTGGCGTTGATGACATCTAAGTTGTGCTCAATCAGAATGACAGTTGCTCCGCCGTCTATGAGGCGTCGTAAGGAAGTCAGGAGTTTGGAGATGTCGTCGAAATGCAGACCAGTCGTCGGCTCGTCCAGAACGAAAAGGTGACCGCCTACCGAAAGCAGAGAATTAGCCCCGGCAAGGGCTTCTGCAAGTTTTAGTCGCTGCGATTCGCCACCGGAAAGTGTCGGGAGCGGTTGACCGAGCCGAATGTAATCGAGGCCGACGTCTTTTAAGGCGCTAAGACGTCGGCAGATGCTCTGGTGCTTTTTAAAGTATTCCAGTGCTTGCGTGACGGTCATGTCCAAGACGTCGGCAATGGAAACGTCGCGTTGACCGTCCAGATTAATCGTTACTTCCAGAATTTCCGGTCGATAGCGTTTTCCGTTGCAATTCGGACATTTTAGGTAAATGTCACTTAAGAACTGCATTTCGACGTGTTCAAAGCCTGTGCCTTGACAAGTGGGGCATTGGCCGTATGCAGAATTAAAACTAAAATAGCTGGCGCTGTAACCGCGGGCACGTGCTTTAGGCGTAGCGGCGAAAAGATCTCGGATGGAATCGAACGCGTCGATGTAAATGACCGGAGTTGATCGTGTTGTCGCTGAAATGGCGCTCTGATCGATTAAGTGAATGTCTTTGAATTCTTCGTACCCGCCGATCTTTGCAGCGGGAACGGAGGATACTGCTTTTCCGAAATGCCGTTGCAAGAGCGGCACCAAGGTATCGATAATGAGTGTGGATTTGCCTGATCCCGAAACGCCGGTTACGGTTGTCAGATAGCCGATGGGAAAGCGCACTGTGATGTTGCGTAAGTTGTGTTCGCAGGCGTCGGCAATTTCAAGCCATCGGGTTTGTGTTGTCGGGGTCTTTCGCGTCAGACCGGCATCGACACGGCGTCGCCCGCTCAGATATTCTCCCGTGAGCGTTGACGCGTGACGAATTGTTTTCGGCGTTCCGTCAAAGACAATCTCGCCGCCTTTTTCTCCGGAGCCCGGCCCCATATCAACGATACGGTCTGCGGCGAGCATTACCTGCGGATCGTGTTCGACGACAACGAGCGTGTTGCCGGCATCGCGCAGACGTCGCAAAATTCCGTTGACACGGTCCATGTCGCGCGGGTGTAGTCCGACCGACGGCTCATCGAGAACGAAGAGCGTATCGACAAGATTCGTTCCGAGGGCGGTCGTTAGGTTCACGCGCTGGACTTCTCCGCCAGAGAGTGTGCGACTTTGGCGGTCGAGTGTTAGATATCCGACCCCGACATCTGTCAGATAGTTAAGTCGCGTCAAGGCCTGTTCGAGAACAAGACGCCCCGGTTCATCAATAACCTCTTCGCGAAAGACTCGCAAGAAAGCAATAAGCGAGGTAATCGGCAGGAGCATCAAGTCGTATAGCGTCAGCCCAGGAATCGAATCGATGACTTTTCGGATTCCGGGCGCATCGTTCGGGACAAAGCGTAAACGGCCGGCAAGGCCTACGTCGGCAGCTGCTCGACTTCCGATGCGCCACAAGAGGGCTTCGGGCTTTAGTCGCGCACCGCCGCAGGCCGAACATGTGACATATGTTCGGTAGTGCATCAAAAACATGCGGGCCGTAAAGTTGTATTTGGCTTTTTCCGTAATGTAGGAAAAAAAATGACGGATTCCGTACCACAAATTTCGGTCGCCCGGACGCCAGTTCGCATCGCCGTTCCAAACCCAATGCTTTTGTTGTTCGGTTAACTGGCAATAGGGAACATTGACGGGAATCCGGGCTTTCCTGGCACATGTTATGAGGGAGTCATAACAGTCAGAATAGGCGCTGTCTTTGCTCCAGGGTTTGATGCAGCGCTCCTTTAGCGTTTTGTTTGCATCGGGGATGACCAGTGCCTCGTCGATATCGATGATGCGCCCGAATCCGTGGCAGACGGGGCAGGCTCCGAGCGGAGAATTAAAGCTAAAGGTTGAATTCGTTGCATCGGAATAGGTGATGTCGCAGGCGGCACATTTGAGCCCTGTGGCATACGGCCAAACGGTCTCTTTGCCGTCGTCACTAAGGGCGTGTACGACAAACTTTCCGGCGAATGTGTCTTTGCCGCTTGTCAGGGCAGTTTGCACGGCTTCAAGGCCGCGCGAAAGGTCCGCCTTGGAGGCGCGGAAACGATCGGCGACAACGGAAAGAATCGTGCCGTTTTGTGTTTTTCGTTCAGCGTAAATGCGAGTAAAACCTCGGGCAGTAAGGCCGTTGACGGCCAATTCGCGATCAAAATTATTCGGGACCAAAACATCAAACGTGATGACTAACCGAGGGTCGGATGCGCTAGCGGCCCGCGAACAAATGTCCGCCCACATATCCATCGGCGACATTCGACGTACCGGTTGCCCGCAGTTTTTACAAAAAAGGCGCGCTTCTTTTTCAAAGAGCAACTTTATGTAATCGTTGAGTTCGGTCATTGTGCCCACGGTTGAGCGTGAGGTACGGACACTGTTACTTTGATTGATGGCAATCGCAGGAGGTACGCCTTCGATGCTGTCGACATCAGGACGATCACACTTTTCGAGGAATTGTCGAGCATAGGAGCTGAATGTTTCCACATATAGACGTTGACCTTCGCAATAAAGCGTATCAAAGGCCAAAGAGCTCTTACCAGATCCGGACGGACCGGTAATGACCGTCCAAGTGTTTGTCTCAATATCTAGGTTAATGTTTTTTAGATTGTTTTGTCTGGCTCCGCGAATACGGATTTTGTTAGAGTCTTTTGTCATGCAAATTAGCAACCAGGTTTCGCCCAGCATGGGCAGGGTTCTTGAAATAGGCGTCTGTCGCTCAGGCGCAGGGCCGAAAGTGCTCCGCCCCATAGGCATCCGGTGTCAACGGCAATCGTATCGGGGCGAATCACCAATCCGAGCATGGACCAGTGCCCGAAACAGATGGTTTTCTTAACCTGTCTGGGGATTTCGAACCAGGGGCTGTAACCGGTCGGCATTTTGGCAATACCTTCGCGAATTGAATAATCCGGAGTGCCGTCGGGTTTCAAAAAGCGCATGCGTGTCAGGCCGTTCAAGATACTCCGAAGCCGAGCATCCCCTGTCAGTTTGTCAGAGAAAACGTCGGGTCCGTACATGTTTTTAAGATCCGATTTCCAAGTGGCCGCGCATAACTTTTCATGTACTTCCGAAGCAAGAGCGTTGGCTTTTTCCAGAGTCCAATCCGGCGGAATTCCTGCGTGTACGAACACGGTATCGGCTGAGTCAATCAGAAGGGGCCTTTGTCGCAACCAGTCAATGAGTTCATCGCGGTCAGGTGCAGTGAGGATGTCGGTTAGGGTGTCTTTTTTCGGGCACGATTGCCCCGTGGCAACTAAGGCTAGAAGATGTAAATCATGATTCCCGAGAATCGATTGCGCACGACCGGCTTCGCACAGACTCTTGACGAAACGTAGTGTTTTGAGCGATTGCGGACCCCTGTTCACCAGGTCTCCGAGAAAAACAAGGGGAGAGTCTTCGGGGAGCTGCTCCAAAAGTCCGAGAAGACTTTCATAGCACCCTTGCAGGTCACCGATGGCAATGCTGCTGGTTTGAGAAAACATTGACTAGAAAAAGAAATCTATTACGTGTTTTTTACTTGTCGAGGAGCAATCGGGCAATGGTAAACTCAGTCCGGTAGGTTCCCGAAAGGTACGGGCCGAAAAAGGCGGAGACGAAAAAAACGAGGTGCGTTTTCCGGAAAGCCGAGGGAGTATTTTAGCTGAGTCGTAACGAATTGACAGAGGGGGAAAAGAGTAGTGAAAACAGTTCGCAAAGTCGTATTTCCGGTTGCCGGACTCGGCACCCGATTTTTGCCAGCAACGAAAGCGATGCCAAAGGAAATGCTTCCGGTTGTCGATAAGCCGTTGATTCAGTATGCCGTTGAAGAAGCAGCCAGAGCCGGCGTGACAGAGATGATTTTTATTACGGGAAAGACGAAGCGGTCCATTGAAGATCATTTCGACCACAATGCGGAACTTGAGTGGGAACTTGAGCAAAAGGGCAAAACCGAGCTTTTGGAGATTGTTCGAAGCATTACGCCTTTGAACGTGCATTTCGTTTACACGCGCCAGCCGGCGCCTCTCGGGCTCGGTCATGCGGTTTTGTGTGCAGAACCGGTGGTCGGCAACGAGCCTTTTGGCGTGATTCTAGCGGATGACCTGATTGATGCGGATTCGCCTGTTATCGGTCAGCTGATGCAGGCTCGAGAAAGCGTCGGAGGGGGCAATATTTTGGCTGTTCGCAATGTTAGGCGAGAAGAAACCAATAAATACGGTATTGTCGGAGTTGATGACGAAAAGAAAACGACAAGCCGTGTTCGCGAGATGGTAGAAAAACCGACTCCGGAGAAGGCGCCTTCGACCTTAGCTGTTATCGGGCGTTATGTGCTTGAGCCTGAGATTTTTAAGAGCCTCAAAAGCATACAAAAAGGGGCAGGCGGCGAAATCCAATTAACGGATGCAATTGCGGCGACGCTAGGAGAGAACAAAACTTACGCGCACCGCTTTAGCGGACTTCGCTTTGATTGCGGTGACAAACAGGGCTTTTTAGACGCAACGATCCATTTCGCGCGTCGTGCCGGCTATACGATTTCCTAAAAAATTAGCTACGGATTTTCTTTATCAAGGCCGTCGTCGATCGCGCAAACTCAAACGCAATAGTGACGGTCTTGGCTCCCCAGGTGGCAACAAGACGGGCTTCCGGAAGATCCTCAATCCGGTAATCTCCTCCCTTAACGTAGATGTCCGGGCGCACCCTGTCAATGACCGAGAGCGGAATTTTCTCGTCGAAAACTACAACTAAATCAACGCTTTCGAGGGCGGCCAAGACAGCCGCTCTGTCGGCTTCGGTATTAATCGGCCGGTCCGGTCCTTTGCCGAGCGTGCGTACCGAAGCGTCTGAGTTAACGGCCACTACAAGGCTTTTGCCGAGAGCACGGGCTTGCGCCAGGTAGGTAACATGCCCACGGTGTAAGACATCGAAAACGCCGTTCGTCATCACAATCGGGCGGGACAAAGCATCGGCACGGTTTTTTAAATCTGCGACGGAAACGATTTTGTTCTCAAACAACGGGGGCGGGAGATGTTCTGCCATGAGAAATCCTTTAGAGTTGCTTTTAATTTTAGCGGGAGGGAAGAAGCTTTGGCAGAGAGACGAAGACGAGACGATATATCATCGATCGACTTCGGAGCCGGTGCGAAAAAGAAATTTTTCGTTTGTCGGCCTTGCTTTTTTCAAATCAACGCTTTATAGTTCCGTCTCCTTTGGGGGTTTAGCTCAGCTGGGAGAGCGCTTGCATGGCATGCAAGAGGTCAGCGGTTCGATCCCGCT
>DHJT01000039.1:34615-64323 GCA_002404465.1 Sutterella sp. UBA4713 | reverse complement strand
ACGTAAGCAAAGTCGTCACTGCGTAATACGTTGAAATTCGCAATGCCGTACGGGGCAAACTTGAGAGCGGACTGGGTCATTTCTCACCTGATTGACACGGAGTTTTGCATTTTTGAGAATTATACGGAGGAGACAGGATGTCCTCTCGTTTCTTCCTGCAAACCTGAATTTTCAGAAAATTCAGGTTAGGAGCGACCCGACCCATGTTTGAGTGTTTTTGCGACAACATACATTTCCGGACTCGTGTCACGGCTTGCTTCCGGTTTTCGTTGTACCACAGACTTAAAATGCCGTTTGACTGCTTCAATAAATTGCGAATAGCCGGAGCCTTGAAAGGCTTTGACAACCAATATTCCGCTCTCGCACAAGTGTTCCAAGGCAAACTCAAGAGCGAGTTCGTTTAAAAGAAGGCTTGCCGCCGCATCAACCGCCGAAATGCCAGACAGATTCGGGGCCATATCACTTAAAACGACATTCACCTTCCCTGTCCCGAGAAGAAAAGCCAATCGGTCGGCCACCTCCTGCTCACGAAAATCTCCTTGCAAAAAGACAGCGTCCGGAATCGGCTCCATCGGAAGAATATCCATGGCAACAAGGTGTCCGGAAAACTTTCCCTCGGCATCGACCATTTTAGAACGCGCAACCTGCGTCCAACTCCCGGGAGCACTTCCCAAGTCCACAACTGTGATTCCGGGACGAAAAAGTTTTTCCTTTTCATTAAGTTCCAGAAGTTTGTAAGCCGACCGAGCTCTGTAACCCTCGGCCTTGCTCTTTTTCACAAACGGATCGTTGATATGGCGTTCAATCCACGCAGGGTTCGAACGCAATTTCTTTGCTGACTTGGGCATACCCGTGCCTTAAAATGCGCCTAATGAAAGATTTTTTAGTAGGCGAATTATGTCTGAACTTATTCTCGAACGCGATGAACGTATTACACGGCGCGCTCAAGCGCACCACATCACCTTTTCAATTCTTTTGGGCAACGCCGGCTTAACAGATGCGGTTATCAAGGAAGTCGACCGTGAGCTTACGGTCCACGGGCTTGTGAAAGTGAAGGTTCCTGGCGATGACCGTGAAGAACGAACCCGGATCTATACCGAACTGGCCGACAAATTGAACGCAGCCCGTATTCAAGCCATCGGGAAAACCTTGGTTTTGTACCGTCCGATTCCCGAAAATCCGGAACAAGAACCGGTAAAAACGGTTCATAAACCCGCCAAACGCTTTGCAGCCAAATCCCCGATTGCACCGCGTAAAACGCGAGCCCGCAAGGCAGGCCGTGTGACCAAGAAAGAGGCTCTTTCGAGTTAAGGATTTCTTCAATGGCTCGTGGACTCGTTCTTTTTGACTTAGACGGAACGCTCATCGATACAGCACCGGACTTATGCGCAGCGGCCAATCGGTTGCGGCAGGAAGCTGGTTTGAAAGCCCTACCGTACGAAGTTCTTCGCCCCTTCGCCGGAACCGGCGCCAAAGGACTTTTAGCCAGGGCTCTTGATGTTTTTCCTGATGATACCCGTTATCCGAAATTAAGAGCTCGTTTTTTGCAAGACTATAGCGAACATATGCGTGATAAAACCGCCCTTTTTGTCGGAATGGATGCCGTTCTCAAAACTCTTGTGGCCGAGGGAAGGCACTGGGGGATTGTTACCAATAAAGCCGCGCGCCTTGCCGAACCCTTGGTTCGAGAACTTATAAGCCCGATTGCTAAACCCGACGTCCTCATTGCCGGCGATACGACGCCGAAGATGAAGCCGGCTCCCGACCCGCTTTGGGAAGCTGCCCGACGTCTTTCGTATCCGGTAAGCGAGTGTCTTTATATCGGTGATGAAAAGCGCGACATTGCGGCCGCGCATGCTGCCGGCATAACCTCGATTGCCGCGCTTTGGGGCTACGGAACCGATGCCCGAACTTGGGGAGCAAAAGCACTTGCCCAAAAGATCCAAGATTTGCCGGCTTTGATTCGCCTGCTTCTCGTTAACCATTCGTAGTTGCTGCTTTAGGCGCTCCTGTCTGTTCCGAAAACACGTCGCCTCAACGCATCTAAACGATCGCGCAAAACGGCTGCCTGCTCAAAATCCAAATCACGAGCACATGCCAGCATCTTCTTTTCCGTCTCGCGAATGGCGCGCGCCACCGCCTGAGGGTCATCCGTGTCAAGGTTATCATCCAGGTTCTTTTGGCGTTGCGTTTCCGAATTACTCTTGTAAACGCCGTCAATAATGTCTCGGACGGCCTTGACAACACTCTTAGGGGTAATTCCGTGCGCTTTGTTGTAATCGGTTTGCTTTTTTCGTCTCCGCTCGGTTTCTTCAATCGCCCCCTTCATTGAATCGGTTACGGTATCGCCATACAAAATCGCCTTTCCGTGCACATTACGAGCTGCTCGCCCGACGGTTTGAATTAATGACCGTGTTGAACGTAAGAAACCTTCCTTGTCGGCATCAAGGATTGCCACAAGCGACACTTCCGGCATATCCAAGCCTTCGCGCAAAAGGTTGATGCCGACTAACACATCAAAGACCCCGGCACGTAAATCACGAATGATTTCGACGCGTTCGACTGTATCAACATCCGAATGCAAATACCGGACCCGTACATGGTGCTCATCAAGGTATTGCGTTAACTCTTCGGCCATCTTTTTCGTGAGTGTCGTGATGAGCACTCGCTCGTGCTTTTTCACGCGCTCCCGGATTTCATCGAGCACATCGTCCACTTGTGAGCTAGCCGGCCGCACCTCAATTTCCGGATCGACCAAGCCCGTCGGACGCACAACTTGCTCAACCACCTGGGAACTTTTCCGTAGTTCATAGTCAGCCGGTGTTGCCGAAACAAAAATACTGCGTCGCATCTTGCGTTCGAATTCATCGAACCGAAGCGGTCTGTTGTCTAGAGCCGAAGGCAACCGAAATCCATACTCGACCAAGGTCTCTTTTCGCGATCTGTCGCCCCGGTACATCGCATGAAGCTGTCCCATGAGAACATGGCTTTCGTCAAAAAACATCAGTGCATCGGGCGGCAGGTAATCAATAAGGCACGGCGGCGCCTCCCCCGGATTTAATCCCGTCAGGTGACGTGAGTAATTCTCGATACCCTTGCAAAAACCGACCTGATCGAGCATCTCCAAGTCAAACAGTGTCCGTTGTCTGAGTCTTTGGGCTTCAACAAGTTTCCCAGCACCTTCCAATTCTTTAAGACGTTCGGTAAGCTCGGCCTTAATTGTCCCGATGGCTCGTACGATTTCATCACGCGGCGTGACATAGTGGCTCGCCGGATACACGACAAAGCGCGGGACTTTTTGCTGTACATGTCCCGTTAAAGGATCAAAAAGACTGACGACATCGACTTCGTCGTCAAAAAGCTCGATTCGAACAGCAAGTTCCGAATGTTCGGCCGGAAAAACGTCAATCGTGTCACCCCGCACACGAAACGTTCCGCGCACAAAATCCACGTCGTTTCGCTTGTACTGCATTTTCACCAATTGCGAAACGATAGCCGAGCGCTCCTTGGTATCGCCCTGGCGCAAAATAAGGCGCATCTGCGTGTAACTTTCCGGCTTTCCGATTCCGTAAATGGCCGAGACTGTGGAGACCAAAATCGTATCCCGACGCTCCAGGATGCTCTTGGAGGCCGCAAGACGCATTTGCTCGATATGCTCGTTAATCGCTGCATCCTTCTCGATAAATAGGTCTCGTGCCGGCACATAGGCCTCGGGCTGATAGTAGTCGTAGTAACTGACGAAGTACTCAACGGCGTTATTCGGAAAAAAATCACGCATTTCCGAATAAAGTTGGGCTGCGAGGGTTTTATTGGGCGCCATAATCAAGGCAGGAACCCCGGTTCTGGCAATAACGTTTGCCATCGTGAAAGTTTTGCCCGACCCCGTTACCCCCAACAGTGTCTGTGCCGTCAAACCGTCCCGAACACCTTCGGTCAGTTCCTTAATCGCCTGACCTTGGTCGCCGGCCGGTGCATACGGAGCATGCAATTCAAAAGGCGAATGCGGAAAAGTAAGTACCTGATCCACCGAAATTTTCCTCACGCAAAAACAAAAACGCAACTGAGCATCTTGCCAAAATTGCTCACAATCTTCAACGGAAACAAAACACGGCCGAGCGATACAATACGGCTTAGACCAGCTTTTCCGTTACCCACCAGCCGTTATGCACGAACACTTTGTTACCGTTACGTACTGCCAAGCCCAGACCATCCTTCGGGCCAAAGCCCTCGAAGAGTCCCCTGCCGGCTCCGGTATTAAGAGTGCGGTCCTTAGCAAAGCTACGGCTCATCGTTTGGGCGAAGACGCCGATGAAGCAACCTATTTGACGGAACGCGCCAAAGCCGTTTTGCTTGCCGCAGGCCGAAGCGACACAGGAACGACCGAGGATCACCCCGGCCCGTCTTTGCGCCTTACCGGCGGGCTCATTTTTCTCGCTGCTTTCATCTTCGGCGTTCTGACCGACAAGTTTGCCTCTCCCGAACCCTTTATTAATCTTCTGTCCTTTCCGTTCTGGGGTGTCATTGTTTGGAACATCTTCATTTACGGGGTTTTACTCCTCGGTGCCTTAAGACTGATTTGCCCGGAGCATTTTCCCGTTCGAAGCACCGTCACAGCTCTTTTAGGCGGAAAACTGGCACGCCTTTTGCACCGAACGTCCTCGGAAAATCGGTTTCGATTTGACATGGCACATCTTTTAGTTCCCGTCTATGAAAAGCAGGCGGCGTTCTTGCTACACCTAGCCGCCTTGGCCTTCGCTCTGGGACTTGTTGCCGAAATCGGCTTTCGGGGAATTTCAACAGCTTTTGTCGTCGGTTGGGAAAGCACCTGGTTTGCCCGAAATCCCGAAGCCGTCAAAACCTTTATTGACTGGACCTACGGTCTGATCCCCGTCGGAGGGGCCCTGCCCGATGCGTCGGCCATTGAGGCGATGCAATCGGACCGTCTGGTATTTCGGATACACGATATCAGCGCAGCGCCGTGGCTTGTCCGCATGATGGCCCTTTTAACGGTTTTTGTTATCGTTCCGCGCTTGGTTTTGGCGCTCTTTTCCCTGAGTACGGCCCGATTTCGACTTAACCGCTTGCGTTTGACGACCTCGGACACTTACTTTACGACCGTTTTAACAGAAGGAAGGGAATCGGCACATTTAGGCCCTCTCGTGATTATTGTTAACAAAAATATCAAGAACTCGGACAAAGCCGCCCTGGAAAAACTCTCGGTTCTTTGGGGCAATCCCAAACCGCTACTTGACGAGATTGATTACGATGTACCGCCTTTTACCGTTCCGGACGTCTTTCAAAACGGGGAAAATCCGTTTGTTCTAATCCTTTCGGATGCCATGAAGACACCGGAAGAAGAATTAGCCGGGGCGCTTTTTAACGCTGTAAGCAATCTTAAGGAAAAAGAAAAACCCTTTGAGTGCGCTGTTTTATTGGATTTACGACGTCTTCGGGAACGGTTTGCGGTGTATCCAGGACGCCTTGCTGAACGCATCGATACCTGGACGCGATTTGCCGCAAGCTTCGGCCTGACGGTCTTTGTGTACGAGGACGATGCGGTCAACCTTGTGCGAAATATGCGACAATGGGCGTCCGCAAGAAGTCCGGTTGTCATGCAAAAGACACCGAGGTAATCATTGATGTCTAAAGACCCGCTACGCATTCATCTGAGTTTGGTCAGCCACACGAATATCGGCAAAACGACGCTGGCACGCACGCTTTTATCACGTGATGTCGGCGAAATCGCCGACCGGGCTCACGTGACGGAAACCACCGATGAATACGTTTTGGCGCGCAACGCCGAAGGCTGTGAACTGATTCTCTGGGACACCCCGGGATTCGGAAATTCCGTCGCTCTTGCCAAACGGCTAGAAGGGCGCAAAAACCCGGTTGGGTGGTTTTTGTCCGAAGTTTGGGATCGTTTGACCAACAAATCCCAGTGGCTCAATCAAAAAGCCCTAAAACATGTGCGCGACACGTCAAGCATTGTGCTTTACCTTGTCAATGCCGCCGAGCTTCCCGACGAGGCACCGTACGTCAAAGCCGAAATGAGCATCCTCGCCTGGGTAAAAAAGCCCGTCA
Source organism: Sutterella sp. UBA4713 (assembly GCA_002404465.1). GTDB lineage: Bacteria > Pseudomonadota > Gammaproteobacteria > Burkholderiales > Burkholderiaceae_F > Duodenibacillus. Next base: position 58,242 of record DHJT01000039.1, on the reverse strand, counting down.
TCGTGCTTTTAAATCAAATGGGCAAACCGCGTCCTGCGAAAGACGAAGCCCTGGACGTAGCCCGCTGGAACGAAGCGATGCGCGGTTATCCGATTGTCAAAAAAGTGCTTCCGATGGATGCGTTTGCCCGTTGCTGGGTTCAAGAATTTACGCTTTTAGATGCCATCGGAGATGCTCTTCCCGAAGAACAAAAAGCTGCCTTTGAGTCCTTGCGCGAAACCTGGTCACGGCAAAGACGTGCAGCGTATGCAGCAAGCTTAGATGCCCTCATGCACACGCTCGAGCGCATCATGAACGACAAGGAGGCTACGGGAGACCTCTCGTTTACTTACCAATTGAAAAGTCTCGGAAAGCGTTTGAAGCTCATTCGAGGAAACGACGATGCCGCAGATCCGGTCAAATCCGCACAAACCGCGCTTTGTGCACGCGCAACCGATGCCTTCTGTGACCTAACGGACAAACTCATTGTTGCCAATCGATTGCGCGGCAAAGGCGTGAAAAAGGAACTTTTTAACCGTCTTCAAAGCGACTGGGAAGTCTCTTCTCCGATGAAAACGACCAACGCCGCCTTAGCGGGGGCCGTCGGCTCGGGCGCGGTCGGAGGACTGGCCGTCGACCTTTCCGCAAGCGGTTTATCCATGGGACTCGGAACACTCATCGGAAGCGTTTTGGGCGCTTTAGGGGGTGTAGGACTCGCCATTGCCTACAACACACGGCGTGACGTCAAAGAAGGCACGGTTGTGGCATGGTCCGATGCGGCTATCCGTAATTTTGCTTTGGAGGCCTTACTCCTTTATCTGGCCGTGGCGCATTTCGGTCGAGGACGCGGCGATTGGGCCGAAGGCGAATGCCCGGAATTTTGGCGTACGCTCCTATCCAAAGCATTGAATATTCGCAAAGTGGAAACAAAACACCTGCCGATTATGCTCGATTCCGTTTTAAGGCAAGTGCTTTCCGAACTGTACCCGGATGCCTCGTTCTGACGACAGTAATCGAAACAATTGCGGCTACTCCGTCAGTTTAAAGGCCGGAAGATTCGTCCGATCATCGAAAAACAAAATTCTGATCCCCTTAAGGACACGATGCGCTGGAAAGACGGATTTTCAGCGCTACAATGAGCGCAAATTTCCCTATTACCCTAATTGTGTTCCATGTCTGAAACTGATACAAAAATCGTCTATCGCAAGGACTACAAACCGTTTCCCTACACCATTGACAGCGTTGATTTGGACTTCGTGCTCGATGCCGAATCAACCCTCGTCACCACCACAATGCATGTACGCCCGAAAGCGGGCTTTATGCCGACTTCCTTGCAGTTAGATGCCGACGAACTGGCCTTTGAGCGCCTGTTTATCAACGGTATCGAAGTAGACGACAACCACTACACCCTGACAAGTTCTGCTTTGATTGTTAAGGGCGTTACGGCCCCGGCACACATTACGGTTATCAATCGCTTCAGTCCGGCACGCAACACGGCTTTATCAGGAATCTACATGAGCCACGGGGCCTTTATGAGCCAGTGCGAATCCCAGGGATTTCGCCGCATCACCTACTGGCCCGACAGGCCCGATGTCATGAGTCGCTTTACGGTCACGATTCACGCCGACAAAAAGACATGTCCGATTCTTCTTAGTAACGGGAATTTGACGGACTCAGGGCAGGAAGCCAACGAGCGTCATTGGGCTAAATTCGTTGACCCGTACAAAAAGCCGAGTTACTTATTTGCACTCGTAGCCGGAGACTTTAAAGACCGAAGCGAGGACTTTCCCCTCAAAGACGGACGCATCTCACACCTGAGTATTTGGACGGAACCGCACAATTACGCCAAGAGCGTACACGCGCTCGAAAGTCTGAAAAAAGCCATTCGCTGGGATGAGGAGCGCTTCGGACTGGAACTCGATTTGGATCGATTCAGCATTGTGGCCACCGATGACTTTAACTTCGGCGCCATGGAAAACAAGGGCCTGAATATCTTCAATTCCCGCTACGTGATGGCCACGCCCGATATTGCCACCGACACCGATTACGATCGCATCGAATCAGTCGTCGGTCATGAATACTTCCACAATTGGACGGGTGATCGCGTCACCGTACGCGACTGGTTTCAGATTACGCTCAAAGAGGGCTTGACGGTTTTCCGCGACCAGGAGTTTTCCATGGACATGGAGCCCGATGCCGCATCGCGTGCCGTCCGACGCATTCTGGATGTGCGTGCCCTGCGTCAAGCTCAGTTTCCGGAAGATGCCGGTCCCATGGCGCACCCCATCCGTCCGGAAAGCTATCGGGAAATCGATAATTTTTACACGATGACCGTCTATGAAAAAGGCGCTGAAGTCATACGCATGCTCCAGACCATCCTCGGCAAAGACGGTTTCAAGAAAGGGCTGACAAATTACTTGGCGCGCTTTGACGGTCAGGCCGTCACGTGCGACGATTTCCTGACAGCTTTTACCGAGGCCTGCGGTGTGGATCTGACGCAGTTTGCACTCTGGTACAGTCAGGCAGGGACCCCGCGTGTGCGCGTCCGTACCGTGTTTGACCCGCTTGCTAAAACATGTACGATTTACGCGTCACAAACCACTTCGCCCACACCGGGGCAATCTGAAAAAAAGCCCTTTGTCATACCGATAACCATCGGTCTGATCGGCAATGCCGGAAAAGATCTTCCGCTTTGCTTGGCCGGAGAAACTGAACCGACCGGAACAAGTCGCACACTGATTTTGGCGAAAGAATCCGACCAATGGGTCTTTACCCACATTGAAGAAAATCCGATCCTATCGGTCGGACGCGGTTTCTCTGCACCGGTAATTTTCGAGTACCCCTATGCCCGCGAGGAACTGTCGTTTTTAGCTCTTAACGATTCGGACCTATTTAATCGAGCCGAGGCCATGCGTTCACTTGTCCATGCCTGCCTCGGAGAAATGGTCGACGAGATTGAGCGCGGAGAAGAGGCCGTTGTTCCCGAAATCTGGATTCGTACATTCGGGAAAATTCTAAAAGATACGCAAATTTCTCCGGCCTTTCGTGCCTGTGCTCTGGCAATGCCGGACGAAACCGCCATTGCACAAGAAAGAGTCCTGATCAATCCCGACACCGTCCACAAAGCCGTCTTTGCCGCACGCGAAGCTCTCGGGAGTCGCTTTGCACAAGACCTGGCAATGACAGCCCAGACCGAAACCGTCACGGAACCGTATCGACCCGATGCCGCGCAATCCGGAAAACGCGCTCTGAAAAATTTGGCGCTGGATTACTGGCTGGCCGGCGGCAGTGCCAAGGCACTCCTCGGAGTGCGCGAACAGTTCGAAAAGGCCGACAATTTGACCGATCGCCTTGCCGCGCTAACGAGCATCGTCTTTTCCAGAAGCCCTGCCAAGGCCGACGTTTTAAATGCCGCAGCCAAACTGTGGTACAAGGAACCGCTCCTTTTAAACAAGTGGTTTACGGTACAGGCTCTGGCCCCGTCCTTTAAAGACGAACTTCCGGTTTTAGACCGTGTTCGCGCTTTGATGGGATACGACGTCTTTTCTATCAAAAACCCGAATAATGTTTATGCCCTCCTCGGCGCTTTCTTTAACCGCAATCCGGCCGAATTTCATCGTGCCGACGGTTTAGGGTACGAATTCTGGGCAGACACGATTTTGCAATTAGATTCAGTTAACACGCATGTTGCGTCTCGCATGGCACGCGCCCTTGAAAACTGGCGCCGCTACGAGCCAAAACGTGCCAAACTGATGTACAAGGCTCTTACCCGCGTCGCCGCTTGCTCAACGCTTTCCCCGGCAGTTCGGGAAATTGTTGAAAAAGCGCTCACTCACCACTAAAGGACTTGGTCATGCAACGACAAACGCTCCACACATTTCTTGATAACGAAATTGCCGAGTACGGACTCGATCCGAAGCTTTCGCAACTGATTATCAATATTTCCGAAACCTGTAAAGAAATCAGTTTTGAAGTATCCTGCGGCGATGTGGCCGGCGTTTTAGGCGTTGCCGGATCGACAAACGTACAAGGCGAAGTGCAAAAGCAACTGGATGTCATCTGTAACGATTTGATGGTCAAAGGCTGTATTCGCTCCGGATGCGTGTGCGGCATGGCCAGCGAAGAGATGGAAACATCTCTGCCGGTTCCGGCCTACCTGCCGGTCGGACCGTATCTCGTGACGTTTGACCCATTGGACGGTTCGAGCAACATCGACATTAACATTTCCATCAGTACCCTGTTTTCCATTCTTCCAAGCCCGCACGGAGCAACCCACGATATTTCCGATATTGATTTCTTACAACCGGGAATCAATCAGGTTGCGGCCGGATACGTGGTCTATGGACCGCAAACAACGATGGCGCTGACGCTCGGACGCGGCGTCGTGATGTTTACTCTTGACCCTGCCTCCAACCACTTTATCTTCACTAAGAGCGAATCAATCATCCCGCGAGAGGCTCACGAGTTTGCTATTAACTGCTCGAATATGCGCCATTGGACCGAGCCCGTGCATCGCTATATCACGGAACTTCTTGAAGGAACAACCGGACCGCGCGGCAAGGACTTTAACATGCGCTGGATTGCCTCCATGGGAGCCGAAGTTCATCGCATTCTCTCGCGCGGCGGCATCTTCATGTACCCGTGGGACAAGCGCATGACAGACAGACCCGGCAAACTGCGTTTGATGTATGAAGCCAATCCCATGGGCTTTTTAGTCGAACAAGCCGGCGGCATGTGCACCGACGGTCACGAACGCATTCTGGAAATCCAACCCGAAAAGCTCCACCAACGCATTCCGGTTTTCTTGGGAGCGGCCGAAGAAGTCGAACGCGTAACGCGCTACATTACGGAAGCTGAAGCTGACAAAGACGAAAAGGTTGCCGAAAGCAAATAGTCGTCAATCTGACTTTCAGGAGAGCCCCGCGGTCTTTTCATCGCGGGGTTTTTCGTGATTCTCAAGGACGGGCTTCGACTTAACTTCCTCGGTATTTTCCGCCTTACCCGTTTTCTTACTGAAAAAATCAAAGAACGGATGACGACGCTTCACCGGTTCTTCCGGTGGCAATTCAATCCCGTGACTTTGCGCAATTCGAACCATCTTGGAATCCAGCGCTTTTAGATCCGTTTTCAGCGCCTGAATTTGTTCGGTCAGTGCGGCAAGCGCAGCCGCCGTATTTTCCGATTCGGTTTTCATTGTCTGAGAAAGGTCGGAAAATTCTTGCGTTACCGTCTTAGTTGATGCCTCAAGACGCGACTGCTCGGCATCTTCTGCCAGACGCTTACTGGTTCTGGCCTCGCGATAGGCTTTTCGAATGTCAACGAGCACGGCCGCCTGTTGCATGAGCGACCAAAGGATGCAGGCAACAAGCAGCAAACCGAGGACGATAAAAAGAATCAATCCGAGCGGCGCTTGAACTTGCGTGAAAAGCAGGTTCACCGGGACCGGCGCCACAATTCCCGACCAGTTAACCGCCAAAAACACAGCACTCAAGATGCACAAAAGCAAAATGACAACGGTTCGAATCGACATGGCATCCTCAAAGGAAAAAGGCAAGGGCAACGTTTCTTGGTAAGTCTAGTTAGTGAACCCGAAAAACTCAATGGTTTTCGACGCCGGGCTTGCGCGATTTACCGATTTTCGGAAAATAATTCTTGGCAAGCCCTCGCTATAATCCTGTGCGTTGCAAAGAGGCTTTATCGGTTGAAGCCCTCCCTGCCGAGTTTTGTCGCAACCGTTTTTGAGGTCTAGCCATGAGAACTGATCCCCGTTTTCCCAATCTGCATATCGTTGACCATCCGCTAATCCAGCACAAGCTTTCCATCATGCGGCAAAAAGAGACGAGCACTAACGTCTTTCGCCAGCTTCTAAAGGAAATCACCGTTCTTATGGGTTATGAACTCACGCGTGATCTTCCGCTTTCCAGTCGCAAAATCGAAACACCGATTTCAGTCATGGAAGCACCGACTTTAGCCGGGAAAAAACAAGTGATTGTCCCGATTTTGCGCGCCGGCCTCGGTATGAGCGACGGACTCCTTGAATTGATGCCCTCGGCACGTGTCGGCCATATCGGCATGTACCGTGATGAAAACAAACGGCCGGTCGAATACCTGGTGCGCTTGCCGAACGTAACGGATCGCCTCTTTTTCGTCTGCGATCCGATGATGGCCACGGGATTCTCAGCCGCTCACGCCGTTGAGGTTTTGTTAAAGCGCGGAGTCAGTGCCGACTCCATTAAATTCTTGGCCCTGGTAGCTGCTCCCGAGGGGGTTCAAGTCATGCTCGAACGCCACCCGAAGATTGAAATTTGGGTAGCTTCCTTAGACGAACGTTTAAATGAGAATGCCTACATCGTTCCGGGTTTAGGCGATGCCGGAGATCGTCTGTTCGGCACAAAATAGTTTTAATCTAAAAGTCCATTTCAAAGCCTGCCCTCTTGAAAAAGAGTGCAGGTTTTTTCGTTTAACAGACGGCGACCGTCCTTTATGAGAGAATTTAACAAATTTTTCTCCGAAAATTAGGGTTAATACTAAAAATAGTATTTGTTGTTCCTTATATCGGAACATAATGACGGACAAATCCGTTTTTTTCTGAAAAAATGCGTTACAACTTTGACATTTATCAAATCCAAACTGCCCGAAGAGAGCATCATGTCGGCATGCGAGCGAGGCAGACCGCCCCGTGCTCGTACTACTAAGAAACAAGGAAAGAAAATGACTCCTCAGCAAGAATTACGTGCGCACACGCCGACAGGTCCGGAAATCATCGCCGGCGTGACCTTGAAAGATGCCAAACGCGCAAGCAAGTGGCCTGCCTACTGCGATGTGACACAGTCGGTGACGGGTTTGATCCTCGGCTTGTTCCTGTTCTGTCACATGGCCTTTACAAGCTCAATGCAAATCGGAAAAGATACGTTCTGGAACCTGATTCAGATTTCCGGCGGCACACCGATTTTCGGGCACGAGCAGCTCTGGCTTCATATTCTGTTTATCGGCTTTATCATGGTCTGCGTGATTTTGCACGCGCTGTGCGCTCTGCGTCGTTTCCCGACATCCTACAAACAGTGCCGCGACGTTAACGCGCATATCACGATGTTGCACCACTCCGATTCGTCGCTCTGGCGTATCCAGATTGTGACGGGTGTTCTTTTGACTGCTTTGGTCTTCCCGCACTTAATGAGCATGCTGTGCAATCCGGCCGGCTTAGACCCGAATCTTTCCGCCGTCCACACCTTCAGCATGGGCCTGGATTGGACCTTGATCTTCCTGATTGTGACCGAATTGCACGGCATGATCGGCCTGTATCGCCTCGCCGTTAAGTGGGACGTGATCAAGGGTCGTTGCAACGGCCTTCGCAAGGGCATGGTCATTGTTGCTTTCGCGATGATTGTCTGCGGCACCCTGACCGCCTGGTCGTTCTACTCGACGGGCAAAGCACTTGTTGAAAGCCAGCAGTCTGCCGTACGTTACACACCGACGACCGTTTGGTCGATTAACAAGTAATTCTTCGGCTCAAGCTTTACTGCATGAGGCCTCGGATTTCCCGAGGCCTTTTGTTATCAAGTTCAAACAAAGTTAAATTCTTCCGTCACAGGCAAGCCCTTAGGAACTGCCCTGTCACACTTGACACGTTCGAAGAAACCTCCTTCGGCGTTCCTTGAGCCAGAATCTTTCCGCCGGCATCCCCGCCGCCCGGTCCCAAATCCACAACCCAGTCGCAAGAGGCAATCACGTTTAGATCGTGTTCGATTACAACAACGGTATTGCCTTGCTCCGTTAAGCGCTCCAAGGCCTTAAGGAGATACATCACATCCTGAAAGTGCAACCCCGTCGTCGGCTCGTCAAGGATGTAAAGTGTTCGTCCCGTCGACTTTTTCGACAGTTCTTCTGCCAGACGAATCCTCTGGGCCTCGCCTCCGGAGAACGTATCGGCTCTTTCACCGAGTTGCATGTAACCGAGCCCGATATCGACCATAAACTGCAAGCGCCGTTCAATTTCAGGTTGCGCACTGAAAAACTCCAGTGCTTCGGCAACCGTCATATTCAAAACGTCGGCAATGTTTTTCCCCTTAAATCGCACGTCAAGTGTTTGCGCATTAAAGCGCTTGCCGAGGCACACCGGACATTTGACAAAAACAGGGGGCAAAAACCCCATTTCGATTTTTGTCTCGCCTTCGCCCGAACACGCTTCGCATCGTCCTCCCGGAGCATTAAACGAGAAACGACCGGCAGCGTACCCGCGTTCGCGAGCCATCGGCGTTTGCGCAAAAAGCGCGCGGATGGGAACAATCACCCCGGTGTACGTGGCAAGCGTTGCACGACCGACCCGCCCTAACGTGCTTTGATCCACGAGCACCACTTTGTCGACAGACTCGGCCCCGTCAATCGCAAGGAACGGCTGGGGTTTCTCTTTAGCTCCGTAAAGGCGAACGCGCATCGCCTGGGCTAACGTTTCGAGAATCAGTGTCGTCTTTCCCGAACCCGAGACGCCGGTTACAGCCGTCAAAGCGCCTAACGGAATCGAGCAGGTGATGTTTTTTAAATTACGCCCCGTGGCCCCGCAAATCGTAAGATACTGAGCTTTATTTTCGAAAATTTTTCTCTTTTTAACAGGAATCACGCGTTTTTTTCCACTTAGATAGGCCCCTGTTAAAGACTCCGGATTATTAAGAATTTGCTTCGGGGTACCGGAAGCTACAACACATCCGCCGTTTTTTCCTGCTCCCGGCCCCATATCGATAACCCAATCGGCCGACATAATGACATCGGCATCATGTTCGACGACAAGAACGGAATTTCCCGCCCGAACCAAGTCGCGCAAGATTTGAATGAGTCGAGCCGTATCCCGCGGGTGCAATCCGACCGTAGGCTCATCTAAAACATACGTCACGCCCGACAGACCCGATCCGAGCTGTCCGGCTAAGCGAATTCGCTGCAACTCACCCCCGGAAAGCGTTGCCACAGGTCTGGAAAGTGTCAGATACCCGAGTCCGGCGTCGATGAGAAATCCTAAACGTTTGTCGATTTCTTTAAGCAGCGTCTGCGAAATAGCCCGAGCCGAGGCATCAAGCGAAAGTATTTGCAATCGCTTTTGCAGGTTTTCCAGCGTCATCTCGGAGAAATCGACGATATTAAGGCGCGTTTGTCCTTGTCCGACATAAACACATTGCATATCACGTCGCAACCGCGAGCCGGCACATTCCGGACACGTGCGGCGAGACCGTAAAACCGCCATGCCGGCCTTAACGGACTCGCTCCGTGCTCTGCTCCATCGACGTCTTAATTGTTCGATAACGCCTTCAAAAAGGCATTTCCCGCCGTTCTCTTGCCCATAAAGAACCGCTTTTTGCGACGCTTCGGGGAGGTCTTTCCAGGGAGTATCCATAGAAAGCCCCGTTACCTCCGATAATTTCAAAAGCGCTGTAAACGCCTGCGTGTTTGTCGGGCTTAATCCGCAAACAGCGCCTTGGCGCAGTGTGAGCGACGCATCGCGGACAACAAGATTCTCATCAAAATCTTCCAGGATGCCGGTTCCCTGGCAACGCGGGCAAGCCCCTAAGGCATTGTTAAATGAAAAAAGTGCCGGTGTCAGATCCGGAACCGTAAAGCCGCAAATCGGGCAACCGTAGTGCTCGCTATAGGTGTGCAACACGCCGGTGTCCATCTCTAAGAAAGCCGCCCGTCCTCCGGCAAGGGCACACGCGGTTTCAAAGCTCTCGGCAAGACGCACGCGAGAGGCATCGGCCACACGAAGTCGATCGACGACAACGCAAGCGTCCGTGACAACCGCATCCTGAGAAAACGAAGAAAGCGCCTCAACGGAGACAAAACGTCCGTTCAAATAAAGGCGCACAAAACCTAGGCGATGCAGATCTCGCAGAGCCTTCGTGGAATCTGCAAAAAAAAGTGGCGGCATCGGCGCCAGAACGGCAACCTTAATACCCTCTCCGCACGCTAAAGCCGCATTGACCATATCATGAATGCCGCTTTTGACTAACGGAACATCGTGCTTCGGGCAATAGGCACTTCCGGCTCGCGCGAACAAAAGACGTGCATAATCATTAATTTCAGAGAGCGTTCCGACGGTTGAACGGGAGCCGGCTCGCGTTCGATTTTGTGCCAAAGCCACCGTCGGAGTCAGACCATCTACCGCATCGACGTCGGCTCGTGCCTGTGCTCCGAGTACAAGCCGCGCATAGGCAGAAAGACTTTCTGCAAAGCGGCGCTGTCCTTCGGCATATACCGTATCGAATGCCAGAGAACTTTTTCCGGAACCCGACGGACCTGTAATAACAACCAGTTTTCCGCGCGGGATTTCCGTCGTAATGTTTTTCAAATTGTGCGTTCGGGCTCCGATAACAACAATTTTTTTCATCGGTGTCTGAGTCCTAGAAAAATCGGGAAACAAATTAATTTACCATACGTCTAAAAGAAGCGAATACAACTTTTTCACACCCGACTCGCTTCTGCCCGACGGATTTAGCGAAACCCCGGGATCCTTTCGTCTGCATCGCCAAACCTTTCAATCGCGCCGATCTGCCTCTTGAGCTGAAAAACTCAGACTGCGCGATTCCGGTTTTCTTTGTTTTTTTTCTGAGATGTCTCAGGATTTCGGCACGATTTAGAAAACCGAAAAGAAATCGAAATTGACGTATACAATACGCCCCGTAAGTCAGGCAAGTTCACGCAAGAGCAATTGCGCAGTTTTTGCTGGCACATGTTTCGTTTTTTTGGTACGAGAGACGCATTATGGCTTCAGTTAATAAAGTGATCCTGATCGGCAATTTAGGCCGAGATCCCGAAACCCGCTATACCGCAGACGGCAACACAGCCATCTGCCACATTGTCATTGCAACGAGCCGTCGCTACAAAGACAGCCAAGGGCAACCCCAAGAAGAAACCGAATGGCACCGCGTCGTGTTTTTCGGCCGTCAGGCGGAAATCGCCCAGCAGTACTTAAAGAAGGGTAACCCTGCCTACATCGAAGGCCGCCTTCGCACACGCAAGTACACGGATAAGGAAGGCATTGAGCGGTATCAGACGGAAATTATTTGCGAAACGCTACAACTTTTAAGTTCCAGAAGCCAATCTTCCGGAACAACCTCCGATTCTTTTGAATCCCCGAAACGCGAACTTCGCCCGGCGCAACCGGCGTCGCGTCCGGCGGCTCCGGCCGAATCGCGCGCGGCCGCTCGCCCGACTGTCGATACGCTCGAAGAGGATGACGTTCCGTTCTAAGACATTAAGTCCTGTCTTGAGCCGCACAGGAAGGGATTTTGCGCAAGCACAATCCCTTTTGCTTTGGTTATTCGTGTCTGACCGCCTCTATGGGGTCCAGTCGTGCCGCTCGTCGAGCCGGGAAATACCCGAAAACAATTCCGGTTAGCGCCGCAAAGCCGAAGGCAAGCAGGTTAATTCCCGGATAAAACGCAAACGGCACCTGCATGAGAGCGGATAAAGCCCAAGATGCGGCAAAAGCAATCACGATACCTAAAAGCCCCCCGAGGCATCCGAGCACAATCGCTTCGATTAAAAATTGCAGTAAAACCTCTCTTTCGGTTGCGCCGATAGCCAGTCGCACACCGATTTCCCGCGTTCGCTCCGTCACGGATACCAGCATAATATTCATGATGCCGATGCCGCCGACCAAAAGGCTGACAGCCGCCACAGCCCCCAGAAGCGTTGTTAAAACCTTTGTCGTTGACGCCACCGTGTCGGCAATTTCCGCCGTGTCCAAAATTTGGAAATTATCCGAGTCGGTACTTGAGAGCGATCTGCGTTCCCGCATAAGTTCTTTCAAAGAACTTTTAAGCATTTCCCGATCGCCGTTCGGATCAACGGCAATCGAAAGCATGCTCACGCGATTGTTACCGATTAATCGGCGTGTTGCCGTATTAAAAGGAATCACAACAATATCATCCTGATCCCCTCCCATCGAAGCCGATCCTTTTTCACTTAAAAGCCCCACGATGCGACAGGAAAAATCCTTGATGCGAAGCATCTTGCCGATAACCGGCGCATTTTCTCCGAAGAGCTCTCGACGGATGGTCTGACCGATGACGCAGACGGCAGAGCCGGCCTTTTCTTCAGCCTCCTCAAAAAAACGACCTTCCGCGAGCGTGCGATTGTCGGCCGTAAAATATTCGTTGGTCGTCCCCGTGACGGTGGTCGACCAGTTTTTGCCTTCACCCACCACAATCGTCGTACGGTTGACAAGCGGCGAAACAGAAATCACACCGCCGATTTGATTTTCAATCGCCTTGATATCCGCAATCTTGAAAGCCGGTGCACCGGCCGACCCTCCAGGCCCCATACGTTGTCCCGGACGAAGAAGCAGTTGATTGCCGCCGAGACTTTCAATCTGCTCGCGTACCGAGGCCGTCGTACCGTTTCCGACCGTGACCATCGTAATAACGGCTGCCACTCCGATGACGATGCCCAGAACAGTTAAAAGCGAACGCATCGGGTTACGCCAAATCTGGCGAAACGCGAGTAAAAAAGCATTAGCCAGCATTCTTGCCTCCCGTATGCGTGTCGCTTGCAATCCGTCCGTCCACACAACGGATACACCGTGAAGCGTAAGAGGCCATATCCGAATCGTGCGTCACCAGCACAATCGTAATGCCCTCGGTTTTATTTAAATCCGTCAGCAGTTTCATAATTTCGACACTACGCTTGCTATCGAGGCTTCCGGTCGGCTCGTCGGCAAGAAGCAGTAACGGATGTGTCACGATGGCACGCGCGATGGCCACACGTTGCTGCTGACCCCCCGAAAGCTCTGCCGGGGTATGGTGTTCCCACTGTAGCAATCCGACACGATCCAATGCGGCTCGTGCCGCTTCGTGCCGCTCCTTTGCCGGCGTCCCCCGGTACAAAAGCGGCAATTCCACATTCTCCAATGCCGTTGTTCTGGCGAGCAAATTAAAGCCCTGAAAGACAAAACCCATATAAAGGCGCCGTAAAAGCGCCCGCTCATCCCGATTGAGTGTTTCGACATGGACTCCGTCAAAAAGATAGGCGCCGCTCGTGGGGCGATCCAGCGCCCCGATAATATTCATCGTTGTAGATTTTCCCGATCCCGACGGCCCCATGATGGAGACGAATTCTCCGCGAGCAATCGACAAACTGATTCCCTTTAAGGCTTCAAAAGCCGCCTCACCCTGCCCGTAGCGCTTATGAATATCCCGTAATTCAATTAAAGGCGTCATCCGATTGATTCCTTATCGATTCGAATCAGTTCTTCTTTTTGAACTGACCGATGATGACCGTGTCTCCGGCCTGTAAATCGCCTGAGACAATTTCCGTCATCGTTCCGTCAGTCATCCCCGTTTTGACATCCCGCTTAATCGCCTTACCCGTTGAATCGAGTACATAAATCGTGCGATTTTGTCCTGTTACGGCACGTGTACTTTCCTTGACGGTCTTTTGCGCTTCATGCCGAGGACCCGGCATCATGAGACTTGCCGTCGATTCGGTCTGCGTTTTTACCTCGGGACGAAACCGCAGTGCCGTATTAGGAACGAGAAGTACATTAGTTTTGCGAGCCGTTTCAATCGTGGCCGTTGCCGTCATGCCCGATCTGAGTTTTAGCTCCGGATTTTTGACAGCCAAATACGTTGTGTACGTCACCACCTTATCGGTTCCGGATGTAGCCCCGTAAGCCACCTTCGTTAATGTGGCCGGGAAAGGGCGGTCCGGGTAGGCTGAGACCGTAAAGTGAGTTGCTTGTCCGGGTTTGACCTCCCCGACATCGGCCTCATCGACATTGACTTGAAGTTCCAACTCATGCAAATCCGTGGCCACCGTTAGGAGTTCGACGGCCTGCAAGCTTGCCGCCACGGCATAGCCGGGTTCAACGGACCTGGTAAGAACAACACCGTCGACAGGGGAGCGAATAAAAGCTTTTGAAAGATTGGTCTCACTTGTCTCGAGCGTAGCCTTCGCATCATCGATATTGGCCTGAGCGACGGCGATTCCGGCCTGAGCTTTCTGTGCCGTCGCACGCTGCTCATCAAGTTGCGCGCGCGACGGCATCTTTCCGCCCGATGTACGGTTAAGTTCTTCATAGCGTGCAAGCTTGGCCTTTGCTTCCGCATAAACGGCTTTGGCCTCCAAAAGCTTAGCCTTAGCGCTTGTAAGAGCCGCCCGGGCTTGATTGACGGCGCTTTCCAGTTTGGCGCGATCCAGTTCTATGAGTACATCGCCGACTTTAACGGTCGAGTTAACGTCCACGTTCACGCGTGAAACGATGCCGGACAATTCCGAGCCGACCGATACGGTCCGTACGGGCTTGAGTGTTCCGTCAGCAGAAACAGTGACAATAAGATTTCCGGTTTGCGCCGTCCGCGTCATATAAGAAACTTTCTCCGGAGAGGCAGAAAACAGCCACCACCCCGCCAGAGACAAACCGACCAGGGCTGCTACACACGCCGAGCGTTTCCACATAGGCATGGCTTTTGCCTTACCGAAAAGTTTTTCTTTTGTCTGAGAGTCATCACACATTTGTGCCTTCCTGCTTTAAGAATTATTCGTCGTTTCGGCAGACTGATACCCACCGCCCAACGCCGTAAAAAGTTTGACGTAGTACGTTGCCAAATCCGCCTGATTTTCCTGTAGCGTTTCACGAGCCGAAATGACCGAACGCTCGGTGTTTAACACCGTTTGATAGTCTTCCAAACCGGCTTTGTACTGATACAACGCCAATGTCGCTGCGCTCTCGGCTGCCTGCAAGGCTTCAGATAAGTTCTTTTGGCGTTTACAGGCAGCATCGATGCCGGTTAACGCGTTTTCCGTCTCCTCCAAGGCTTTCACAAGCGTTGCGGCATAGGAAATCTGCGCCTTTTCCAGAGCCGTTTCCTTTTGTTTTCCGGCAAGAACTTGCTCATTCCAATTCCAAAGCGGCATAGAAAGTGCCCCGACAAGCGCAGCAATACCGGTTCCGCTCGCTCCAAGCGCCCCGATTGCAGCGGCCTGCGTGCCGAAATTGCCCGTCAGCTTCAGTGTCGGGAACCATTGTGAGCGCGCCTCGTACAGGCGATCGGAGGCCGCCAAAACCGCATACTCAGCTGCACGCATATCCGGCCGTTGCTGCAAGGTTTGAGCCGGAATCCTGACGACAAGTGAAGCAGGGGCCACGGGAAGGACATCGTCCTCGGGTTCTGCAATTTCCGAAGCATTGATCAGGCAAAGTCGCGCCAAAGCATTTTTGTACTTGACCTCGGAGGCTTCATACGTCGGAATCCTTGCTGCTGCCGCGTTGCGCTCGGACAAAGCCTGGTCGACTTCCGTTTGCATCGCCAACCCGGCCTTCAGGCGCCAGGAAGCCACATCAAGAACCTGTTCGCAATTGGCTAAGGTTTCGCGAGCCGAAGCTGTTTTAACGCGGGCCAGACGCCAGTTAATATAGTTTTGTGCCACTTCGGAAGCCACGGCAATTTTCGTATCTTCCAGTGTCATAGCGCTTGCCATCGCTTCGCGAGCCGCCGCACGCCGTGCCGCAATGTTTCCGCCGGCCAGAGAAAAGGACCACGCAACACCGGCCTGAACCCCGTAACTTTCCGTTGTCTCGCCTGAGCTACGTTGGCGTGATGCGTTGCCGGAAAGAGAGGCCGTCGGGAAAAGCTCGGCTGTTGCCGCATCCGATAATGCAGCTGCCGCCTTCATATCCGCCAGAGCCGTCTTCACATCGGTATTTGCGTCCATGGCTTTCCGAATCAGGTTAAAAAGAATCGGATCATTCCAAGCCTGCCACCAGTTTTGAGCCTCCTTAATGACCGGTCCGGCACTCACCGGAATCGGTGCATTCCAATGTGTTCCGGCAATGGCTTTGTTCTGCTCGGTAAAAAGTGCAGGATTGGCACAAGCCGTCAAAAGAACCGTCACTGTTGCGGCCGCGGCAAATTTGGAAAAAAACTTTACGTGCGTCATATGCAATGATTGAAATAACGGGGTCAATGCGTACGCAAATGGTATCGAGATTTACGTAAACAAGACCGAAGGTTGCGTAAAGAAATGCAAAGAGTTGCGCTTTTGAGTGTGCCCCTTAGGACAAAGATCCTGTTTCGTGCCATGATAAGACTGCAAAAAAAAGGAAGAATCACACTATGAGCACGCAAACCTCTCGGATTCTCATCGTTGACGATGACAAAGCACTGGTTACCCTTTTAGTCGACTACCTTTCTTTGGAAGGATTTATGACCGAATCAGCCGGTGACGGACCGCAAGCCCTCGAAAAACTTGCCCAAACACGCTTTGATTTGGTCATCCTCGATGTGATGATGCCGAGCATGACGGGAACCGAGGTCCTGGCGCGTATTCGCGAACGCTATGACACACCCGTTTTAATGCTCACAGGCAAAGGGGACTCAATTGACCGCATCGTAGGTCTTGAGCTCGGAGCCGACGACTACGTGGCCAAGCCATGCCCGCCGCGAGAACTCGTGGCCCGCATGCGTGCGATTTTACGGCGCGTCACGAGTCCGAAAAAGGAGAAACCCTCCCTTGTAACGGTCGGGCCTCTTGTTATCGACACACTACATAGAAAAACCACGGTCAACGGCAAGGACCTTGCCCTTACGGGAACCGAAATGGCACTTTTACAAATGCTTGCCGAAAATGTCGGAAAACCTGTCGTCAAAAGCGACATTTATGCAACGGTTTTGCACCGCGCCATGGGGCGTTTTGATCGCACCGTGGACGTTCACGTCAGCGCCCTGCGCAAAAAGCTTGCCTCTGTTGCTCCAGATTGTTTTTGCATAGAAAACATCCGCGGTATCGGGTACCAATTCATTTTCAATGAGTCCCCTTTGAAATGAAGCCTCGTTTTTTTAGCGGCATTTTTTTAAAGCTCTTTACCGGGCTTTTGAGCGTCTTTCTTCTTCTGGGTCTTTGCGTCTGGATTATCAGCGCCAGCTACCAAAGGTACGCGGCAAGTGCCTTTGAGACCGTTGATTTTGAATTCCCCGGACAAAGAGCCGTTAACACCGCCTTAGGCATTGCGCAGTGGGGCGGAAAAGATGTTCTGATCAAATGGCTTTTAGATGAAAAGCGCAACATGCGGCCGGCGATTTTCGTTTTGAACGAAGCCGGAGAAGAAATCTCCGGGCGTGCTCTTCCGGCCAAAGCGCGAGCGCAACTCCGTGACCCGGCCGTTTTATCGCAAATTGTAACGAAAGCCATTTCCGGAGAACCGCTCCGTTTTATTGCCGTTCGCACCGACAAACCGAAGCGCTTCTGGGGAATTGCGTTTTGGCGCACACCTTGGTGGGTCCTCGTCATTCTGGCTTTGCTCTCCACAGCGCTTGTCGCCGGCCTTTTAGCCTGGAACTTCACAAAACCTATACGAAAACTTGACTGGGCCATGCGGCGCGCCGCACAGGGCAATTTCGGAGATCGCATTGCACCGCTTGTCGGGCACAATTACGATGAAATCGGAGATCTGGCCAAGCGGTACGACGCCATGGCCGAAAAAATCAACGGTCTGCTCAAGCGACAAAAAACGCTGTTTCACGATGTCAGCCATGAGCTTCGGAGTCCTTTAGCGCGTATTGACGTCGCTCTGGCACTCCTTGAAAAGGATCCGACGAAAAGTCGGCAAACCGTTGAGCGTATCGAAGCGGAAGTCGAAACACTCGACACATTGGTCGAAGCCCTTTTAACCTATGCCAGGCTCGATGAAAACGCACCGATTCACTTTGAAGAAACCGATCTGGTACCGATTTTGGAAACTATCGTCGAGGATGCCGATTTTGAAGGAAGTGCCAAGAACGTTCACGTCACGCTGACCTCCGATACCTCTCTCAGAGTACGGATTCACATCGACTCGGTTGCCAGTGCTCTGGAAAACCTCATTCGAAACGCCTTACGATTTTCACCTGCCGGCTCAACGGTTTGCGTCGTTGCCAAAGAAACGGGGACCGACGCGGTCATTTGCATCCGCGATGCCGGACCGGGCATTCCCGAAAACGAGATTGCGCGTTTGTTTGAGCCCTTTGTTCGCGGTAGCAATCAGGCCACGGGAAACGGATTCGGGCTCGGCCTTGCGATTGCCAAGCGGGCCGCCGTTCGTCACGGAGGCTCGCTTGAGGCCCGAAACATTGCTCCGCACGGTCTTCTGATGTGCCTGACGCTCCCGCTTCTTAAAGCCCCCGAGTCAAATTAGTTACGTAGCGTAAAGGTCACGGGACCGTCATTGACAAGCGACACACGCATGTACGCACCGAATCGGCCGGTTTGAACAAGTAAGCCGCTTTTTTGAATCTCTTGGACAAAAAGGTCAAAAAGCCGCTTTCCTTCATCAGGGGGAGCTGCCGGTGTAAAACTCGGACGATTACCGTGATTTGTATCGGCTGCCAGCGTAAACTGGGAAACGAGGAGCAACCCGCCTTTAACGTCCGAAACCGACAAATTCATCTTGCCGTTCTCATCTTCGAACACACGATACCGCAGGAGTTTTTGCGCTAAAAGACGCGCCTTTTCATCCGTATCGCCCCGTTCGGCACACACAAGAACCATGAGTCCTTTATCGATTTTCCCCACCGTTTGCTCATCGATATCGACTTTCGCTTGTGTTACGCGTTGCAAAACGACAATCATTTCGCACCTCCGGCAACAACCGTCACTTTGGCCCAACGACGTTTACCGACCTGGACCGTGTAGGTCCCCGGGACTATCTGCAAAGTTTTATCGGTCACACGATTTCCCTCAATGCGCACCCCGCCCTGTTCGATATTGCGATTGGCTTCCGCATTGCTCGGCGCAAGACCCGCTTCCTTAATCATGCGGGCAATCCCGATCGTCCCGTCAGGAGCTCTGACCGTGACCGATGCAATATCAGAAGGCGTCGCTCCGGCGCGAAAGCGCGAATTAAATTCGGCTTCGGCAGCATCGGCTTCTTTTTTACTATGGAAACGTTCGATAATTTCCTTGGCGAGCGCCACTTTCGCCTCACGCGGGTTACGTCCGTTTCGGCATTCGTCTTTGAGTGTTTGAATGGCGCTATTGGACTTTAAGCTCAGCAAGTCGTACCAATTCCACATAAGCGTATCGGAAATGCTCATGACCTTTCCGAACATCTCATCGGGCGTGTCGGTAATGCCGATGTAGTTGTGCTTGCTCTTACTCATCTTATTAACGCCGTCCAAACCGACTAAAAGCGGCATCGTCAAAATGCACTGCGGTTCTTGGCCGTACTGGCGTTGCAACTCGCGTCCGACAATCAGATTAAAGCGCTGATCGGAGCCGCCCAGTTCGATATCGCTTTCAAGTGCCACCGAGTCGTAGCCTTGCATTAACGGATAAATCATCTCGTGCATGGCAATCGGAATACCCTGTGCATAACGCTTGGCAAAATCGTCGCGCTCAAGGAGTCGAGCGAGCGTGTAACGCGAGCAAAGACGAATCAGTCCCGTTGCCCCCAGGGCATTACTCCATTCCGAGTTATAACGCACTTCGGTTTTAGCCAGATCCAGCACAAGACCTGCTTGCGCCAGGTACGTTTGGGCATTTTCTTTAATCTGCTCGGGCGACAAGGGAGGGCGCATGGCATTTCGGCCCGACGGATCGCCGATCGCTGCCGTAAAGTCACCGATAAGGAAAATCACCGTATGACCTAAATCCTGCAGTTGGCGCAATTTATTTAACACCACCGTATGGCCGACGTGGATGTCGGGCGCTGTCGGGTCAAGTCCGAGTTTGCAACGCAACGGCTTTCCTGTCACGCGGGACCGCGCCAGTTTCTGTTCCAATTCACTTTCCAAAAGCAACGTATCGACACCGCGACGAATCGTTGCCATCGCCTCTGTGATTTCCGGCGTCACCGGGTACTTTTTTTCTTCTGTTTTTGCCTCATCAGCCATTGAAATATCTCGTTAAGATTTCACCCGCTTTAGGCGGGTGTAGAAACGGAAAAAACACGCGCATTTATTATAATGAAACGTTTGGATTTCTCAGGGCAAAACCCCCTTCGCGATACAGGCTCATTTCCTCGATGACATCCCCGGAATTAATCGGAAAACAACTGCGCCACATCGGAAAAAGCGCGGCTGCCTTGCTAGCCAAGCACACCCCTGCGTGTGCCAGAACACCCCTGCGCTCTTTCCTGCTAAGAGGAACGGCGGTCTTGATCACTCCGACTGCTGTTTTGGCTTTGTTCGCCTTATCGCATATCGACAACGAGTCAGCAGCAATCGACATTCCTAAAGAGCACTTGACGCGCGTGCAAAAGACTCTGGAGATTCGCTTACCGGATTTGCGCTCTCAGATGGAAAATATCGGGAAGAAAGACGATTCGGTCATGCACGAGACCTATGTCACGAGTTCGGACACGTTACGCTCCCTTTTATCGCGCTTAGGGATTCGCGATTCCGATGCCGTAACTTTCATCGAAAAAACGGCCGCAACCCGTGCTCTTTTGCTCCCTCGCCCCGGACAATACGTCACGGCTTCGATCTTAGAAAGCGGAGGACTGGTTTCCCTTCGTCTTTATCAGGACAATGACACGCCGACAAAAGTTCTGGAAGTTGCGCGGAGCGCATCGGGTCTTACTGCCTCGGAAAAACCCTTTTCCTACGATGTGCAGCTTGTCATGGCTGAAGGAACAGTTCGGGGACTTCCGAGTACAAGTTTGAAAAAAAGTAACATCCCGGCCTCCGTAATTGCGCAAATGCATGCGGCTTTTGATTACGATCGCGATGTCGTTAACACGCTCTCGCAAGGTGAGGCCTTTCGCGTTATCTACGAGAGCAAATACATTGACGGCAGTTTTGTACGTATCGGCAAACTCCTGGCAATGCAGTTTGAGAAGAACGGCAAAACACGGGAGTTTTTCTGGTTTCCTGACGATAACCAAGGCGGCAATTACTACGATAGTAAAGGGACGTTGACACGCCGAACCTTCATGCGCGTTCCGCTCGATGTGAAAAAAGTCAGTTCCGAATTTGCGGCGTTGCGTCGCCACCCGGTAACAGGCGTTTTGCGTCCGCATTGGGGCACGGACTTCAGAGCCCCCTGGGGCGCGACGGTGCGCGCCGCTGCCGACGGGAAAGTTGTCTATGCCGGCCTTGGGACCGGCTACGGCAAATACATTCGCATTCAGCACGGTCCGGACTGTCAAACGGTGTACGCTCACTTATCGAGCATTTCCCCGAACATTCGTGTCGGAAGTGAGGTTCGATACGGTGAACAAATCGGCAAAGTCGGACAAACGGGATTAGCCACAGGCCCTCATTTACACTATGAACTGATTGTCGGCAACACCCAGATTAACCCCATGACGGCCAAACTACCGGATACGAAGACCTTGTCCCCGTATCAGATGGCAAAAATGGAAGCTCGCATTGCCCCGCTGCAGGAAAAACTTTCTTTGCTGCGACGCGTGCAAGTCTCCGGAGCAAAAACCAATGAATCAACAAGAACTCGATAAACCCTATTACATCGGATTGATGTCGGGAACAAGCTTAGACGGCATCGATGCCGTTGCCGCCGATTTTTCCGGCAAGAAACCGCGCGTCATCGGGCACCGTTTCACGCCTTATCCGGACACGGTACGTGCCGCACTAACGGCACTTTGTACGCCCGGAGACAATGAAATCGAACGCGCCGGAGACCTGACGGTAACACTCGGACATTTGTATGCCGACTCCACCTTAGAGCTCATTGATGCCACACAAATCCCACGTTCCGATGTACGCGCCGTCGGCGTACACGGACAAACCGTACGACACCGTCCGGCCAAAGGTTGGAGTTTGCAGTTAAACAATCCGGCGCTTGTCGCCGAATTAACGGGGCTGGACGTAATTGCCGACTTTCGATCGCGCGACTTGGCGGCAGAGGGCGAAGGCGCCCCGCTTGTTCCTGCCTTCCATAAAGCGCTCTTTTCCTCCGTTTTCCCGCGTGCCATCGTCAATGTGGGGGGTATTGCCAACGTCACGCTCCTACCGGGCAAAAGACAACACTTTCATCCGGTTTCGGGATTTGACTGCGGCCCCGGTAACACGCTCATGGATGCCTGGTGCGCGGAAAATACCGGGGCTCCCTTTGATAACGGCGGAGCTTGGGCAGAAACGGGAACGGTCAATGAGGCCTTACTGAGTCGCCTTTTACAGCATCCGTACTTTAAGCGTCGTCCGCCCAAAAGCACAGGGCGCGAAGAATTTAACTTAGCGTGGGTCAAAAGTGTCCTAACAAATGAAAAGCCCGAAGATATCCAAAGAACCTTGCTTGAGTTAACGGCTCGGATTATCGTCCAAGCCGTCGGAGGCATCAAAGAAATTTTTCTTTGCGGAGGCGGTACAAAAAACACGTGTCTGCTAAGCTCCGTTCGCGCGTTAGTACCCGAAGCCCACGTTGCCACAACCGAAGAACTCGGCATTGACCCGATGCACGTCGAAGCTCTGGCTTTTGCCTGGCTTGCGCGTGCGTTTTTTCAAAGACGACCGGGTAATCTATGTGAGGCTACACACGCCCGAGGCCTGCGTGTTTTAGGTGCCCTTTATCCGCATTAAGGAGAAACGTTTGAAACGCCTTGTTCCCCTTGCCCTTAGCTTGACCGCCTTGTGCTCGGCTCCGTCGTTTGCTGCGCCGGAAAGCGAGGCGATTGCCCTTGCGGTGAAAAAAACGTTTCAGAGCAAACCGGAGAGCGTGAAAAAAATGCCGATGCTCGGACTCTGGGAGGTCATTGTCAACAAAAAGATTTTCTATGTTGACGCCTCGGTTCGATACGTCTTTGCCGGACATATTCTCGATACAAAAAAAAATCGCGATATTACACAGGAGCGTCTGACGGAGCTGTCGAAAATTTCCTGGAACTCGCTTCCGCTTGACGACGCCATCAAGGTCGTTTACGGCAAAGGGCAAAGGCGCCTAGCCGTCTTTACCGATACGCGTTGCGCATACTGCCGACTTCTGGAGCAGTCCATCCGTCAAGTCGGCAACGTCACGGTTTATAACTTCTTGCACCCGACACCGCTTTCTCGCTCCCTATCCCGCAAGATTTTCTGCGCTCAAAATCCTGCCAAGGCTTACCAAGACTATATGCTTGACGGAAAAGAGCCCGAAGGCGAAGCCAATAAATGCGATGCCTCGGCCTTGGATCGCAACGTTTCTCTCGGACGTCGCCTCGGCGTAGCAGGAACTCCGGTTATCATTTTTGAAGACGGCACGACACAGGCCGGGAGCCTTGCGCCGAACGATTTACAAGCCCGTTTAACCCCAAAGCACGGAGAATAGTTTGATGACACCATTCCCCTCTCTTGATCCGATCATGAAGCCCAAGAGCATTGCTCTGATCGGTGCCTCCACAAAAGAACACACCATCGGATCGGATATTTTGAAACGCTTAATCGAATACGGCTTTACCGGTGCCTTGTACCCAGTTAACCCCAAGGCAGGCATCATCGGCGGCTTAAAGGCTTATGCCTCTGTCAAAGACATTGCGGGTCCGGTTGATCTTGCCATCGTGGTGATTAATGCCAAACACGTGCTTTCCGTCATCGATGAGTGTCATGAAAAAGGCGTAGGGGGGCTTTGCGTCATTTCCGCCGGTTTTAAGGAATCGGGCCCGACAGGAGCCGCGCTTGAAGCGCAACTACTTGAAAAGTGTCGCGCTTACAAAATGCGCTGCATCGGCCCTAACTGCTTGGGTGTTGTCAATA
>DHJT01000039.1:0-34588 GCA_002404465.1 Sutterella sp. UBA4713 | reverse complement strand
TGTTGTCAATACACACCCTGCCGTTCGCATGGACGGCTGCTTTGCCGAGTCACTTCCCGTGCGCGGCGACATCGGCTTTGTGTCCCAATCGGGGGCTCTGGGCGGCGGAATTTTGAATATTCTAAAAGATCTCAATATCGGTTTCGCTCAATTTATCTCAATCGGCAATCAGGCTGATGTGAACGCCACAACGGCCATTGAGTATTGGGAAAACGACGACGATGTCGGTCAGATTCTCCTTTATATGGAATCGATTCCCGACCCTGCGGCATTCCGAAAAGCCGCCGAACGTGTTTCTAAGAAAAAACCGATTTTGGCATTAAAAGCCGGTCGATCCGAAGCCGGCGCAAGTGCCGCAAGCTCTCACACCGGATCGCTTGCCGGGTCGGACAAGGCTGCCGATGCCCTTTTAAAGCAATGCGGTGTCATTCGGGAACTTTCCTTACAAAGCCTTTTTGCCACGGCCAAAGTCTTTTCGTGTTCGCCGCTTCCGGCTTCAGATCGCATCGCCGTCATCACCAATTCCGGGGGGCCCGGCATTATGGCGGCCGATGCCGTCAGTGCTCATGGCCTTGCTGTGGCACAACTCTCGGAACAAACACAAACGGCCCTGCGTGCCTTTTTACCGGCAGTGGCCTCCGTGAAAAACCCGGTTGACATGATTGCTTCCGCTCCCTTAGAGCATTATGAGAAAACACTGGATACGGTTTTATCGGACCCGGGAGTCGATGCCGCTCTCGTCATCTATCTACCCTTCTTAGGTCTGAAAGATACGACTGTCGCCCAAGCCGTGTGTCGAGCTAAAGAAAAGCATCCGGACAAGCCCCTAATCGGGGTCTTTATGACCGATAACGCTTTTTTCAGTGCACTTTCGGAAACAAAACCCAATGTGCCCTTCTTTATGTACGCCGAACAGGCCGTCGATGCTCTGGCACAGCTGTGCCGACAGAGTCGCTGGGTCAAAGAGCCGGAAGGACGCATTCGGTCCTTTACTTTTGACGCGCAAGCAATCCAAGAAATTTTTAAGGTAGCTCGGCACGAGAAACGCACGGAACTGACAACCGAGGAAAGTCTGGCTGTCATGCGTGCTTGCGGAATTCGTGTATGCCGGGCACAGTTAGCCAAAAACGAAGACGAAGTCCTGTCGGCAGGCAACAAAATCGGATACCCGGTTGTCATGAAAATTGTCTCCGAAACCACCTCACACAAGAGCGATGTCGGCGGCGTGCGC
This sequence comes from Sutterella sp. UBA4713, assembly GCA_002404465.1. Classification (GTDB taxonomy): domain Bacteria; phylum Pseudomonadota; class Gammaproteobacteria; order Burkholderiales; family Burkholderiaceae_F; genus Duodenibacillus. Next base: position 33,357 of record DHJT01000039.1, on the reverse strand, counting down.
GTCAACATCAACAACGAAGCCGAACTCCGAAGTGAATATCGCGACTTGATGCGAAAACTCAAAGACAAACATCTGCTGAACGGCCTAAAAGGTCTTCTCATTCAAGAGCAGGTTAAAGGACGCCGGGAACTGGTTTGCGGTATGTCGGTCGATCCGCAGTACGGTCCGCTCATGATGTTCGGATTAGGCGGCATTTTCGTTGAAGTCTTCAAGGACGTCACGTTCCGTGTAGCGCCTTTGAAAGACACCGATGCCAGAGACATGATTCGTTCTGTTCGCGCCTATAAACTCCTTGAAGGCGCACGCGGGACAACACCGGCACGAATTGAGCAAATTGAAGAAACGCTTTTGCGACTTTCTCAACTGGCCGTACAGTTCCCCGCCGTTTGCGAGCTTGACATTAACCCTTTGATGATTTCGGAAGCGAGCGGTGAGGCTGTTGCCGTCGACGCACGCATCCGCATTGCCAAGTAGGCACGAGGCCGGTCTGTAAGCCGGATTATGTTACGCATCCGAAATCCTTCGGATGCGTTGACGATCATTCATCTAGTGCGGGGCTCACGCCCCGCCTCAAGCCATCTACCCGCGGCCTTTTCCGGGACAGAATCTGGCAGCCGCCTATTTGATGTTGCTCCCCGTAGAGATTGCCCGTTTCACCCGAAACAAATCGGCTCGTCTCTGTTGCTCTGATCCTCGCCTTGCGGCGGAGAGGCGTTACCTCCTACGGTACCCTGCGGAGTCCGGACTTTCCTCGTGCGAAACTTCGCCCGCGATCGTCCGACCGACCGTCGTGCTCAATGTGAACTTTAAGGCCTCCGGCGGCCAAGCGCAAAGGTTGTAAACAAGCAACACGCAAACACACACGATTTTCGCTCGATTTTGCGACAGTTTTCCTTGTTTTTATTTCTTTTTTTCATAAGGACAGAAGTTTTCTTTCATAAGAATACCGACCTAGGGGTTTTCACTTATAGACCTAGGGGTTTTCACCAATAAATGAGGCGTTTTTTTTCGGAGTCTCATCTTCGAAAACCAGGAAGATTGTCGAGATAACGATTGATGTAAAAGGAAATATTCTTTCTTTCATTCAAAAAATTCAGATTATCTGAATCGAATAACTTTATTCGATGGAAACAAAAGAGACGGTTACACTTTGTAAATCGCTTGACCGATGTCGCCTCATTCTTTTGAATGATTTGACAAGGAAAACGCCCATCCACATTACCTAAGGAGAATAGTAAATGCAGAAACGTACTCTTCTAAGCGCCGTTGTGGCCGCGACCGCTATGAGTTTCATCGGATTTGCCCAGGCCGGTGTTTCCGGCAAGGCGATGGTTTACACCTCGATGTACCCGGATATCGTTGACAACATGTGCAAGCCGAGCGTATCCAAAGCCTTCCCCGAGATGAAGGTCAGCTGGTTCCAAGGCGGCACCGAAAACATTATGACTAAGATGAACGGTGAAATTCGCGCCAAGCGAATTAGCACGGACATCCTCATGGTTGCCGATCCCTCCTACTACCTGACACTTCAAAAACAGGGGCTTCTCCTTCCGTACAAAGCCAAGGAATTTGACAAGGTCATCCTCGACAAGGATCCGCAGGGAGCTTGGTACTCCGTGCGCGTCTGCAACATGATTATTGCTTTCAATAAAGATAAGCTTGATCCGAAGGATGCCCCCAAGTCTTGGAAGGACCTTCTCGATCCGAAGTGGAAAGGCAAGATCGCCATGCCTAACCCCCTTTTGAGCGGCACAGCGTACGTAGCCGTCGGTGCCTTAGCTCAAAAGTACGGTTGGGAATACTTTGACAAACTCGCGGCCAACGGCATGAAGGTCGAGCAAGGGAATTCGGCGATTCAAAACAAGCTTCTGACAGGCGAATACGCTGCGGCGATGATTCTGGAAGAAAACATTCTGAAGCTTTCCGTCGCCAAGAAAGAGCCTCTGGCTGTTTCCTATCCCTCTGACGGCACTATCATGATTCCCTCTCCGATTGCCATTATGAAGACCACGAAGAATCCGGAAGGCGCCAAGGCTCTGGTGGACTGGTGGCTCGGCAAGGACGGTCAAAAGGCTGTCGTTAAGGGATGGATGCATCCGGTGCGCGCTGACGTTGAAGCTCCTTTAGGTTCGATTCCCACAAGCCAGATTGCCGCCACAAAAATTAAGATCGACTGGAAAGATCTTGCCGATAACAACGCAAAGATTAAGGAGAACTTCCGTAAGCGCATGATGGACCGTTAATTGATAGGTCTTTTTGTTTCATAAAACAACACAGGCGGGGGACGAAACTTCGTCTCCCGTCTTTTGTAGTTTTATCGCAGGAGTTTTTGTATGCGCTTTCGTTTAAACAGCAAAACCATCGTCATTAGTTTCGCGGTGCTATTGCTGGTTTACTTTGTCATTCTCCCGATGGGAGTTCTCCTCATAGACTCCGTCTGGAAGGACGGCACAATTAATTTGGGAAACTACCGCGAGGTTTACAGCCTGGATGTGAACTGGCGAGCGCTCACCAATACCGTCGAACTATCGCTCCTGGTGATGGTTGCGAGCGTCATTATCACCTTTCCTCTGGCTTGGCTCGTCGGACGCACGGATTTGCCTGGCAAGAAGTTTTATCGCACGATTCTGATTTCCAGCTACATGATTCCTCCCTACGTGGGAGCCATTGCCTGGACACAACTTCTAAACCCGAGTGTCGGATACTTAAACAACATTTTTCGCTGGATGTTCGATCTGCAGACCGCACCATTTAACATTTACACATTCGGCGGTATCGCCTGGGTTCTTACGCTCTTTTACAGCCCCTTTGCCTTCATCACCATTTCACGGGCCATGGAAAAGATGGACCCGACTCTGGAAGAAGCCGCGCGTATCTCAGGCGCAGGTCCCTTCAGAACATTGCTGAACGTAACGCTACCGTTAATGGCACCGTCGATTCTCGCCGGCGGACTTTTGGTCTTTATCGCTGCAGGTAGTTGCTTCGGGATTCCGGCTATCGTCGGCATGCCCGGCAACGTCGAAGTGCTGACCACGCGTATTGTCACGTACCTATATATGGGGAGCGACGACGGGGTGCGTGATTCGACGGCTCTTGCAGCCTCTCTGATGTTTATCGCCAACGGTTTGCTCTTTTTCATGACTTGGATGCTCGGTCGCAAAGACTTTACGACTATTAGCGGCAAATCCACTCGGCCGAACATCGTCGAACTCGGCAAATGGAAGTGGTTCGCCGTTGCCGGTATCACGACCTATGCAGCCATTGCCGTTGTCATCCCAATCGGTTCGATTGTGATGACGAGCTTCTTAAAGTCCCTTTCCAAACCGATTCTTTCGCTTTCAAACTACGGCATCGACCCGTGGATTCCGGTCATTACGTCATCCCAATATATGGAAACCATCTGGAATTCAGTTCTGTACGGCGTTATTGCCGCAACAATCGGTACGCTTCTGAGCTTGTTTGTCTCGTACTTGGCAGTTAAAACAACGCTACGCGGAAGGACATTGCCGGATCTTCTAACGGTTGTCGGCGGTTCGACCCCGTCGATTGTCATTGCCTTGGCATTGATTATCACCTTTAGTGGCAACTACGGGCTGAACCTGTACTCGACAATGTGGATCCTCGTTGTAGCCTACCTTGTCAAATACATGACCATGTCCGTTCGCACAATTTCCGCAGCATTAACGCAAGTTCACAGTTCGCTTGAGGAAGCCGCACTGAACTCGGGAGCCGACTGGTTACGTTGCTGCAAGGACATCATTGTCCCACTCATTGCTCCGTCAATCGTTGCCGGCTGGTTCTTAATCTTCATGCCTTCGTTTTACGAGTTAACGATGTCTTTGTTGCTCTACGGAAGCGAAACGAAGACCATCGGCGTGTTGCTTTACGAGTTGCAGACATACGCCGATACACAGAACGCCTCCGTTTTGAGCGTTATCGTCCTGCTTATCGTCCTGGTCGGCAATCTGATTTTGAGTAAGGCCACCAAGGGCAACGTCGGAATTTAGGAGTTTTACAAATGTCAGAAGTCAAAATTGATCACGTCTACAAGCGGTATGGATCCATTACCGTTGTCGACGACTTCAACTTACAAGTCAAAGACGGGGAATTTATCTCGATTCTCGGCCCCTCCGGCTGTGGAAAAACAACAACCTTGCGGATGGTCGCCGGATTCGAACGTGCCACGGAGGGCACAATCTGCATCGGCGATACCGTAGTTTCAAGTTCCGAGCGGGGTATCTTTGTGCCGCCGGAAAAACGTGGCATCGGTATGGTCTTTCAAAGTTATGCCGTTTGGCCACATATGACCGTTGCCGACAACGTCGGTTACCCCTTAAAAATCCAACGTGTTCCGACCGAAGAACGCAAAAAGCGTGTCGCCGAGATGCTTGAGCTCGTGCACCTCGGACCTTATAGCGAACGCTTTCCGAGCCAGCTCTCGGGCGGTCAACAACAACGCGTAGCCCTAGCTCGTGCCCTCGTAATGCGCCCCGGGCTACTGCTTTTAGACGAACCCTTGAGCAATCTTGATGCCAAGCTCCGCGAAAGTATGCGTTTTGAAATCTCTGCAATTCAAAAGAAAATGCATATCACGGTTATTTACGTCACACACGATCAGAGCGAGGCAATGGCCATGAGCGACCGCGTCGTCGTGATGAATGCAGGCGTCGTTCAGCAAATCGGGCATCCTCACGAAATCTACTCCAACCCGAGAAACAAGATGGTTGCCGACTTTATCGGCTTAGTAAACTTCGTCAAGGGATCAGTCCAAGGCAATCGAGTGTTCCTTGAGGGGACGGACGTCTCTTTTCCGAATACAGGCGACGTTACTGGCGAAAACGTGACCATTGCTGTACGTCCGGAAAATATCACAATATCCAAGACAGCCGGCACTCTTGCCGGTATCGTACGGCACAGTTTCTTCTTGGGCGAGTCAACGGATTTTCGTGTCCAGTGCGGCAAACACACATTCCGCGTCATCGTCAAGGGCGTCGATACAACAGCCTTCCCCGACGGCACGAATGTGTTCCTGGACTTTGGCAAAGTCATGCTTTTTTAGTCCCGGGTAATTTATGACCGATCTGCCCGTCCCGATTTTTGGGACGGGTTTTTCTTGTCGGTCGATGTTTGACACACTTTTCCGAAAATCTTGAGGGCGGTTTCGCCTAAAATGCGCTCGTTGCCGCCCGTTCGGCGGTGTTGTGTCTTTTCGGAGCAAGTCATGGGCATCAATGAAGAACTTTTCGAGCGCGCCAAGAAAACCATTCCGGGCGGAGTCAATTCCCCTGTGCGAGCCTTCGGGAGTGTAGGCGGAGCCCCGCGGTTTATTCGTCGTGCCCAAGGGCCCTATATGTTCGATGAAGAGGGGCGTCGCTACATTGATTACGTCCTCTCGTGGGGTCCGATGATTCTCGGGCACAATCACCCGGCTGTCATCGAGGCTGTGCAAAAGGCCGTGTGCGACGGATTGTCTTTCGGTGCTGCGACAAAAGCGGAAATTGAACTGGCAGAAGAAATCACTCGCCTTGTTCCCTCGGTTGAGCAAGTTCGACTCGTCAGCTCGGGCACGGAAGCCGGCATGAGCGCCATTCGTCTGGCTCGCGGTTACACAGGCCGAGACAAAATCGTCAAATTTGAAGGGTGTTACCACGGCCATTCCGACAGTCTCCTGGTGAAGGCCGGATCGGGAATGCTCACCTTCGGGCACCCGTCTTCTGCCGGTGTTCCTAAAGAAACAACCGAACACACGCTTGTCTTGGAATACAACAATCCGCACGCACTACGCGAGTGCTTCAAGCGACAAGGCAACGCCATCGCTTGCGTCATCGTCGAAGCTGTTGCCGGCAATATGAATATGGTGCCTGCCACGCAGGAATTTATCGATACGGCGCGCGCTTTGTGCACGCAATACGGCGCGCTTCTGATTGTCGATGAAGTGATGACGGGCTTTCGCGTGGCTTTGGGCGGTGCGCAATCGATTTACAACGTCAAGCCGGACATTACGATGTTCGGAAAAGTCATCGGAGGAGGGATGCCCGTTGCGGCCTTCGGAGCACGACGCGAAATTATGGAAAAAATTGCGCCTTTGGGGCCCGTTTACCAAGCAGGGACACTTTCGGGCAACCCCGTGGCCGTCGCCTGCGGTTTGGCCACTTTAAAAGAGATTGAAAAACCGGGATTTTATGAGGCACTTTCGGCCAAGGCCGAGCACCTGGTAAACGGCTTAAATGCAGCCGCCGAGAGTGAAGGCGTTCCCTTCTGTGCACGGTCACTCGGTGGCATGCTCGGACTATTTTTCCTACCGACGCTTCCCAACTCGTTTGCCGACGTCATGAAGTCCGATACAAAGGCTTTCGCACACTTTTTCCACGCTATGCTCGATGCCGGGATTTACCTGGCTCCTTCTGTGTTTGAAGCAGGCTTTATCAGTGTCGCGCACACGCAGGAAACAATCGATGCCACCGTCAAGGCAGCTCAGGTAGCCTTTCGGTCACTGAAACATTAACTTCATGAATCGCCTTTTGTGCTTTCTTCGGACCGCTTTTGTCACACTCACTGCGGCAGTGTGTCTGAACTGCTTTGCTCAGCTTCCGGCGGATTTTCTCAATCATTCGCAACAAACCGATGAGAGTCGTGATGCCGTTCAGGCCAGCATTGTGGCTGATCGAACGGCCGCAACTCCGGGAAGCCCCTATGAAGTCGGAATCCTTTTAAAGCACAAAAAAGGCTGGCACACCTACTGGAAAAATCCCGGCGATGCCGGCGAGGCCACTCGGGTGACCTGGTCCTTGCCCAAACGCTGGAGCATTGTCTCGGCGGGCTGGCCCATTCCGACCGTTTTAACCACCGGTCAGTTAACAAGCTACGTCTATAGCGATACGGTTTTACTCCCCTTTAAGCTTGATATCCCTTGGGGCACGCCCTACGGAACACGAGCGACGATTCGCGCCAAAGTCTCATGGGTCGCCTGCAAAGACGTTTGCGTGCCGCAACAGGCCAATTTGCGTCTGACGTTTCCCATCGAAGTCGCCAGCAAACCGTCCGCATCCAGTGCGCTTTTCGCCCGATCACGCACGCAGATCCCCGAACGCGTGACCAACACACCGATTACAGCTGTGCAAGAGGGCAATCGTGTTTTGCTAGACCTGCCGTCCTCCGCCGGTCTTGTGTCCGATTCGCTTGTTTTTATCGCCGATGAAAGCAATCTGATACGTCACGTCGCTCCCGTCAATCACAAGACAGGTTCTTCGGACACAACACTCCTTTTGACACTTAACGATTCTGCCGGGAAAAATCTGACACACCTAACGGGGACTCTGATCGCCGACGCAGGACCGTCCGAACACGGTTGGGCCATCGAAACGACAATTCCCGTGCGCCCCGGGAACATCGGCAATGACGAAAAAGCTCTTCCGAAAAAATCCGCCGTTCCTATTCTGACAAAAGTGGTGCCCCCCGCCCCTCTGACTGCATTTTCAGCCCTGACATTGGCTTTTATCGGCGGATTGATCCTTAACCTCATGCCCTGTGTATTCCCGGTCTTAAGCCTTAAATTTTTGCATCTGGTTGACAGGACGCGCCGACGCGGCTCACTCGCGATGAACGGTTTGGCTTTTACGGCCGGTGTTCTGACGAGCACTTTAGCGCTTGCCGTACTACTCCTTTTCGTACGCTCATTGGGATACGCCGTCGGATGGGGATTTCAGCTACAAACACCCTGGTTCGTGGCAGCTTTGGCGCTCCTATTTTTCGTGCTGACCCTCAACCTGTTAGGCGTTTTCGAATTTACAGCCGCCAGTCACTTGGCCGATTCTCGCGCCGCCAAGGCTTTGCCTTCCTCCGGACCTCTGTCAACTTTCGGCGTGGGGATTTTAACTGTCGTGGTTGCCAGTCCCTGCACGGCGCCCTTTATGGGAGCCGCCCTAGGATTTGCCGTCACGCAACCGGCCTATGAGGCCTGTGCGGTCTTCCTAGCTTTAGGCTTAGGAATTGCGCTCCCGTGGTTATTGCTGACACTATGTCCCGTCTGGACAAAGTGGCTACCGAAGCCGGGAATCTGGATGGTCTATCTGCGACGCTTCATGGCGCTTCCGATGTTTTGTGCCGTCCTGTGGCTCATTTGGGTACTAAGCCATCAAGTCAACGGCTACGGTCTTATTGCACTTTTCCTGGCTGCCGGCGCTTTAACACTCTTTTTGTGGGCCTTCGGACGTGAGCAATACGGGCGGGATCATTCAATTGTTTTGAAGTCCGTCTCACTTTTTGTGACCTTTGCATGCCTGGCGGTGCTCAGCCTCTGTGACACAACGACGTCTCGCAGTCAGTCAGGCGCTCTTCTTTGGCAACCTTACTCCGCCAAAGCCCTCGAGCGTGCCATTGAGCAAGGAAAGCCCGCGCTCATCGACTTTACGGCCTCCTGGTGCGTCACATGTCAGTTCAATGCGATGACGGTCCTACACACCGATGCGACAACTGCCGCCTTAAAACAATATGGGGTCCGATGTTTTGTTGCCGATTGGACTCGTCGCGATGCCGAGATTACACGCCTGATTAACGCATTCGGACGCACGGGGGTTCCGCTTTATGTCCTGTATGACTCAACCGGCAAACCCACGGTTCTTCCGGAGCTTTTACAGCAAAAGTCGCTGCTTGAGGCGCTTGAGAAAGCGGCCGTTCCGGCACCGAGTTCCTCTCGGTAGCGGGTTTGTTTTCCAGAAAAATTCAATCGGATTTGAGCCGGCTTGCTGATAAAAACAACCGGGCTCCCGGCCCTTCTGAGTGTAGTGCGCCGGATCCGATGTAATTTAAAACAGCATCAATGGCAGCGATGCCGTTTTGCGCCGCCTTTGAGTTCACCAGAATCACAACGACCCAATCCTTACCGCTCCTGTCGCGCAGCACGCCGGCAACAGATCGAACGCCGTCGATTCTCCCTGTCTTTAAATGGGCAAAGCCCGTCAGCGCTCGTGCTTTCATCGTGCCGTCTACGCCGGCAATCGGAAGTCCTGCAAGAAACTCCGCTCCATACGGCCCCGTGAGCCCGTAGGAGATCACGTGTCCGAGTGCCTCGGCACTGATGCGCGTTTTACGCGACAGGCCGGAACCGTTTTCAATGTATAGCCCCTTACCATTAATCCCCTTGCCGTTTAGCCACGCGGCAAGCACGCCTCGACTACGCGCATAACTGGCCGGGCTTGCTTGCCCGCGTGCATCGGCAAAGGAAAGCGATAAGAACAGATGATCGGCCATCGGGTTATTGGAATATTTATTCATCAGAACGGCCAGGCGCGAAAGCGGCTCGGAGTCTTCGGTTAAAAGCGTCAGATGTGCCGAGGTTTTAACAACCGGCTTAACGGACCCGTTCCAACGAATGCCGACTTCGGAAAAAACATGAGAAAAAACAGCCTGAAGGAAGGCATCGGGCGTCCAAAGCGTCATCGGCCAAATCTTCGGACCGCACGAAGTCGGAAACGTCCCTGAAAAACGTACCGACTTTTGATCAATGCGAGCCGAAAGGCTTCTTTTCCAATTGCCGCAAGTCCCGCCCCTAAGAGGCACTTCACTTGTGACACGGAAGGAATCCAAACGCGGAATCGTACCGATACGCGCCACGCCGATCTCGGGCATCGGCGTTATTTCCAAACACACGGAACGAAAACCCACTTGGGCGGCATCGGCCCGGACGTTATAAGAACGCGTCTTTTGTCCGTCTGAAAACGACGCATCGGGCCGAACGTCAAAAAGGCGACGATCAACACCGATATCTCCCCGAACTGCACGAACTCCGAGGTTTTTTAGACGCTCGGCCGCAAGCCAAAGGCGCTCGATAACATAATACGGGTCGCCTCCGCCCTGAAAAATAAGATCGGATACCGTGCCGTTTTTGTCGGGCATTGCACCGGCCAACCAACGCGTTTTCCAGCGATAGTCAGGCCCCAAAAGATCGAAAGCCGCAACAGCTGTGACCACTTTAACGGTACTGGCCGGTTTCATAGCCTTTTTTTCGTTATGAGCTACACGCGGCTTCGTTTTTCCTGCCGGAGCCACCCAAAGTGCCACATCATCCGGATTAATTCCGGCCTGTACAAACGGTTCGGAAAACGCCTTCGGAAGTTCAGCACAACTTGCCCCTACAAAGCAGTTGAGCCCGATGCCAAGTGCAATCCATTGACAAAAAAGCGCTTTTTTCAATTTTTCGTCCTGAATAATTCTGTTTTTCGGATTGTACAACGTCTTATCCGGAACCCCTGAGCGAAAAAACGGTGAGCAGGGCTTGAATTTATCCGGCCCCGTCCCCACATAAGGGGTACACGGGAAAGGAAACGCCGTTTTCTTCCCTAACAAATTAGGACGCGCCAGTTCGCGTCTTCCATTTTTCACTATTTGGAGTTAGAAAATGCAGATTCGTCCTTTGCATGACCGCGTGATTATCAAGCGCTTGGAATCGGAGCGCACAACCGCAAGTGGCATCGTTATCCCGGATAACGCCGCTGAGAAACCCGATCAGGGCGAAGTTGTGGCCGTCGGTCCCGGTCGTCGCGACGAAGCCGGCAAGCTCATCGAAATGGGCGTAAAAGTCGGTGATCGCGTTCTGTTCGGAAAATACTCCGGTCAGGCCGTCAAGATTGACGGACAAGAGTATCTCGTCATGCGCGAAGAAGACATCATGGGCGTTCTTGCCTGATTTCAAAAAGAATTTTTGGAGATTGACATATGGCTGCTAAGAAAGTTTTGTTCGGTAATGATGCAACCACCAAGATGGTGCGCGGCATTAATATCCTGGCAGATGCCGTAAAGGTGACACTCGGTCCGAAGGGTCGTAATGTTGTTTTGGAACGCAGTTTCGGCGGTCCGCTCATCACCAAGGACGGCGTGACGGTTGCCAAGGAAATTGAACTGAAAGACAAGTTCGAAAATATGGGTGCCCAGATGGTCCGGGAAGTGGCTTCCAAGACCAACGACAACGCCGGTGACGGCACAACGACGGCGACGGTTCTTGCGCAGGCAATCGTCGGCGAGGGCATGAAGTATGTGGCCTCGGGCATGAACCCGATGGATTTAAAGCGCGGCATTGACAAGGCTGTCGAAGCAGCTGTTGTTGAGCTTAAGAAGATTAGCAAGCCCGTGACGACAAGCAAGGAAATTGCTCAGGTCGGGACGATCAGCGCAAACGCCGATAAGGAAATCGGTGACATCATCGCCAAGGCTATGGAAAAGGTCGGCAAGGAAGGCGTCATCACGATTGAAGACGGCAAGAGCCTGAATAATGAGCTCGAAATCGTCGAAGGCATGCAGTTTGACCGCGGATTCCTTTCTCCGTACTTTATTAATACGCCGGAACGCCAAACGGCTGTTTTGGATAAGCCCTTTATCCTCTTGCACGACAAGAAGATCAGCAACATTCGTGACCTTCTGCCGGTGTTGGAACTTGTGGCCAAGGCCGGACGTCCTCTCCTGATTATTGCCGAGGATGTGGACGGTGAAGCGCTCGCTACGCTCGTTGTGAACTCGTTGCGCGGCATTTTGAAGGTTGTTGCCGTCAAAGCCCCCGGCTTCGGCGATCGCCGTAAGGCTATGCTCGAAGATATCGCCGTTTTGACCGGTGCGACTGTCATTTCTTCGGATTTGGGTCTGTCGCTTGATAAGACCACATTGGAGCAACTCGGACAAGCCAAACGTGTTGAAGTCACGAAGGAAAATACGACGATTATCGACGGAGCCGGCAATACGGACGCCATCGCTGATCGTGTCAAGAGCATCCGTCAGCAGATTGAAGCGACCACAAGCGATTACGATCGCGAGAAGCTTCAGGAGCGCGTTGCGAAACTCGCCGGCGGTGTGGCTCTCGTGAAGGTCGGCGCTGCCACCGAAGTGGAAATGAAAGAAAAGAAGATGCGTGTTGAGGACGCTTTGCACGCGACACGCGCCGCTGTGGAAGAAGGCGTTGTTGCCGGCGGCGGCACGGCTTTAATCCGCACGAAGCAGGCCATTGCCGGCTTAAAGGGCGACAACGACGAACAGAACGCCGGTATCAAGATTGTCCTGCGTGCCATGGAAGAACCGATGCGCCAGATTGTTGCCAACGCCGGTGAAGAACCGAGTGTGATTGTCAACGCCGTGAGCCAGGAAAAGGGCAACTACGGCTACAACGCTCAGACCGGTGCTTTCGGTGACATGATTGCCATGGGTGTTCTCGATCCTGCGAAGGTCACGCGTACGGCACTGCAAAATGCCGCTAGCGTCGCGGGTCTGATCCTGACAACCGATTGCATGGTCGGCGAAATTCCGGAAGACAAACCCATGCCGGCCGGAATGCCCGGCTCAATGGGCGGCATGGACGGAATGATGTAATCATCCTTTGACACAAGTCACTGAGTTTTCTCCGGTCCTCCTGAAAGGGAGAACCGGAGTTTTTGTGTGCCAATCGCAATCTCTCGTAACACTTTTGAAAAAGGGAAAGAGCAAGGCAAGGCGGACTGCTCATTTCGTTAGACGGATTCAAGCCTTAAAACGTGTAACAAAGCACGAATTTTCCATTGAGAAACCTTTGATTGAGTGTCATAATTCGGCCCGATTTCTTTGACCTTATTAATTCGGTCTCTCTGGATTCGGAGACCTTGTTGCCATGAATTGGTTATCCCAACTTTTCACCAATCCCGACTCGATCGGGCACATCGTTTTTGTCTACGGATTTGTCATTGCTCTGGGCACGTATCTAGGGCGCATTAAAGTGTTCGGCGTCTCCTTCGGCGTGACATGCGTTTTGTTTGTGGCGCTTCTGACAAACTACGCCGGCATTCGCATCAATCCCACCGTGCTGGGGTTCCTTCGTGATTTCGGGCTTATTTTCTTCGTGTATCTCATGGGACTTCAAGTCGGCCCCTCGTTTTTCAACTCCTTTAAACACGAAGGCGTGCATCTGAATTTGCTGACGGTTTTTTCCGTTCTTGTCAGCATTGCCGTAACGATTGCCTTGTTTTTCATTTTGAACGGGAAGATTACGCTACCGCAAATCCTCGGCGTTCATTTCGGTGCCGTCACGAACACACCGGGCTTAGGCGCCACACAAGAAGCGCTTGACGTCATGGGCTACAAAGGGGAATCCATTGCCGTGGCCTACGCCTGTGCCTATCCCTTAGGTGTCGTTGCTACGATTTTGTCGCTCATTGCACTACGCTATCTGTTCTCGATCGATATGAAAGAAGAAGACCAGCGTCTTTTGGACGAGGAAAGTGCCGCCAATACAGCCCCGATTTACTTTCAATTGGAACTTCAAAACTCACGTCTGGAAGGTCTGACGATTCACGAAGCGCGACGCCTTATCGGACGTTCTTTTATTTGCTCACGCATTTTGCATGAGGGGACGATCTCCAGCCCGACCGGCAATAGTGTTCTCCATGTGGGCGACAATATGCGCCTAGTTTCCGAACCGGCCGATAAAGAAGCGCTTTTAGCATTTTTCGGGCGGGAAACGCCGGACGTGGATTTGGCAAACGACAAACATTCTCCTGTTTTAAGCGCTCTTATTCGCGTTACGCGTGAGAATGTTAACGGAACACAAATGCGCGACTTGCACCTGAGCCGCCTGGACGGCGGTGTGAACATCACACGCGTGTACCGTAACGGCATTCAGCTTTTCCCGCACAAGGCGTTGCGGTTGCAACTCGGTGACAAGGTCTACTGTGTCGGACCGGAGCGTTCGATTGCCCGTTTGGCAAGCCTTTTAGGAAACCAAGTCCAAAAGCTCGATCATCCCAATATCATTGTGATTTTCTTGGGAATTCTTATCGGCGTTTTGATCGGCTCCGTGCCCCTTGCCATTCCCGGAATCCCCGTACCGCTTAAGCTCGGTTTGGCAGGCGGCCCTCTGATTGTCGCAATCTTGCTCGGATACTACGGTCCGCGGATTAAACTTGTGACCTATACCACATATTCAGCCAATCTCATGCTTCGAGAAATCGGAATTGCTCTCTTTTTAGCCAGTGTCGGTTTGTCGGCCGGAGAAAACTTCGTCAATGCTCTCTTGCGTGGGAACGGCCCGCTTTATGTGGCCTTGGGCCTTGCCGTCACGGTCATTCCGTGTCTTGCGACCGGAGCTCTGGCACGTCTGCGCTACCGCATGAACTTTCACCACATCATGGGGATGCTGGCCGGCGCCTCCACAAACGTCCCTGCGCTTGCCTACGCCGGAATGCAAAGTGAAACCAATGCAGCCCTCGTAGCCTATTCAACCGTATATCCCCTGGCACTCTTTTTAAGAATTTTGACAGGCCAACTGATTCTGGTTGTCCTGTGGGCTTTTGTCTGACCGAAGCGAAATCAGCCGCTCCCCGAGAAGACCATCTCGGGGATTTTTTTGCCCGCTTGTTCGTCGAAAAGAACAAAAGAAAGCTTTTCAGGAAAGGAGCGCGATGAGTGTCTTTAGAGAAAATTTGACTGCCTCCTCGCGCACCTGGCAACGATTACCTACAAAATGCTGCTCGGAAGACTCAGCACAAACGGCCTGCGGTGTTTTGACGGCAAATCCGAAACAGACTGTCCCGACAGGTGTTTTTTCCGTTCCGCCTGCCGGGCCCGCCACGCCCGTCACGGCAACGGCGATCGTCGCGTTAGAGTGCGCCAAAGCACCGACAGCCATTTCGCGAGCCACCGGTTCGCTCACAACGCCGCATCGATTCAGGGTTTCCGGCTGCACACCGAGAAGTTCCATTTTCGATTCGGGGGTATAGACAATAAAGCCTCGATCAAACCACGCACTTGAGCCGGCAATATCGGTAACCGTGGCGGCAATAAGTCCGCCCGTACAGCTTTCGGCCGTCACAAGACGCATCGCCCGCCTTTGACAACTGTTTCCGAGGGACAAAGCCAGCGTGTCGAGTTCCTCACTCATGAAAGAAGCCCTAAGAAGGTATAGCCGAAGCGACCGGCTGCCTTGTCAAAAATCGTCAGGGCCACAATCGCCCACAGGGCAGCCACGATATCATCGGCCATAACGCCCTTGCCGCCTTGGAACTTCTCGTCAATTTTGTCGGTCGGCGGAAATTTGACAATATCAAAGAAGCGGAAGGCTAAAAAAGCGGCGATCCACGTGACCGGATGCTGCGGGAACATCATCAGAACAAGCCACACGCCGACAACTTCGTCAATGACAATGCAACCGGCATCGTGCACTCCGAGATCTTGATTGGTTTTCTCACTAGCCCAAACACCGAGAAGTAGTCCTGCGGCAATAAGGGCCAAATAACCGGAAACCGGAAGATGAGCCCATTGAATTAAAGCAATCCAAATCAGAACACCTGCCGCCGTTCCCCATGTCCCAGGAGCCGGTCTTAGAAGCCCGACTCCGAAAAAAAGGGCTATGGCGTGCTCGGGTGATGAAAACACGAACTTCAAATCAGGGCGCACCGTATTAGCCGGATTGTTCGCTGCGTATTTTTCCTTCAAACCCATGGTTTCCTTTCCTTTAACTAAAGTGATCGAAGCCTTCGGACACAAACGGCAAAGGCCGGCCGGCTGCATCACGAACCGTCAGGCGCCGCATTTGCGCATCTTTGCCGACAATGCGACCGATACGACGAATCGGCGTTAAGGCACTGATGGCTGCTTGCTCAATCAGACCGCGTTTTTCCACCGGCGCCGTAAAAACAAGTTCGTAGTCATCTCCGCCGTTCAAAAGTGCGGTCAAACGATTTTCTCGGCTCAAGGAACACACCGCAGGATCTGCGGGAATCGCCTCGAGCACAAGCTCGGCTCCGACATCGCTTCGGTCCAAAATATGCCCTAAATCCTGTGCAAGCCCGTCGGAAATATCTGCGCAAGCACTCGCCGCGCTTAAAAGCGCCGTCCCCAGAGCATTACGCGCCACAGGACGCTCTAAGCGGCGCAAGGCCGCCGGGAAAGCCTCGGCCGAAAGCGTCAAGTCACCCGTTAAATGATGCAACGCCGCCCAGGCAGCTCCGAGCGTTCCCGATACGTAAATATCATCGCCCTCGTGTGCGCCTGCGCGCGTCAGTCCCATCTGAGCAGGCAACTCTCCGATTGCCGTAATGGAAATAACGGTCGGAGCCCTCTTTTCGCCGACCTGAGCCGTGCGTGTCGTATCGCCTCCGAGCAACGGACAATCGGTCTGCTTGGAAAGTTCCATCAAACCGTGCGTGAACGCAGCCAGCCACGCATCGTCACGCTCGGGCAAAGCTATCGATAGAAAAAAAGCCCGTGGGACGGCTCCGGAAGCCGCCAAGTCCGACAAGTTCACGGCCAACGCTTTGTATCCGATATCTTCCGGTCGTGTTGAAACGGGAAAATGCACGCCGACGGTTGTCATGTCGGTTGTCACGGCAATGCGTGTTGTTCCGGCATCAATAATGGCGCAGTCATCACCGACGCCTTTGCTGGTCCAGGCACCGAAAGTTGCATGTGTGAAATACCGATCGATAATCGAAAACTCACCCGATTGAGCCATTATCTCTCCCCTCTCTTCTCTGAAAAAAAGCGTCCGCTCTTAGAAAGATGTCGGACGCTCGGATTGTAGTACGGAGTCTTTGCTCAGGAAGCGTGTTGCGAGGCAAACTCTTCCGGCCGCACTTCGCATGCCACCTTATCAAGTACGCCGTTGACAAGTCGATAGCCCTTATCCGCTCCGAACTGTTTAGATAGTTCCACCGCCTCATTGATGATGACGCGATACGGATTTTCCGGACAGTGCTTTAACTCCCAAGCTCCGATCATCAAACACGCGCGCTCAATGACTGAAAGACGCGCAGGATCCCGATCGACATGCTTGGCCAAAAGCTCCATCAGAGCGTCGCGTTCGGACAAAACCCCGGTCAAAATGGCGCGATAAAACGCCTGATCACAAGACTTGAAATCTTCCGAAGTCAACTCGCAGGCAAGGGCCCCCTCGCTTTCGTCAGTTAAAACATCCAGGAGTCCGGCCTGAATAGCTGCAAAATCAACATCCGGATCAATAATCGACTGATAGACGCCTAAAAGTGCGAACTCACGCGATCGCCGACGGGCTCCGCCGACGGGCAAATGCTCCTTAGTCGTCAAAATCGTCATCCTCATCAAAATCATCGACAGCCGGGAATTCGGCCACCAAATTGGCCATCTCGACAGCGCACTGCGCGCAATCGACTCCCTTAACCTTGGTGCGTTCCTTGCACTGCTCGTCGGTATAACACGTCAAAATACCGTTAGCAATCGGAATGCCGTACTCCAAAGCGACATGAGAAACACCGCGAGCCGATTCCTCAGCAACGAGTTCAAAGTGATACGTTTCACCTTTGATGACAGCGCCCAAGGCAATAAGCGCATCGTACTCGCCGGTGCCGGCCAATTTAGAGAGTATGAGCGGCGTTTCTAAAGCGCCGGGAACCGTTACCTTCGTGATATTCTTTTCCCTTACACCAAGGCGTTTTAACTCTGCCAAACATGCCTCGTAAAGTTCCTTGCCGGCATAGTCATTAAACCGAGAAACCACAATGCCGATTTGCAGGTCCTTACCATCCATGTTTTTTTCAATCACATCCACTTGCGACATACGGTCCTCCTTTGCGTCCGGATGAAATCTTTCGATGCCATTGTAAATTAGATCAACTCATTTTCGGCATTGTTTTGAAGATGCATCATGCGCTCGACATACCGGGCGATGGTATCGACTTCCAAATTGACCATATCCTGTGCTTTCAGATTTTTCAGCGTCGTTACGGCCATCGTATGCGGAATGAGGTTAATGGAAATTAAAGCTCCCATGGCCGTATCTTCCACGGAGTTGATCGTGAGCGATACGCCGTTGACGGCAACCGAGCCCTTGTAAGCAAAATACGGGGAAAGTTTGACCGGGGCACGTACGACAAGACGATAACTCTCATCACGTTTTTCAATGGACTCCACTTGACCGACGCCGTCGACGTGACCGCTCACGAGATGCCCGTCGATACTATCGCCTAGCCTTAAGGCTTTTTCCAAGTTCACCTCGCCGAATGTATTTAGTCCGCACGTTTTCGACAAACTTTCGGCACTGACGTCAATGCAAAAACTGTCGCCGGTTTTTCCGACGACCGTCATACAGGCACCGTTGACGGCAATCGAATCGCCGATACGCACGGTCTCAAGATGAAACGACGGCGGGCATACAATCGTTAAATGTAGGCCGGAACCGAGCTTTTCCGGTTCTCGGATGCGTCCGACGGCTTGAATAATTCCGGTAAACATAGTCAACTATCCTTCGTGTTCAGTTTTTTTCTTCAAAATCAGACGCACATCATCGCCAATCGGCGTAACACTGACAAACCGCCAACGGTCAACTTGATCCATCCGCGTTTTGGTATCCATATTTGCAAACGGCATTCCCGGACCAATCAAGGCCGGAGCCATGTAAACGAGAAGCTCGTCGACAAGTCCGGCTTGCAAAAAAGCTCCGCTCAGTCGTGCTCCCGTCTCTAAAAGCAAATCGTTAACACCGCGTCCGTCAATCGTCTCAAGAATCCTCTTCAAATCAAAATGGCCGGATTGATCGGTCGGCATCGTCAGGATTTCGGCTCCGGCCTGTTTAAGGGCCGCAACAGAATCTTTCGGCGCTGCCGAGGAAACAAAAAGAACGGTCTTTGCCCCGCCAAGGACGGCCGAGGCAATCGGCGTTTGCGCACGCGGATCAATGATGTACTTCGTGGGATTGATAAACTCGCCTGTCAGGCGAACATTAAGTTGCGGATTATCAGCAAGAATTGTTCCGATTCCCGTCAGAATCCCCTGGGAAAGAGCGCGGTACCGATGGGCATCTTCACGAGCCGCAGATCCGGTAATCCACTGACTGACCCCGTTTTCAAGTGCCGTACGCCCGTCAAGTGACGCGGCCGTCTTAAGGCGAACCCAGGGACGGCGTCGCATCATGTGAGAAAAAAAGCCGGCGTGTGCCTCTCTTGCCTCGTCTTCACAAACACCGGAAAGAACCGCAATGCCCGCCTCGCGCAGCATCGCATCGCCCTTGCCGCAAACGAGAGGATTGGGATCTTTTACAGCATAGACAACACGACCGATACCCTCGGCAATCAAACGCTTGGCACACGCAGGTGTTCTCCCCTGATGCGAACAGGGTTCGAGCGTCACGTACGCCGTCGCCCCGCGAACGGGGCGTTGTGCCTTCAGAGCCGCCTCAATGGCCTCAATTTCTGCGTGATTGCCTCCGGGCCTTTGTGTATGTCCGCGGGAAATCTCCTTGCCGTCCCGAACAAGGACACACCCGACGGCCGGGTTCGGGGCGCAAAGCGGTAAAGCTTTGCGTCCTTCTTTTAAAGCCTCGTGCATCCAGTACACATCGTTACAGGACATCATGCGCACGTCCCTTAGTGCTTTCTGCGATCGATCCCTTCGAGTTCGCGCATGAGCTTTTGGAACCCTTCGGGGTTTTCAACATTAAAGTACACACTGGCAAAGCGGATGTACGCCACCAAATCGAGTTTTTTCAGTTGTTCCAAAACAAATTCGCCGATTTGCATGGATGTCACTTCGCGCTCCCCGAGCGTACGAATCTGTTGCTCGATAAGTCCGATGGCCTCTTCAATGCGGTCATTTCCGACCGGCCTCTTGCGAAGCGCCAGTTTCATAGAGGAACGAATCTTTTCGCGATCGTATTCACGCTTTAATCCCGTGCGTTTAAGGACGGCCGGCATATTCAATTCCACGCGCTCGAACGTCGTAAAGCGCTTGGAACACTGACTGCACTCACGACGCCGACGAATGCAATAGCCGTCCTCGCTCGCGCGCGAGTCGATAACGGCCGTATCCTTACTTTTGCAAAAAGGACAACGCATGCCTTAGGCTCCCGGGTTTTCCGAATAAACCGGGAAGCGTTTGGTCAAGTCCAGCACCTGAGATTGAACGCGATGCAAAACCGCTTCATTTGTCGGCGAATCCAAAAGATCCGCAATCAAATTTCCGACAAAAACCATTTCATCCTCTTTAAAACCGCGTGTCGTCGCAGCGGGCGTTCCTAGGCGGATACCCGATGTGACGGTCGGCTTTTGCGGATCATTGTGAATGGCATTTTTGTTGACTGTGATATTGGCACGTCCGAGTAAGTCCTGAGCCTCGCGCCCCGTCACGCCTTTGCTTCGTAAATCCACGAGCATCACATGACTTTCAGTGCCGCCCGAAACGATACGCAGTCCACGCGATTCGAGTGTCTCGGCTAAAACCTTTGCGTTCGCGACAATCTGCGCGGCATAGGTCTTAAATTCAGGCTTTAACGCTTCTCCGAAAGCCACGGCCTTGGCGGCAATCACATGCATCAGGGGGCCGCCCTGTGTTCCCGGGAAGAGTGCCGAATTCACAGCCTTTTCCAATTCCGGGCGTGCGAAAATCACGCCGCCGCGCGGCCCGCGCAAACTCTTGTGCGTCGTTGTGGTCACAATGTCGGCATAGCCGAAAGGTGTCGGATAAACACCGCCGGCCACCAAAGCAGCATAGTGCGCAATATCGGCCATTAAGAGAGCGCCGACCTTGTGGGCAATTTGAGCAAAGCGCGCAAAATCAATCTTCAGAGAATAGGCAGAAGCACCGGCCACAATGAGCTTGGGTTTATTCTCACAAGCGAGTCGTTCGACTTGATCATAATCGATGGTTTCATCTTCCTTAAGGCCGTAACTGACAACACGGAAATATCGCCCCGAAAAATTAAGCCGCATGCCGTGCGACAGGTGACCGCCGTCGGCCAAGCTCATCCCCATGACCGTATCGCCGGGTTGCAAAACCGCCATAAAGGCTGCCATGTTCGCTTGCGCTCCCGAATGCGGTTGGACGTTGACCATCATGTCGACCCCTACAGGTTCGCAAACCAGAGCTTTAGCTCGAGAAATAGCCAACCGTTCGACATTGTCAACGTTCTCACAGCCGCCGTAATACCGATGTCCCGGATAACCTTCGGCGTACTTGTTGGTCAGGCAGCTCCCCTGCGCCTGCATGACTGCCGGACTTGCGTAGTTTTCACTGGCAATCAACTCGATGTGGTCTTCCTGGCGACGTTGCTCATCCTGGATATAGCCCCACAACTCGGGATCGACCTGGGCAATCGTTTTATTTTCAAACATGACAAACCTCACTGCAAAAACAAAGATACCGTACCCGAAAACCACAACATCTTGATTTCGGGGAAAGAGGAATCTGATTATAGGGGGTTGCTCAAAGAAAAGTCAGGGGACCGACATCCCCTGTCCGACTCAACCATGTACGCGCCACGGAAAAATGTGCCGAAACAAGGCCTTAATGCATGCTTTTTTCCCGTGACTGTTTCAAAAGGTCCCGGATTTCACGCAACAAGAGCACGTTTTCAGGCGGTGTAGCCGGAGGTGCTGCCTTTTTTTCCTCTTCTTCCTGGATGTGTACGAGCTCTTCTAAGCGTTTTCTGGCTCGCATCACGCACTTAATAAGCAAAAAAATGACAAATGCCAAGAGAACGAAATTGACGACTGCCGTTAAAAATGCACCGTATCCGAAAACCGTTGCTCCGGCTTTTGTCAATGCTTCGTATGTCTCGGGTCCTGTGTATCCGTCAGGCCTGGAAAGAACCAAAAACAGATTCGTAAAATCAGGCTTTCCGATTAAAAATCCGAGTAAAGGATTGATAATGTCCTTAACTAAACTATTGACAATCGCTGAAAACGCTGCGCCGATAATCACGGCGACAGCCAAGTCTAAAACGTTCCCACGGGAGATAAACGCCTGAAATTCTTGAAAAAATTTCTTCATTGTCAAGCCTTCTTACCCCAGCTGTCGCGCAATCCGACAGCCAGATTCAAAACCGGCTTATCTGACGTATGCAGGACGCGATCCGTTACAAAATATCCGGTTCTTTCGATCTGGAAACGCACGTCCGGTGCGCTTTTTGCCAGGTCAGGCTCAACGTACCCCCGACAAATGCGTTTACTCTCCGGATTCAGGAGTGTACGGTAATCGGATACCGAATCCGGAGTAGCCTCGGTAAAGAGCCTGTCATAGAGTCGAAAGGTCGCTGCAACGGCATCGGACGCATTGAGCCAATGAATCGCCGCTTTCGTCTTAACGGAATCGGCGCCGGCCGTTCCGGTCTTAGTTTCCGGCAGATACTCGGCGTGCACACACGTTACGGTCCCGTTTTCATCCGTTTCAACCGACTTAGGAACAATCACGTACCCGTAACGCAAGCGTACGGGCTTGGCAGGCGATCCGTCAGCCGGAATCGTCAGTCTCCTATAGCCCTTAGGCGGAACGAGAGCAAAGTCGTCTTGTTCAATCCAAAGTTCGCGCCCCATTGTCAGAGTGCGCGAACCCATCTCCGGCTTTTGCGGATGATTAGGTGCCCTCAAGGTTTCGGTCTTATCGGCCGGATAGTTGTCCAAAATGAGCTTTAACGGATGAACGACGGCAAAACGACGCGGAGCCGTTCCTTCCAAATCTTCGCGTAAGCTCTGCTCTAAGACCGCGTAGTCAATCCAACCGCCGGCCGCACGCGAGACTCCGCAGTGCTCGACAAAGTTCTGAATCGATGCCGGCGTAAACCCACGACGACGCAATCCGACAATCGTCGGCATGCGCGGGTCGTCCCAGCCGTCGACAAGCCCTTCGGTCACAAGCTGAATGAGTTTGCGCTTACTTAAAACCACATAGGTCAAATTCAGGCGATTAAACTCATACTGGTGCGAAAGAAGGAAAAAGTTCTTTCGAATAACCGACAGCGCCGCCTGCAAAAGCGGCGTGAACTGTTCGATATTTTTTTTGAGCAATTCGAAGAAAGCAACGGCATCGGGAGCTTTAACATCCTGAGGTACACCGACATCTTTCCACTTATCCAAGAGCATCGCCATAGCGCGTTCGGGTCGGCTCTGTCCGAGCTTTCCGACAGCCTCAAACGCCGCTTTCATAAAAGGAACGGCTCTTGGCTCTTTGCCTTCGCTCATCGCGGCAACAAGCGCCTTGGCCTCTTCAAACTGCGGCGTGCGCAAAACAGGAACAACGCGTTCCAAGGCCCAATCGTAAAACGCTCTCTGATCGTCAAACTCAAGCGTACAAATCGAGTGTGTAATGTTTTCGAGCGAATCTTCAATGGGGTGGGCAAATGTGTACATCGGGTAGATGCACCATGTACGCCCTGTCGCTTGGTGTTCGGCAAATCGAATGCGGTAAATCACCGGATCACGCAAATTGATATTGGGCGAGGCCATATCAATCTTGGCCCTTAGAACCATAGAACCCTCAGCATGCTCTCCGGCTCGCATTTGGCGGAAGATTCTTAAGTTTTCCTCCGGGGTCCTGCCGCGAAAAGGTGAATCGCGTCCCGGCTCCGTGAGCGTTCCGCGATTCTCTCGCATCTGATCGGGCGTCTGCTCGTCGACATACGCATAGCCCGTTTTAATCAAATGCTCTGCAAACGCGTACATATAGTCAAAATACTCGGACGCGTAATACAGGTTATCTTCGTCTCCATGCTTCCAGTCGAACCCGAGCCAGTGAACATTATCTTTGATGGCATCGACATACTCCTGGTCTTCCTTCACCGGGTTTGTGTCATCAAAGCGCATGTGACAGACTCCGCCGTAATCACGCGCCAATCCGAAATTCAAGCAAATGGCCTTAGCATGCCCGATATGCAAATATCCGTTCGGTTCCGGCGGGAAACGCGTGCGAATGCGCGCTGTATCGGGTTTGCCTTGCGCCAGTTGTACGGAATACGGAGCCGGATGGCCACACCAGTAGCGCGGCAGATTATTTCCTTGAGCTAAATCCTCTTCGATGATGGTTCGAATGAAATTGACGGTCTTTGCCGCCGGCATTTGCTCTTTTCTAATCTCTGTCATTCTTGTGTTCCGAATCTGTCACACCCTGTGTGCAGAAAAAACAAAAAACCGACGCCTGAGTCACTCAGGCGCTCCGACTGTTTCGATTATTTTAGCCGAACTGCTTCGTCCTTCCTAAAAAACAAGCGGGAAAGAGCCGTTGGCGTATGCTACATACAAAGCCGCGCCGGCAAAAATCGATAAAAGAGCCGACCGACGAAACCATTGCAAAAGCGCGACAACGGCAATACTGGCAAGTCCGACAAATCCGAGATCAGCGCGTTGTGAGGCGGCATCCAGGAGACCGGCCAAGACCAAAATAACCATGACCGAGAGCGGCAGAAAATCGCCGAGCGAACGAATCCACGGGTGACCTTGCACAAAACGATCTCCCAAGAAAAACGGAATCGCTCGAATCAGAAAGGTTGCGCCTGCAGCCGAAATAAGTACAAAGAATAAATAAAGATTATCTGTCACGGTCAACTCTCTTTTTTTTGCGTTTTTCCCCAGAAAACGGCCGCCGCAGAGCAAAGTGCAATGGCGATTAAGAGCGATTCGGAAGGCGCAGCCATCCGAGCAAGCGGGTAAAAGACAAGAGCACACCACAAAGGGAGACTTGTTTTGCGCGATCGCCACTGCTCGGTGGCGAGCATGGCAAAAAGGGCACACAGGACAAAATCTAGCCCTGAAAGAGAAAATTGCACAGCCGATCCGGCAAGGACCCCGATTACCGTTCCCAGAACCCACCAAAATTGATTGATAAAACTCAGAGCCGCAATGCGAACAATCGGTGTCTCTTTGGGGAACGCCGCCACCAAAGAAAACGTTTCATCTGTCAGAGAAAACGCACAATACCAACGGATCGGACCGGTTGCCTGCAAGCGATCTAAAAGTGCAACCGAATAGAACACGTGCCGCAAATTAATGACGAACGTTGCAAACGCAATCGAAAACACCGGCAAACCCGCCACAATCATCGGGATCATGGCAAATTGCGAAGCTCCGGCATACACAAGCACCGAGGAGGCTACGACAAACCACGAAGGAAGTCCGGACTGCACGGCTAAGAAACCGAACGCAGCCCCGATGGGAACATATCCGGCCATGACAGGGACCGAATCGATTAAGGCCTGCTTGAAAACACCTCGAGCCCTTAAAAGAAACTTTGATTTCACAATGTTACGAAACACCCTTTCGGGAAAACGGGGCTGTATGATACGAAAAAACGGACCGTTTTGCTCCTATCCTATGCTTGCTAAATACCTTATCTCACTGACGGCTAGTGTTTCCTTGGCCTTGGCAGGAGGCCCTGTTTTTGCCGCAGAAAACCCCGAGATGAACCTTCCGAGCCTGGGAACGGTGGCCGGGGCGGACTTAACGCTCACCGAGGAGCGTCGCTACGGCGAAGAAATCATGCAACACATCCGGGCCGATGATGCATACCTTGCCGATGCGGAAACACTCGACTATTTAAATCGACTCGGATACAGACTCGTTGCCGCCGGCAAAACACAACCGTACGATTTCTTTTTCTTTCCGATTCGCGATAAGTCCTTAAACGCCTTTGCGCTTCCCGGCGGCTTTATTGCCGTTCACACGGGGCTGATTGTCGCCGCGGAAAATGAAAGTGAGCTTGCCGGCGTCATCGGGCACGAAATCGGCCACGTCACGCAACGGCACATCGCCCGCATGATTGAAAACAGCCGCGGCTCTCTGGCGATGACAATCGGATCAATTCTTCTGGCGATTTTAGCTGCCCGTACCGGCGGAAATTCCGGGGGCAATGCAGCTGCCGCCATCGCGATGGGCACGCAAGCAGCGATGATTCAAAAACAGCTGTCCTATTCGCGCGATGCCGAACGTGAAGCCGACCGTGTGGGTCTTGCCAACCTCGCGGCGGCAGGATTTGACCCGAAAGGCATGGAAAGTTTCTTTTCCAAGCTCCAGCAAAACAATCGCTACTATGAATCGGCTTCAACGGCCTATCTGTCAACACATCCGCTTACCGCAGAGCGCCTGAGCGACATGCAAAATCGCACGCGCGCGATGGCCGAACATAAACACAAAGACAGTCTTGACTTTCAACTCATTCGCGCCAGATTACGCGTTTTGCAAGAAACGCGTTACGACGGCTATCTGACCGCGGCCAATCAATTTCGAAGAATTCTTAAAACGGCTTCGGGGGACGAGGCTACCGCCGCACACTACGGACTTTCCGTTGCCTTAGAGCGCCTCGGGAAACCCGACGAGGCACTTGAGCATGCACGAAAAGCTGCAAAACTAACTTTTGCTCACTCAATTTATATTGACAAGAACTTGGCACAAATTGCTTTTAGCCAGGCTAAATCTTCGCAAGAAAAAGACGCCGCCCTTGCGCTTGCGAAGAAAACGGCCGACAGTTACCCTTACTCGGCCATGATGGCAGCAACATACGCCGACTTGTTGTTACAAGCCGGTCACAATGCCGAAGTTCCTCGGTTTTTGCGTCGTCAAAAAGCACTTGACAAACACAATCCCGACTATTTCAGTCTCCTGGCACGTAGTTACGAGGCTCTCGGACAAAAGTCACGCGCATATGCTGCAACCGGCGACATGTACTTACTCCTAGGCAATTTAAAAGCTGCGCTTTATCAATTCGATAACGCCCAAAAAACTGCCGACGGAGACTTTTACACAATGAGCGAGATTGACGCCAAGTTACGGGCACTACGTACGCAACTTAAGGATTCGAACTAAGGCGACGAACCCTGAATAACGCCTGTCCTGCTGTTTTTGTTGGGAATTCCCTGCGTATTGTGCGAAAATTGCGCCCGTTTTTATGATGGATTGCTGCAATGGCTATTGAAGATTATTTAACAATTGCTCCGAGTACGGAGGATGTCATCGAAACCGATGCCGTCATTGTCGGGGCCGGTCCTGTCGGATTATTTCAGGTTTTCGAGCTCGGACTTCTTGAGATTAAAGCTCACGTTGTGGACTCGCTAAAAACAGTGGGCGGTCAATGCATGGAGCTGTATCCGACAAAGCCGATTTACGATATCCCGGCCGTTCCCGTGTATTCCAGTTATGAACTGACGGAAAACCTACTCAAGCAGATTCACCCGTTCAAGCCGGTTTTCCATTTGGGAGAAGAAGTCACGGACGTCGCAAAGCGCTCGGACGGTCGTTTTGATGTCAAAACCAATAAAGGAACGCGCTTTCTTTGCAAAGCAGTCATCATTGCCTCGGGGGTCGGATCTTTCCAGCCGCGACCTTTGCGCGTTTCGGGAATTGAAAAGTTCGAAGGAACGCAACTGCATTACCGAGTCCGAGATCCGGAGATTTTCACCGGAAAGAACATCGTTATTTGCGGCGGCGGCGACTCGGCTTTGGATTGGACGCTTAATCTGGTCGGAAAGGCAGAAAGTGTCGTGTTAATTCACCGTCGCGACGGTTTTCGTGCAGCCGACGCCTCCGTTGCCAAGATGAAAGAGTTGTGCGAGAACTGGGAAATGCAGTTCGAGGTCGGTCAAGTCACGGGCTTTGAAGAGGCCGACGGACAGATGACACAAATACGCGTTACGGGCGGAGACGGTGTCACGCGTCGCATGCCGCTCGATCATCTCCTCGTTTTCTTCGGTTTACAACCCAAACTCGGTCCGATTGCCGACTGGGGTTTAGAGCTTGACCGCAAGCAAATCGTCGTGGATACGGAAAAGTTCGAAACTTCCGTTCCCGGAATCTTTGCCGTCGGTGACTGCAACATTTATCCGGGCAAGAAAAAACTGATCCTCTCGGGCTTTCACGAATGCGCACTTGCCGCCTTCGGCGCAAGCCGCTATGTTTTCCCGGAGAAAAAGACCTATCTACAGTACACAACGACAAGTCCGAAGCTACACAAGGTGCTCGGCGTCCCGACTCCGAGCTTTGACGATTAAGTTCCCGAGGGATTTCGGACTATCCGAAATCCCTTCTTTTCACTCTCCCCGGGCCGCGCGATTTAAGTCGTCTCCCGTCAGGCGAAGGGTCGTCCAGCCCGTCATGCGTTTGGCACCGAGCGCCAGGTAAAAATCCATACTCGATTTATTCCAGTCCAAGCATGACCATTCCAAGCGACCGCACCCACGCTCAACCGTCAGACGCGCCAGATATGTCAAAAGGGCCTTTCCATAACCCTTACCGCGCTTTTCCGGCAACACGAAAAGATCTTCCAAGTAAATACCCGCCCTGCCGAGAAATGTCGAAAAATTATGGAAAAACAATGCATAGCCGACAGGTTGCGTTCCCTCAAGAGCCAAAAGAACCTCCGCCTTCTTTTTCTCAAAAAGCCACGTTTCAAGAAGGCTTTCAGTTGCCACAACCTCATTTTCCAATTTCTCGTATTCCGCCAACTTACGGATAAAACCCAAAATGACAGGGATATCCTTGCGTTCGGCAAAGCGAATCTGACACATACGCATTTGTATTCTCCGAATAGCGGGGAGGCAGCAGCTGCGCAACCCATGTTGCACAGTTTCCTTCGTCTTTCCCGTTTATTGCATTTAATATTTTAGAGGCGAAACTGCGATAATTCGGGCACTTACACAATTCATGGCGGAAACCAGAGGCATTACTGTGACAGAAAACCATTTTTCTTGTATCGCAATTATCAGCAAACCCGTTGAAGTTTTAACCGAACATGTTCGTAACGTTTTGTCCCTGGTTCTGGCCAGTGGGGCAACAGCGTTACTTGATGCCAACAGCGTCCGCGATCTGGGCCCCGATTGCGGGTATACGCCGACCCCCGTTCAGGAAATGGTCCAAAAAGCCGATGCCGTCATCACGATCGGCGGCGACGGCACCATGCTCGGGGCCGCGCGTGCTTTTGCAAAAACCGACACACCGATTATCGGCGTAAACGCCGGAAGACTCGGATTTATTACGGACATTCCCGTTAACAGAATCAACGAAGAGCTTCCGCCCATTCTTGCCGGCAAGTACTGCTACGACAAGCGACCGATGCTTCGAGGAACTTTATACCGGCAAGGCAAACCCGTTTTTTCTTCGTACGCAACAAACGATATCGGGCTATGTCACGGACGGGCACTCGGCATGGTTGAGTATTCGGTTTACGTTGATAATACTTTACTTTCCATTCAGCGCGCCGATGGCATTATCATCAGTACGGCCACAGGTTCCACGGCTTACGCTATGAGTGCCGGCGGTCCGATTATGCACCCGGCCTTGGGTGCCTTACTCTTGGTGCCGATTGCTCCGCACACGCTCTCGAACCGCCCCATTCTCGTCCCTCGGTCCTCCGTCATTCGCATTGATGTCACCGAAACGCGCAGTGCCGTAGCCAGTTTCGATGCACAAGTCTTTTTCGATGTACTTGTCGGCGATATCCTCGAAATCGGGACTGCCGCCGATTCACACTTTGTCATGCTCCATCCGCAAGGGTTCAACCAGTACGACATGTGGCACAGAAAGCTAAACTGGAGTTTATTGCCGTATAACGATTTTCCCGTTCATGAGAAAATCTAATCCTCTATCGATTACACCCGGCCATGCTCACGCTTTTGAATCTAAAAGACTTTGTTATCGTCGAGAACCTGTCCGTAGAAGCCTCGCACGGTTTGACGTGTCTGACCGGGGAAACCGGAGCCGGAAAATCGATTCTCATTGATGCCCTGCAATTTGTCCTCGGGGCCCGAAGCGATCTGTCGCTGATTCGAGAGGGATCTACCCGGGCCGAAGTCTCTGCCGAATTTACGGCAGACGCACGTACCGCTATCTGGCTGGAAAACGCGCAAATCAATTTCGACGAATGCGTTCTTGTTCGGCGTACGGTCGATACCAAAGGAAAATCGCACGGCTGGGTTAACGGTTCATCGGTGACAGCCTCTCAGCTACGCGAACTCGGGGAAACGCTCCTAGATATTCACGGACAACACGCAAGTCAGTCGCTTTTAAAACCGGCATTTCAATTAAATTTGGTTGACGGATTTGCCGGCTGCACCGATTTGGTACGGACGGTTCGGTTGCTGTGGGATTCCTGGCAAACATGCCGCAAACTTTTAGAGAAAGCGAAACAGGATAAAGAAATACTGCAGGCACAAGCCGAGCGTCTCGCATGGACAAACGAAATCCTTGAAGAACTGAATCCGCAGAAAGGCGAATGGGAAGACATCAGTCGCGAACACGCCTTGCTTTCCAATGCCGCTGACATTGTCCAAAGCATTAAGGCTGCCGCCGGTTGTTTAACCGATGATCAAGAAAATGCCGTCTCGCTCCTAAATGCCGCACAAAAGCATCTGGAGCACGCCGGCCGCTTTGACAGCGTCTACGCCCGATACGCTCAAACCTTAGAAGAGGCAACCTCCGTTATCGCAGATGTCACGCGCGATACCGTTCACCACTTAGAGCACTGCAACCTCGATGAGGAACGTCTAACCTCCCTAGACGACAGGATAAACGCCTATTGGCGCCTTTCTAAAAAGCTTCACCGCGCTCCGGAAGAACTCTTTGATTTCCGGAAAGAAACGCAGGAACGCCTGCAACACATTCAAGCAAGTTTTGATGCCCAAGCCCTAACAAAAGCCGAACAAGAGGCACAGAGCGCTTTTCGAGAAAAAGCTCTGATTCTTTCGAAAAAGCGGCAAGAGGCCGCTCGGCGATTAAGTGCCCGTGTAACAGAGAAAATGCAACACCTTGCCATGCAGGGAGGATCCTTCGCGGCTGACCTTGTGCCATGCGAAGCTTGGTCGGGAGGATTGGAAAAATGCGAGTTTAAAGTGGCCGGTCATGCCGGTTCCACACCGCGATCATTAAGCAAAGTAGCCTCCGGAGGCGAACTTTCGCGTATCTCGCTTGCCGTAGCCGTCATCACGGCAACTTTAACGCCGGTGGATACTCTCATATTTGATGAAATCGACAGCGGAATCGGCGGCGCCGTCGCCGAAGTTGTCGGACACATGTTGCGGAAATTAGCGCAATCTCGTCAGGTTCTTTGCGTCACACACTTAGCACAAGTGGCCTCCTGCGCCGACACGCAGTGGCAGGTTAGCAAACACACGACACACGGCAGGACAACGAGCGCATTGACCGTGTTAAATCCGGACGAACGCATCGATGAGATTGCCCGTATGCTCGGAGGCCGGACAATCACGCCTGCCACACGCCAAGCTGCTCGCGAAATGCTCGGGATGAACGTTTCCTTGCCGGGCATCTAAGACCATGGACAAGACGCCCCTTCGTATTCTCGGAATTGATCCGGGCTTAAATCACACCGGCTTCGGTGTCATTGATGTTCTCGGCAACACCGTCACTTTTGTCACGGCCGGATGCATTCATGTTCCCAAGGGGATCCTTTCCGCACGTTTAGGTTTTATTCATGAGCAGCTATCGCGCATCGTTTCCGAAACACTCCCGACGTTAGCTGCTGCCGAAATCATTTTTTTGAACACAAATCCGAAGACCACGCTTCTTTTAGGGCAGGCTCGAGGCGCGGCTCTGGCAAGCCTTGCGAGCCGAGGTCTTACGGTCGAAGAATTTAGTGCCACAAACATTAAAAATTCCATTGTCGGAACAGGCAGGGCGAGTAAACTTCAGGTTCAAATGATGGTTTCTCGCCTGCTCGCGCTTCAAGATCAATTACAGCCCGATGCAGCCGATGCTCTGGCCTGTGCGCTGACCTGCGCCCACTCTCGGCAAATGCGTGCTCTGGGAAAAGAAGGCTCTGTTAATGCGGCTGCCGGACGTCTGAGAACATCAAGTCGGAGTGCGTGGGAACGATTCATTCAATCTCGGAATTAATGCATTATGATCGGAAGTATCAGAGGTCGATTACTCGAAAAAAATCCGCCGCAGATCTTAGTCGAAACCTGCGGGATCGGTTATGAAATCGACGTTCCGATGTCCACGCTTTACAACCTACCGGATATCGGAGCCGAAGTCTTTCTCTACACCCATTTTGTGGTGCGCGAAGATGCCGAACTTCTTTTCGGGTTTGCCACAAAAGCCGAGCGTTCTCTTTTTCGTCTTTTAATTCGCATTTCCGGAATCGGACCGAAGATTGCTCTTTCCATACTCTCGGGAATTTCCGCCTCGATTCTCGCGCAGGCTGTCTCACAGGCCGAACCCGGCCTTTTAACACGGATCCCCGGCGTCGGGAAGAAAACCGCCGAACGCATCGTTTTGGAACTCAAGGGAAAAATCGACACCGTCATCGGACCTTCGGACACACAGATGCCTGCGGGTAGCGCCAAAGCCGACATCGTCAGTGCACTGATTTCCTTAGGATACTCCGAACGCGAGGCCCGGCAAGCCGTCAAAGACCTTGCTACAGACATCACTGTCAATGACGGTATTCGCGAAGCACTCAAGGCCCTGTCCAAATAACCACTGAGAAAGAATACGACGAGGATTCAATGGAAAACGTCGAACGCATTGTCGCAGGTGAAGCGGGAAGTCCGAGAGAAGAAACAATCGATCGGGCACTGCGTCCGCTCAAACTTGCCGACTACGTCGGCCAAAGCGCCATCAAAGAGCAACTTTCCATCTTCATTACAGCAGCCAAACAGCGCCACGAGCCGTTAGATCACCTCTTGATTTTCGGTCCGCCGGGCCTTGGGAAAACAACCCTTGCCCACATTATTGCCAACGAAATGGGCGTCAATCTGCGCCAGACCTCCGGACCGGTTTTAGAACGCCCCGGAGACTTGGCGGCCATTCTGACAAATTTAGAAAAAAACGACGTCCTTTTCATTGACGAAATTCACCGTTTAAGTCCGGTCGTCGAAGAGATTCTTTACCCGGCCCTCGAGGATTATCAGATTGATATCATGATTGGCGAGGGGCCTGCCGCACGATCCATTAAACTTGATTTGCCGCCCTTTACCCTTGTCGGAGCCACAACACGGGCAGGTGCGCTTACCAATCCTCTGCGTGCACGTTTCGGAATTGTCAGTCAATTACAGTTTTATTCCACGGAAGAACTCGTTCATATCGTTAAGCGTTCGGCCGGACTTTTAAATGTCAAGATCGATGAGCAAGGCGCCTTGGAAATCGCCCACCGTTCTCGCGGAACACCGCGGATTGCCAATCGTCTGTTACGCCGCGTTCGCGATTTTGCGCAAGTTAAGGGGAACGGCTTGGTTTCTCGCGAAATTGCCGATGCCGCATTAAAAATGCTTGACGTAGATAAAATCGGACTTGACTCGGTCGACCGGAAATTCCTGCGTATCATCTTGGAAAAATTCGCAGGCGGTCCCGTCGGAATTGACAATCTGGCCAGTGCCCTAGGCGAAGATCGGGAAACGCTTGAAGACGTTATCGAGCCCTATCTGATCCAAAACGGGCTAATCCAGCGTACACAACGCGGGCGCATCGCAACGGGAACTGCCTATCGCCATTTCGGTCTGACCGATCCCGCTACCGCCGGCTTACCGAAAGATCTTTTCAGCTCCGATTAAGTCTTTTTGTCGAATTGCTGATCTTGCTTTATCTTTGACAGCACAAAACTTAACAAACCTAGTTAGCACAAGGCTTTTCGGGGTTTTTTCTTCGTTGCACATGTGTTATAAGACCT
>DHJT01000056.1 GCA_002404465.1 Sutterella sp. UBA4713 | reverse complement strand
ATCGACGCGCGAGGTCGGTTCGACAACACACGTGACGATAAACGGATCGGCAACAGGCGCGAGACTTTTCTTATCACCCCCTAAAAGAGCGTGCATGGCATTGAGCGTTATCTGCGCCGGGTAAGAGGCAACGCCTAAGGCGCGAGCAACAACGGGCTCGGCTGCACCTAACGTATCGGCAAAGACCATTGAATCGCGCGCTATGTCAAGGGCGGTTTCGTGCGAGACGAGTGCATCGCGCAAGGGCCTATCCTTGTCATAGGCATCACGGACCTTTAAGGCATCGCGCGTTCGTTGCGGATTGACAAGTTCCCTGACGGTTGCAACGTAATCATCGCCCGTCCAGACAAACGAAAGAAGTCCCGTTGCTTCCAAACAGGCCTGAACGGAATCGGCCGCCGTCAGAAACGACAGGAAAGCCGGGCTCATCGGATTTAACGCATCGGCCCCGATTGACGAAACAAGGTTCATCCAAACCCGGTAGTGTCGAGCCGGAAATCCGCGCGTGTTTTTCCCTTTGGCCATCGCCCGAAAGTGCTCGGCCCGTTTCTCGGCCATGGTGTAGATAAGTTCGTGCGCGCAAGGGCTAAGCGTTGCTTGACACCGGTTTCGTGCAGTCACATAGTCCGTAAGTGTCTTTTCGATACACGGGGAGGCGTAAAGCGAAAAAGAAAGCGTTGTCGATGTCGGAAAATCAATCCGTAAAAGGCGTTCGAAAACCGCGGCCAAGGATTCATCGGCCCATAAAACGGGATTAATTTCCAGAACACGGCCGAGCGAGGTAGCAGGTGTCTGACCGCCGGAATTTAATAGAAAGACGCCGTTTTCGTCGTCATAGGTCAAGACGCTTAAGACGCCTGCAAGGCGATCGACTTCGGGTTTTGCACCGCGCCTGGGGTCCGTCAAATGCACCGCGTTTTCTCCGATCGGAAAAAGATGCTCGAAAAAGCGTTCGAAGACCGTCCTCTCGTCTTTCACGGCACACCTCCCGACGTCACTTCGCGCATCGCCGCATCGCGCAAACTTTCAAGGCCCCAGCGCGCATCGCGCACGCGCACCCAAAGACGCGATGCCCCGTTTAAATCCCCGTCCTCATCGACCCAAGGAAGAATCCAAAGCTCCATCACGCGTTCGGAAAGTCGCGCGGCATGTCCATGACCGGACGGCGCGTTTTGTGCCGTTTTCTCATCAAGCACGGGGCCCGTGAAGGCGTTTTGACCTTCCGTCTTTATCTCGGGCATGCCGTCCTTTTCCGGCTTCTTTGCATCGCTCGATCGGACGATTGGCTTTTTCGCGTCACCGGTTTTTTCACGCACGAAAGCGGCCGAGGACGGACGTACCGGAGCGCTCTTGCGCACCTTCGCGTCGCTTTCTTCATGGGCTCGATCGTACGTTTGCGTCAGCGACGAACACCGTACGCCGCCTTGAATCGGGCAGCCGAACGCATCGCTTGCATCCACAAGTCCTGTAATCGATGAGCATCCGGACAACAAACCGGTGCCGAGAACACCTGCAATCAGCAAAAACACTTTCATAACACTCTCCTTTACGGGGCCCCTGTCAGGCGCTTTTGTTGCAACGTTTTTCCGAACACGCGGGCGTTATTGACCGGGCCGTCATCTCGCGGGGATCGGTCATCGCCTTGGCCTTCCGGCCTGTCTTCCGAAAGGCGCACGCCCTGGCTTAAAACCACGTCGACCGTGCGTCCGCTGTCAAGTTCCAAAACGGGAAAAATCTTGTCGGCAAGGCGTATGTAGTAGTCGACGATTCGGTCCGTGGCATCGGAAGCAGCCGTTCCGATGCCGGCGCGAACCGGGTTATTGACAACCGTTCCGACGCTGCCGGTTGAATACGTCGTCGTTTCGGAAGCCGACGAGGCAAGGGCTTTGCCGAATCCGGAAAGCGATCCCAATAAAAGGGCGTTGGCAATGGCTTGTCCCGAGCGCGTCACAACGCGCGCACGCACGCCGGTTTTCCCGTCTTCGCCCGTCACATACCCGCGCACTTTCACGTCAATAGCCCGGCCGTCGTTTTTCATGCAACTTAAGCGATCTAAGCGGATCCAAACGCGCTCGCTTGACAGATCTCCCGTCGCATCGGCCGTGACAAAACACCGATTGACCGAAGCGGCAAAGTCATTGGGAAGGCGCGCCAAATCGGTAATTTCAAGGAGCATCGGGACGGGATTGGACGTTGCCGCCGCGCCCGTCGGCGCCGTCACGCCGCTTAAGACAAGCGCACGGGCAAAGGAGCCTGCCGGTAGGTACGAGGTCTGCCCCGAGGCTCGATTGACGGCAAGGGGTTCTTCGGCAAGATTGCGCGCAACGGTTTTTTGCGCAAAGGACTTTCCTGTTCCCTTTTTGCGTTCGGGCTTTTCATCGGTGACATGAAGGCGAGCCAGGCGCTTGGGGGCATTGGCTGCCCGGCTGACCTTTCCGGCTTGAATAATCGCCTGCGTCGTCTCGTCACCGACCGCAGGAAGGGCGGCAAGCGGACGGGGCCGATCGGCAAGCTGCTCTTTCTTGGCTTTTTCGCGCTTGATTCGGGTATTGAGTTGTTCGATTGTGGCCTTTAACGCACGCACGTCTTCATCCATGCGTTCGAATTTTTCTTCATATTGACGCTGAAAACTTTGCTTATCGAGCGATCCCGGAGCAATGCGAAAGTCGCTTTTGACGACAGTCACTTGCGGTTTTTTTGCCGGTCGACTCCGCGTTCCGATCCAGACGATCAAAGACGAAGCGACAATGAGGAGCAATAGGAGAAAAAGCAAATTCTTTTTCTGTCGACGCTTTTCGCCGATCTGACCTTCCGTTTGCGACAGGTCGCTGCGGCGCGATCGTTCGCCCCAAAAAAGTCGCCAGCGTGTGATGCGCCCGACGAGAGCCGCTTTGGCTCGCTTTATGCGCCCGATTTTCTGCGGTCCTTCGTAGATGCGGTGAATCCGACGCTCGTAATCGGCTTTGGCCTGCTCTTCTTTTGCCTTTTCCTCGCGGTAAAGCGCACGCAAACGCTCGCGCGCCGCGCGTTCTTGCATTCGTTCGTCGGTCGCTTGATTGCGCTTTCCGGCCGCATCGGCCGTCTCAGTCTTGTTTAAATGAAAATCGTCTGTCATCACGGCACCCCGATATCCGGTGTTTTGCGGCAAACGGAATCGATAGCCAGCGTGATTTGTCCGTCGTTTTCACGCAAGGAACGATGACTGATGAAAACAAGGTCGGTGACTTCGCCAGCCCTTAATTGATCGCTTTCCTTAGCCAACGCAAGCACCCCTTGCGTCTCTCGTGCAAAGGCACCGACCGGAACGGCTCTTTTGACGAGCATGAGGTTACGGACGGAAAGAACGTCAACCGTATAGTCGCGCGTCACGTACGCTCGACTTTGACTTAAAAGAAAACCGTTACAACTTTTTTCCCGCCGGGAAAACACCAAGGGTTCGAACGTGCGCTCTTTACGCGAAAACGTTGCGGCAACGGCAGGCGTAGCAAAAGTCTCCTCGTGCACGGCGCGCAAGAGGCACTCTTTGATCTGTCCGACAAACGAAGTCGATCGAAGGCCTTTCATGCGTGCGGCATCGGGTGCCAGAGGAGAAGAATTGACAGACGGAGGCGGAACCCGTGAGGCAATGACAATTGTTTGAGAGGGAACGTCTGCGGCTCGGAGCATCAGGCCGTAGGATTCTTCGGCCGTATTAAAGTACACGGCCGTTTCCGTCTTGCCGCTTTCTTTCCAACCAGGTTTAACACGCAAAAAAACCGTTCCGTGTGCTTTATCCGGTTCAATCTCAAGCGCCTGTGCGTCATAGACCACATCGCAAATGGCTTCGCCTGCCACACGCACGAGATTGACGTGTTCGAAAGAAATCGTTCGCCTCTCGTGCCGATCGGCCGTTGTCTCCGGCTCAAGAGGCATCACCGGGACCGTTTCGGACGTCTCTGACACGCCCTCAAACGCTGTCGGCGCATCGGCAAAACTTACGAGGGAAAAACTCAGTAACACTGATGCGAAAACAAGGTGTTTCATGAGGCAGCCTCCTGCGTTAATGCATTTTTCGGATCGTTGTCAGGGATTTCCTCGGGCTCCTGCGTTAAACCGGCAATCCAGAGTCGTCCGCCGCGAACCACAAGGGAAAGACACGCCGTGACGGATTCGTCCGATGTCACGGCCTTACCGATCAAGGTTTTGCGCTCACCCCGAACGCAAACGCGACGCGCTTGAACATCGACCGAGGTGGCGCTCGGATAAAAGGCCGTTGAGGCTTGGTTGCGTTCCAAGTCCCTCGCGGCAAGGCGCAAGGCCGTCGAAAGAGAACCGTAACTTTCGGGTGCGACCTCCCTTAAAAAGACATCGGTCTGATAGGAGGCCGTTGCCGGCGTGATGTTCAAAACAAGATTTAAGCTTTGGACGGCAAAGCGTTCTAAAAGATTGGGGCTGACGGACGAATCGGTTGCGATGTACGTTTCCTGAGCGCCCGGACTCAAAATGACGGTGCGACTTTGATCGGTGCGAGTCAAAATCCAGAAAGCAAGCACGGTGTTTGTAAGAACGCTCAAGGCAAAAAGAAAGAGCACGAAACGCCTTAATCCCAAAAGCACCGCAGCCTGCTCGGTCAATCGTGTGTAGACATCCATGGCTTTATCCTAAAAAGTGGCGCCTGGCGCTGGCGGGCACGCGTTTGAAAACATCAAACGGCAAATGCCAAAAGCACAGTGCCAAGGCGCGATTGACACCCCGTCCCGACCGTGCTCGGCTCCAACCGAAACAAAGAAGACCGGACAAAACCATGCCGAATCCGACACCGTGCAAAACGATTCCGAGTGTCAGACCCACGGAGGCCACGAGCACATAATCGATATCAAAGAAAAGAAAACGCGGCGGGGCATCCAGTGTTAAGGGTACGGGAACGGGTTTCACGCAACTACCCTCCTGTGGCAAACATCGAGTCGATGATGCCGGGCGCCATCAGTAGGCACACGGCAGCGCCCACACAGGCAGCAGCGGCCACAATCGATCCGCGAACGACCCCCATGGCAAGTCCGACAAGCAAGAAGGCAATGGCAAGAGACTTTCCGAGAAAGCCCGAGCACCAACCGCTCAAAAGAGTCCAAAGTTCGGAAAACTCGTTACCGGTTTGAGCGGCAAGCGCCGGATCGGCGAGGATAAAAAGGGCCGCCGCCGCAACAGGCACCCATAAAAAACGCCCTCCAAGATCCCGTGAATCAAAAAATATCTGCATAAAAAAGCTCCTTTTTTTAAGAAGTTTGAAGCGCAACAACAATTTGTTGCGCAGGACGGACTGTTTCACAGAAATCAAGATTTATCCATTTTTTGTTCAGAGATATTTTTCAATCGGCCGTCTGAATTTTTCCGAGCCCTCGGAAGGAGTCTCGGAAATTTCTTTGAATTTGCAGCCGTTTCTCGGATATTTTCGCATTTAATTTAAAATCGCCACTTATACAAAAATTGATTAACGATTTAGTGAACGAGTTCGGAGCGCCGACCTCTAATATTATTTTTAATTTTCCAATTGTTACAGCAAGGAGTGATTTTCTGCACCCCGGGGTAAAGGGCTATTTTTTCGATTATGTCTACTTATTTTGTTTCGCCGCGATAAAAGGGCGCCCTCTGCCGTGAACACGGACAAAAAGTCGGTCCGCCGGCTCGTTGTATTAGTGCAACAGAAAAAGCGAGAACATGGTGT
>DHJT01000050.1 GCA_002404465.1 Sutterella sp. UBA4713 | reverse complement strand
GCGTTTGACGTCGCGTAACAGCTGCTACGCCGCCTGCGTCACATGCTAAAAACTCGCTCGTCTTAGCCTTCCTTCTTGGCGTATGGATTTTTCGAGGTTTTCATCTCAAGCCGCAAGGGAGTTCCCGCCAAATGAAACTTTTCGCGGAAAAAACCTTCCAAGTACCGTTTATAACTTTCGGTGACCGCTTCCAGACTGTTACCGTGAATCACAATTACAGGCGGATTCTGACCACCCTGATGCGCATAACGCAACTTGGGTCGAATGCGACCGGAACGAGCCGGCAGTTGTTGGGCCGTTGCCTCAAGCAATGCCCGCGTGAGCTTGGGTGTCGGAAGTTTGGCAAAACTGGCATCGTACGCTTCCCGCACGGCACGCATCAGATGATTAAGACCGTTTTTCTTTTTTGCCGAAATATGCACAAAGCGCGCCCAATTCAAGAAACGGAACTTGCGCTCAATGTCGATATCGGCACGCGAACGTTCATACGAATCCAGGCCGTCCCACTTATTAACGGCCACGACAAGCGAGCGTCCCGAATCTAAGGCATAGGCGGCAATATGGGCATCGTGCGCCGTAATGCCGTCGACGGCATCGAGAACCAAAATAACGACATTGGCCTCATTGATAGCCTGAAGGGTTTTGACAACGGAAAACTTTTCAACCGCCTCGAACACCTTGTTTTTTTTTCTTAGACCGGCTGTATCGATCAAGGTAAAGCGATCCTCGCCCGACTCGAAATCAACACGGACAGCATCGCGCGTCGTACCCGGCATGTCATAGGCAATCAGGCGCTCCTGTCCGATCAAGGCATTAATGAGTGTGGATTTCCCGACATTAGGGCGTCCGGCAACGGCCACTTTAATGCGTCCGTCCTCGGCCGGCTCGTCTTCCTCGGGTTCTTGAGGAAACGCCGTAAGCGTTTCGTTCATCAATGCGGCAACGCCGCTTCCGTGGCTTGCGGAAATCCGCACCGGGTCGCCGAGTCCCAATTCATGGAATTCGGCCGTGTGGCGGTCATCTAACCCCTCGGCTTTATTGACAATGAGTCGAATCGGGCGCCCCGATGTCCTTAAGCGCCGCGCAATACGCTCATCTTGAGGTGTTAATCCCGTCCGTGCATCGCAAATAAAAAAGACAACATCGGCTTCGGCAATGGCCGATTCGGCCTGCCGGGCCATTTCCTGCACAATACCCTCGCCCTTAACAGGCTCAAAACCTCCCGTGTCGATAACAAGATATGGACGAGGCCCTACGCGTCCTTCGCCGTACTGACGGTCGCGTGTTAAACCCGCGAAATCAGCAACGATGGCATCGCGCGTGCGCGTTAAACGATTAAAAAGCGTCGATTTTCCGACATTGGGTCGGCCGACAAGCGCAATAACAGGAAGCATAGAGAAAACCGTCTTTTTACTGATCTGTCTTTTGCGGCAAAATCGGCTTGATCAAGAAAAGCTTGCCCTCATCGGTCTGAATGAGTGCACCGCCGTCGTAAGGAACAGGTGCACTGATTGCCGCCCCGTCAATCTCCGTGCGCGCAGCCGTTTGCCCCGTTGTCGGGTTAAGGAAACTGACAACCCCGTCGTAATCGACGACGGCAATGCCCCCCATTGTCACAACCGGAGATCCGAGCGAACGCCAACGGTACTCGGTATTGGTCCAAGCCGGCGTTCCCGTATCGTGATCAAAGGCGAAAAGAGCGCTGTCGGAAGCCGTTACATAGATTTGCTTGCCGTCGGTCACGGGACCGGAAACGGCATCGACGGACCGCGTCCAAACCGTATGTCCGTCCTGAGCACTGATGCAAAGAACACGACCCTGGTAGGATGCCGCACACATAAGCGAAGCATCGACCATAGGAGCGCCGACGACATCGGAAAGGCGATCGACTTCCGTGGTGCCTTTGGGTTCGGAAACCGGAATTTCAAACACGGGTTTGCCGGCAGAATCCAAGGCCAAAAGGCGTCCGGTATTTTCTCCGACAAGCACACCGGCCGGTGAAAACCGCATTTCACGCGCAACGCGCAGCGACAAGGCCGGGGACTGCGTCTGGTAACGCCAACGCCTCTCACCGGAAACGGCGTCATAACACGAGATGCGCGTATCGGACGTGCGTACGAGAACAACGCCCGAACCGACAAGCGGGGGCGTGACCATCTCGGCACTTAATTTGGCAGACCAAAGGGCTTTTCCGGTTTCGTCAAAAACACAAAGAAGACCGGAAGCCGTTCCGAGGGCCACGGTATGTCCGTCGCTGCCGACACCGGCCGTAACGGTCGAGCCGACAGGTACCTCCCAAAGCGTATTTCCCGTTGCAGGATCAATTTTGTAAAGCGACGAGCCGCCTGCCGCATAAAGTCCCGTCGATGTTAAAGCCGGGGTTAAAAGTCCGGCCGGGTTATCTCCCAGGCTCACACTCCAGACCTTTTCGACCTTAAACTCGGGCGTAAAGTCCGTTAACTCC
Organism: Sutterella sp. UBA4713; assembly: GCA_002404465.1. Taxonomy (GTDB): domain Bacteria; phylum Pseudomonadota; class Gammaproteobacteria; order Burkholderiales; family Burkholderiaceae_F; genus Duodenibacillus. Next base: position 5,206 of record DHJT01000050.1, on the reverse strand, counting down.
GCAGGCTCACGCGTGCTCGTCGAAGAGCAGGCACTTAAAGTAAGTACGCAAGCCGCGCAAAGAACAGATTCAACAGCATGTCGCAGCGTTGTCATAAGAGTCTCCCGATCTCGTTTCATCCGTTACTCGGCCGGCAAGGACTCGAGCTTAATCGTTACGAAAGGCGTCAACGTGTTAACACGTTTGTCGGCCTCAATGGAAGCTTTCCAAGCCTTGCGCGCATTTTCCACATCACCTAAAGCGTAGTACACATCACCGAGTCGATCGTTATAAATCACGGCATCGCCTTCCTTGGGCGCGGCGGCCTTTAAGACGGCAAGGGCATCTTGGGGCTTACCGAGGTCTAAATCGATGCCGGCCAATCGCACACGTGCCAGTGTTTCATACTCGGGCCGCTTGCCGACTTCGATGACCCAAGTCAAGGCTTTTTTCGCACCGTCCAGATCATCTTCGCTCACAGCAGCTGCTGCCCGAGCAAACGCCGCGAGCGAGGCAAAAATGTGCTTGGGGTATTCCTTCATCAGCCCTTCGGACAAGGACTTGACGTTTTTCTTTTCGTCCATAACCAGGGCGTTTTGCAGTTGCACGTACATTGCCGTGGCTTTAGCACCCTGACTCTTTTCATAGTACCGATACCCGTTGTAACCGGCAAATGCCAGGCACGCAACGGTAATCACAACCGTAATGAGGGTGCCCCATTTTTCCCACCACGCTTTAAGTTGATCCAGGGACTCTTGTTCTTCTAAATCGTATGCCATAGTGTCTATTCCTAAAACGAACGTATCCTACCGTAGGAAAGCGCTCTAAAACGTGTCTTTACGCACAATTGTTTCAATTTCGTCAATCGGAGTGCGCTTTTGCTCGTCGAAAACCCGAACTCCCGCCTCGTCCCTTAAGCGCTTGACGGAAACGCACCCGTTTTCGATTTCGTCTTGTCCGGCAATGACGACCCACGTAGCCATCGAAGCATCGGCGCGCTTGATCTGCGACTTAAAAGACGGACTTCCGGCATGCACAATGGTTGCAATGCCCGCATCGCGCAGGGTCTCCCCGATTTTTCGCGCCGCCAACTCCGTCTTGTCGCCCTGGTGCACGATATAAACACGACACAAAGGCGCATCAAAGGTCTTGCCGGCATCTTTCATCAATTCAATGACGCGCTCGGCCCCCATGGCAAAGCCGGCTGCCGGTGTATCGCGGCCCCCGAGTAAGCCGATTAAAGGATCGTACCGACCGCCTCCGCAGATTGTCCCCTGTGCTCCGAGCTTATCGGTTGTCCATTCAAAGACCGTGTGATTGTAGTAGTCGAGGCCTCGAACAAGGCGCGGATTGATTGTGTACGCAATACCGAGCGACGTCAGGCCATTTTCCAGGCTTGTTAAAAAGGCCAAAGAGTCCTTTCCCAAATAGTCAATGAGTTTGGGTGCCTGGCTGACAAGCTCTTGCATCGCAGGGTTCTTCGTATCCAGGATACGCAGCGGATTGGTTAAAAGGCGGCGCTTAGCCTCCTCATCGAGCACGTCGCTATGCGCCGTAAAATACGCAATTAATGCCTTGCGGTGTTCGGCGCGCTCGGGTGCTGCTCCGAGGCTGTTAATTTCAAGATTCGCTTCAATGCCGAGCTCTTTCCACAAGCGATGCGTCATCGCGAGCAATTCCACGTCGATATCGGGCCCGGAAAATCCCAAGGCTTCGCAACCGAACTGGAAGAACTGACGATAGCGTCCCCGTTGCGGACGCTCGTGCCGAAACATCGGCCCGAAATACCACAAGCGCTGCGGTGCGTTGTAGGTTAAATTGTGCTCAATTGCCGCACGGACGACGGCACTTGTCCCTTCGGGACGCAGCGTGAGCTTTTCGCCGTTTAAACTGTCTTCGAAGGAATACATCTCCTTTTCGACAATGTCGGTCACCTCACCGATGCCGCGGCAAAAAAGCGCCGTCGACTCGACAATCGGCGTACGAATCTGACGGTACCCGTAACGCGTCGCAACGGAGCGTGCAACCTCTTCGAACCGCTCCCACACGGGAGTCTCTTCCGGAAGCATGTCATTCATGCCCTTAACTCCGGTAATTTTGGCGTTTCCCATCGTCACCCAACCCTCATTTATGCATTCTTCGACCAGCGCTTGCGAACATACTGTTCGACGAGTGTTTGAAAATCACTGGCAATCGTATCGCCCTTGAGCGTCGCTATCTTTTTACCGTCGGCAAAAACGGGAGCGACGGGAGCCTCCCCGCGTCCGGGAAGACTCACGCCGATATCGGCATTGGTCGCTTCTCCCGGTCCGTTAACAACACAGCCCATCACGGCAATGCGCATGGACTCCGACCCCGGTGCCTCCTTTTTCCACACGGGTCCTTGTCGCGTGACAAATTCCTGTGTCGCATGCACCAAGCTCTCGAAAAGCGCGTTATTCGTGCGTCCGCACCCCGGACACGAGGTCACAAACGGGCAAAAGCGACGCAACCCGAGGCTTTGCAGAACCTCACGCGCCACCAAAACCTCTTGTGAGCGTGTTTTTCCCGGTTCCGGCGTAATCGAAACGCGAATCGTGTCGCCGATTCCTTCGGCCAAAAGGATCGAAAGCGCGGCCGTGCTGGCCACAAGACCTTTTGTTCCGATACCGGCTTCCGTCAGTCCCACATGAAGCGGAATCGACGATTCCGCGGCCAAACGGCGATACACGTACACAAGGTCCGGCACGGAACTGACTTTAGCCGAGAGCACAAGTTGATTTTTTTTCAGACCGAGCGATAAAGCCGCTCGAGCACTTTCCAATGTGCTTTCGATGACGCAGTTAAGAAAAACTTCCTTTGCATCAAGTCCGGCTTCTCGTCCTTGAGCAATCCGTTTTTCCAATAGTTCCTTATCCAGGGATCCGCCGTTTACTCCGATACGCACGGCCTTCCCGAATCGGCAAGCCGTTTCGATCATCGTCGCAAAGTTTTCTTCGTGCAGTGTGCCTTTACCGACATTGCCCGGATTAATGCGGTACTTACTTAAGGCCTCGGCACACGCAGGTTCGGCTTTTAAAAGCTTATGGCCGTTGTAGTGAAAGTCGCCGACCAAGGGCACAAAACAGCCGACCTTTTCCAGCGCCTGCCGAATATACGGTACGGCACGGGCTGCCGCCGGCGTATTGACCGTCATGCGCACGAGTTCACTGCCGGCCTCGGCTAACTCGCGTATCTGTTGCACGGTCTTATCAACGTCTTCGGTTGCCGTATTGGTCATCGATTGGACGACAATCGGAGATGCGCCCCCGATCATGACTGACTTATTGCCGTCTCCGACACGCACACTTTCTGTTTTGTGACGCGATGAAAACACCGGATTCATGACCGTCCTTCCTTTTCGGTTGCCGCAAAAAAGTCAGCCGCTTCTTGTTTTTGAATCACCAAGCGTTCGGCCCGACGCGTTCTGTCTTTGACCTCGCCGGCCAGTTGTCCGCACGCAGCGGCAATGTCATCACCGCGACGACGACGCACGGTCGTCACGATGCCGGCCGCATTTAAAATCTGAGCAAATGCCGCAACGCGCGCCTCGTCAGGCGCCTTAAGGCCTGAGTCCGGAAACGCATTAAACGGGATCAAATTAAACTTACAGGGAACATCCCGCACGAGGTCAATTAACTTGTAAGCCATCGCATCGGCATCGTTCACGCCGCCTAAGAGCAAATACTCAAAAGTAATAAAGTCGCGCGGCGCAACCGCCAAATAGCGTCGACAAGCTGCCATTAAATCAGATAACGGATGTTTTTTATTGACCGGCATGATTTTGTCACGCAAGGCATCGTCAGGCGCATGTAAACTCACGGCCAGTGCCACGGGAACCGAGGCGGCCAGCTTGTCGATTTGTCGCACGAGACCGCATGTGGAAACCGTTACACGGCGCCGGGAAAGTCCGTAAGCGTTATCGTCTAAAAACAGACGCAACGCCGGCAACACGGCCTCTAAGTTTTGTAGCGGCTCGCCCATTCCCATGAGAACGACGTTACTAATCACACGATCATTGGGATCGGTAATCCCGGCTTCTCGCCGTAGGGTTCTTTCGGCCGTCCAAACCTGACCGACGATTTCGGCCGTTGTCAGATTGCGGTTAAACCCTTGCTTGCCCGTGGAGCAAAAAAGGCATCCCATCGCACACCCGGCCTGCGAGGAAATGCACAAAGTTCCGCGGTTTTCCGACGGAATGAAAACGGTCTCAACCGCATTACCGTTTCCGACATCGAAAAGCCACTTGCGGGTACCGTCCGTCGCATACCGACAATCCAAAACAGCCGGAGCTCGAATTTGCGCCGTTTCAGAAAGCTTGGCACGAAACGATTTTGCCAGATTGGTCATGTGCTCAAAATCGTCTTCGCAAAAACGGTGAATCCAGCGCACAAGCTGAACGGCACGATAGGGTTTTTCCCCCATCGCGGCACACCAGGACTTGACAGCCTCACTGTCAAGCCCCAACAGATTCACGCGTGAATCGACTTCGGGCACGGACGCCACGGTCAATCTTCCGAACTCAATTAGCGGGAATGAATGGAAAGTGTCGGGAAGAAGTACGCGATTTCCACAGCCGCCGTGGCCGGAGCGTCCGATCCGTGAACGGCATTAGCGTCAATTGAGGATGCAAAGTCCGCACGAATCGTGCCCGGATTGGCCTTCTTCGGGTCGGTTGCGCCCATCAATTCACGGTTCTTGGCGATTGCATTTTCCCCTTCGAGAACCTGGATCATCACAGGGCCCGAGGTCATGAATTTAACGAGGTCGGCAAAGAAGGGACGTTCGCGGTGTACGGCATAAAAGCCTTCGGCTTCGGCCTTGGACAAAAGACGCATTTGGGCGGCAACGATTTTCAGACCCGCGTCTTCAAAACGTGAATAAATTTTGCCGATGACATTCTTGGCCACGGCATCGGGTTTAATAATGGAAAGGGTACGTTCAACAGCCATTTTTTGACTCTCTTTCATGGTGATAAATCCGCTTGAGTTCAAGCGAACGAGAAACGTTTCTTGGTCATGTAAATCACGGACCAAGAAACGCAAACACATCAAACCGAACCCCATACAAAGGTCTTGCCGTCGGGCTCGGAAAGCGGCGCGATTTTAGCATGTTGAATAGAACAGATTTGAGCCGACGGCTACACGTATAATTCTTACTATAACAGGATCCCGCGTAAACCAGGTGAGAAATGGCACACACCGCTTTG
>DHJT01000065.1:12759-18542 GCA_002404465.1 Sutterella sp. UBA4713 | reverse complement strand
CGCGACCTCAACCTTGGCAAGGTTGCGCTCTACCAACTGAGCTACTCCCGCAGCGAGAATCCGCATTTTACACAGTCGATCGTGCTTGTCAAGTCGTAGGATCCGTCAAAAAAGGCGACAAAGATCATCGCGTTCCCCCTACTCGCAACAAATCGAAAAAAGAGCAACAAGACGCATAAATGGGGCATTATGTCGAGTAACGGTTTTCCCGACAACAACATCGTGCCGCCTTTTTTACCTCCGCCTTTTCACGTGCCCTACCGCGGACGCTTTGCTCCGAGTCCGACAGGGTATTTACACCTCGGAAGCTTAGCCTGCGCCATGGCAAGCTTCCTTGATGCGCGTGCCCATGCGGGAACGTGGATCGTTCGCATGGAAGATATCGACAAAGAGCGCTGTCGTGTCGAATATGCACAAAGCATCCTTGCAACGCTTCAAGCCTTCGATCTTGTCAGTGACGAGCCTGTCATCCGGCAATCACAGCGCGATGCGGACTATGAGGATGCCTACAGTAAGCTCAGTCTGGCCGGCTTAACGTACGGTTGCGCCTGCACACGAAAAGCCATTGAAAAATAAGAAAGGAGTCTTAACCGACCGATCGGATTTTATCCGGGAACCTGCCGCAACGGAACTGGCGGAAAACCGATCCGATCCTGGCGTTTTCGCGTCCCGGAAGGGCCGGTTTCCTTCGTCGATCGCTTATGCGGCCCGTATTACCAAGATGTCGCACACAGCGTGGGCGACTACGTTGTCAAACGTGCCGACGGCCTTTGGGCCTATCAGTTGGCCGTTGTTGTCGATGATGCCGCACAGCGGATTACCGACGTTGTGCGCGGTCAGGACCTCTTGGATAACACCCCGCGTCAAATCCTTTTGCAAAAGGCCTTACAGGTCGCGACGCCGCGCTACATGCACATAGCACTCGTGTGCGACAAAAACGGGAAAAAGCTTTCAAAACAAAACAAAGCGACGCCCGTTCGCACGGAAAACCCCGTGGCGCTCTTAGAGGGCCTGCTTGGCCACTTCGGACTTCCAGCCACAGGTGCAAAAACGTTGAACGATTTCTGGAAAAGTGCTGTACGAATCTGGCAAGACTTTATGCCCGAGTAAACATCTTTACTCGGTTACCCAGGGAATCGGTTGGGGGAAAAGCCGATCGACGAGCGTGCGGATTGTTTCGGTCGCCTCTTGAGAGTTCACGGTTGCAAGACCGTCAGGGACAACGGAGGCCGACGAAACACGAATGGTCTGCTTCTTACCCGATTCGGTCCGTGTCAACTCCAAAGTGGCCTCCGTAAGCGTTGTATTGGCCCAACCGCCGAACACACAACCGAAACGTACGCAAACAGAACACTCGGGCCCGTCCGCTTTGTTCACCTCACGCACTTTCAACCCTTTGTCTTCAAGCGCTTTTTTGACTTCGTAGGTCATTGCAACCGACGTGTTGTCGCGGACAATCAAGCAAACGGACGGCGATCGATCGGGATTGAATTGGTATCGATACGGATTCATAACATACGTCAAATCCGAACAGCCGATAAGCGTAACGAGAAATCCCGAACAAACGGCCGCAGCAATCGATCGCGTCAATGTTTTCAAAAGAAAGTCTCCGAAATCAACTAAATCCCTATTGTACAAGCGTTCCGACGTGTGAAAGCACGGAACGCGCCAGGGCTTTTTTGTTGTAACCGCCTTCCAGAATGCTGACAAGACGATCCGAACATACATCGTGCGCAACCCGCATCAAAAGTCGTGTCAGGTAAGCATACTCGAATTCAGAAAACTTCAAAAGCGTTTGCGTATCCTCGGTGTGTGTATCAAATCCGAAAGAAAGAACAAGCAAGTCGGGTGCAAAATCATACAAGCGCGGCAACCAGTCCTTTTCCATTCTTGCCACAACATCCCGCCCGAGTGCACCGTCTTCCAAAGGCATATTAAAGACATTGGGTGCCGTACACGGGGCAAGACCGTACGGATAAGCCGACGCCTGGTAACTATCAAAAAGCAACACCGAAGGATCCCCGGAAAAAATGTCTTCGCTTCCGTCGGCTCGATGAGCGTCGACGTCAATCAATGCAACACGAGCGCATCGGTAGCGACAGAGAGCCGTACGTACCGCACAAGCCGCCGAGTTAATCAGACAAAATCCCCCGCCGAAATTGCGACCGGCATGGTGCCCCGGGGGTCTGACACAGACAAAAGCATTTTTCAATGAACCGTCGAGAACGGATCGTACGGCGCTAACGGCCGCCCCGGCGCTTTGCATCGCTCCGACAAGAAGTTCGTCTGTCACGATGGTCTCTTCGGTCAGGGGTGCATTTTTTTGGGCCAGGTCTTTGAGTTTTTTTAAGTACTCAGGCGTGTGCACAAGCAACAAATCGCTCTCGGAAACAACCGAGGATTCGAAGAATCGAACTCGGCGCGCCAGAGCACTTGCCTGCATCAGAGTCTGAATTTGTTCAATGCGCTCGGGACGATCCAAACTTGAATTTCCTTCATCCTCAGATAGGCACCGATTATGCGTAAAGAACCCTGTTGCCATACGAAAAATTCTGCGAAAATGGATAAGAAAGCGAGAATAGGCTATTTTGACGGCATTGGCAACGCGAATGTCCTTAAAACGCCTCAAACGCAAGAAGCAAAGAAAGACAGTGATGTCACAATCGCCTGAAAATCCGGATTTAATGCGTCGATATGTCATCACGTCGATAGCCGCTGCGTTTTTGACACTCAAGGCACGCCCAGTACAGGCTCTTATCGAAACGTCGAAAAAATACGAAACGCGTACGGATGTTCAGGCCTGGGCGCAGGAGGTCGCAACGCGGTACGGTTTAAATCCGAGCAACATTCTTGCCACACTCGCGAAAGCCCGCCATGTGAAAACGTCCGTGCGTCTGATGGCCAAGTCCGCCTCTGAGTCGGATCGGGTGCGCGACTGGCGTCTTTATCGCCAAAAGTTTCTGACGGACGAACGCATCAAAAAAGGGGCAAAATTCATGCGCCGCTATGCCAAGTGGCTCGAATACGCCGAAGAACACTGGGGGATTCCGAGTTCGATTCTGACGGCTGTTTTAGGGATCGAAACCTTATACGGTCAATCCATCGGTCGCTTTCGTGCCTTAGATGTTTTGACAACGCTTTCTTTTGACCACGAACGTCGAAGTGCCTTTTTCCGCGAGGAATTGGCCGCTTATCTCGCCCTATGCGATAAAGGGCACTTTAATCCCGTCACGCAACGCGCAAGCTACGCCGGAGCCATCGGCATGCCGCAATTTATGCCGACCAACATCCTTAAATACGGGGTGGATTTGGACGGGGACGGCAAGCCCGATTTAATTCATTCGGCAGCCGATGCCATTGCGTCAACGGCGAACTTGATGGCCCATTACGGGTGGAATAAAACTCTGCCGCTCGAATGGTCCTGTGAATCATCGGCAACGCACGCATTTGATTTGGATGCGGGCGGCATCGCAGCCAACACCACACTGCAGAATTTATTAGACGCCGGAGTCGAACCGCTTGAGGCCGTTCAAGTCCCTGCGACCACCAAAGTCCTTCTGATCGATCTGCCGCAAACCGATGAAACCGGCAGACAAGATATCCGATGGTTTATCGGTAGTGAAAATTTTGCCGCCCTCTTAAAATACAATCATTCGTACTTTTATGCGCAAAGCGTTGCAGAACTCTCAAAAGCCATTGAAAACGAACTTCATGAAGAATCCGAACGGCTTTTCTTTTAAAAACCGCAGCTAATTGAGAAATTCGCCGATCAATCGAATTCGGAACCGTCGTCGCAGGATGCATCTCACGCGATTTGTTCAAATTCGCTTGCCGGTGCTCGACATAGCGGACAGACGTAGTCGGACGGAAGACTTACGGCTTCGTGAATATACCCGCACACCTTGCAACGAAATTTATGTCGGATGCCAGTATCGGCCGTCTTTAAGGCCTTTGCCGGTTCCGGCACCGTTGTCTTCCCTCCTAAGTCCTGGCTGCGATCGATGTACCGTGTATGCAGCATGGCCTTCGCAAGATCACTTCCCGGCGTTCCGTAAAAATCCTTATAAACGGCAATAATTTGCGGATTTTCGAAACTGGATCGAAGTGTCAGAGCCTCGTCACGCTCATACAAAGACGCAATGCGAGCGCATCGTCCCTCGTCTTCGATTCCGTAGGAAAATTTCGGCTGACCGCCTCCTCCGATACAGCCTCCCGGGCAGGTCATCACTTCCACAAAATCGTAATGACGCCGTCCGGCCTTGATGTCTTCAAGAACGCCGTGGGCCTGCTTCGTGCCGTAAACCACGGCGGCCCGAAGGCGTGTATCTCCGATGCAAATCGTTGCCTCGCGCATAGCCTCATAACCTCGAACGCTTTCAAACTTCAGGGCATCGTGCGTCAGGGATTTTTTCGTCAGCAAGTGATAAGTCGTGCGAAGGGCAGCTTCCATCACGCCTCCGGAATTGCCGAAAATCACACCGGCTCCCGAGGCCGTCCCCAAGGGGCTGTCAAAGGCACTGTCGGGCAAAGCGGAAAAATCGATTTGCTCTTGCTTGGCCCACCGCGCCAATTCGCGTGCCGTGATCACATAATCGGTATCTCGCATCTCGGGTTTCCCGATGCGCACACCGGCGGCATTCATATGGGGGCGGCGTATTTCAAACTTTTTTGCCGTACACGGTGTGACGGCCACATTAACGATGGCTTCCGGATCAATACCTGCGACCTTGGCAAAATACGATTTAATCGTAGCACCTTGCATCGCAATCGGACTTTTAGCCCTGGAAAGATTATCAAGCATCTCCGGATGAAACGTTTCACAGAACTTGACCCAAGCCGGGCAGCAACTTGTCAATTGAGGAAGCGGACCGGACGCATTTTTCAGGCGATCGACCAATTCCTGCGCCTCTTCCATGACGGTTAAATCCGCCCCGAAATCCGTATCGAATACATACCCGGCACCGAGGCGACGCAACAAAGAAACCATCTTTCCTTGAACTAATGCTCCCGGAGCCGTTCCGAACGCCTCTCCGAGCGAAACACGAACGGCCGGTGATGCGGTAAAGACGACAATCTTGCTTGGATCCGCGAGAGCCTTTTGAACCGGCTCAAGCTCACTTTTCTCAACAATGGAAGCCGTCGGACAGACATTGGCACACTGTCCGCATTGGATACAAACCGCCTTGCCGCCTGTTGCCTGTAAGTCATAGCGATCTAAAACACCGATCGGGTCACGACATACTTTGGAACACAATCCGCACTTAACACAAAGAGACTCAATGCGCTCGATGCTCGGATTATCCGCTTCGATAGGCACACGGATACGTACACTCATATGTTGACTCATGGGTCATCTCAACAAAAGAACGGCAAAAAAATGATCGAAAACGGCCGAAAAACAACGCTGCATCAATTCTTTCCGCTAGAAACACACGGAATCTACAGAGCGTCACTTCGAATTGCAAAAGTCTGACAAAAAAAGGGAAGAAACCCCTCCCTCTTTCTTCGAAGATCTTCTTAAAAAAGCCTCCGATAAAAACGTTCAAGACCGAACGCCTTTTCAAAATGATGGTACGAGAGATCGGACTCGAACCGACACGCCTTTTACGGCGACAGGACCTAAACCTGTTGCGTCTACCAATTTCGCCACTCTCGCACGGGATTGTTCGGAACCGGTCCGAACGCGCTCAAATTAGTTATGTTGACCGCAACTGCCCTTATCGTGGTCATGATGATGGCATCCGCAACCGCAGTCTTCTTCATGGTCGTGATGATGGCACCCG
>DHJT01000065.1:6961-12693 GCA_002404465.1 Sutterella sp. UBA4713 | reverse complement strand
GGTCGTGATGATGGCACCCGCAACCGCAGTCTTCCTCATGATCGTGATGATGGCAACCGCATTCTCCGTCATGGTGATGGTGCCCGCAACAACAGCACGCGTCATCGTCCTCCGGGACCGGCAGTGCCTCGGGAATAAACGGAGCAACAACGGGCTCTGTTTTTAAACCGACACTCGTGAGCATCGTACGGAACTGCTCGTTTTCAATCATCGCAAAGCCGTCTTCGGTTCTGGCATATCGAACACCGCGAGCAGAAAACGCATACGCGGCCTCCTGGAGCATCCGTGCATCCCCGCGCACGCGCATCAGGCGATCCGGGGCCGCCTGAACAACGTAAAATCCGCCCTTTTCATCGAGCAATACATCGCCGACTTCAAGCGGGCGCACGGGGCCGAGGGCATTTTCCAAAACACCGTCTGCGCAAGAGAATGTCTTCGGAGGTACCTGGCGTTCGGCATACGTCAGCGAGATGGTTTTTGCGCGCGACAAAAGTGCCTTTGCCGGTTTGGCATTTAAGGCTAGAAGTTTGGTAATTTTCATAAACGTGTTCGAAATACAAAACTCACGAAAAGAGGCGTTATTGTATCAAAGTAGATAGCCGGGTACATCGTTTTAGGAATCGGCATGCGCATGTGACGCATACGAAAGAAACGTCAGAAGCTGTCGTGTTTCGTTCCGAATATGGCGTTGTCCGCCCGGAAGACAAATCTGAATCTCTTGTTGATTCCATGGTTCATCAAGCTCGACGGTCGTCATATCGATTTCCCGCGTAACCGACGAATCGACCGGTACGAACATCGCACCGTTCAGTGCACGAAGAGAGGCTAACCCGGAGTGCAAATTCGGAAAGCGGGCCCGGATGTTCAAGCGAACTCCCTCTTGCTTGGCATGTTCTTCCAAGTACATCTGCAATGTCGTATCTTTCGAAAGCGCCACAAGCGGGAAGTCACTTAATTGCCGTATGCTGATCCGGCGGCCGATGTTTTGATCGCGAACGGTTTTCGTTTGAAAAAGAAGGGCAAACTTACACGTGAAATACGGAACGAAATGCAATCCCTCAACGTGTTTATCGGAAAACCCGAAAACGCCGATATCGGCCGTCCCCTCTAAAAGGGCCTCGATAATTTCCTTCGACCGCATGATTGTAAAATCGATTCTCACTTCCGGGTAACGCAGCAAGAACTGGGCGATATCGGTTTTGAGTCGTCCGGTAATCGCCGAGTAGGAAGTAAAAAGACGTACGGTATTATCCTGCCGACCGGAAAAACGTTGCATGTGGTTTTCCAGATTGTCGGTTTGATTTAATACCGTCTGCGCATCTTTGAAAAAGCGCTCACCTGCCTCCGTCAGCTCCACCTCCCGAGGATGCCGAATCAACAGTTGCGTTTTAAAAGATTCTTCGAGTTTGCGAATTCGGACACTCGCGGCCGAAACCGTCATAAACATCCGTTCGGAAGCGAGCCGAACACTGCGCAAACGCGCGACCAAAACAAATAGCCTCAAATCTTTTAAGTCGTATTGAATCATCGCAATCCGTATGACGCGCACATCCCGTGCGAACACCGCCGAAGTCACCCAGAGCGCTCGCCGATTTCCGAGCCCTTCTTTTTAGGAATCTTAACTTTCTTTCGATACCCCACGCTATTATTTCTCGCTTTTGGCGCCTAAAAAAAGACTTTTCTCTGAATTTACATGTTGAAACAATTCGCCTTCTGTTCAGCAGTTTCGGATAAAAGCCTTTATTTTCAATGCGATAAATATCGTTGAAAACTACTTAACGATCCATTAAACAAAATTCCATGGACAACAACGTGACACAAAGCGCACACTGCATTCCGAGATGAAATTCCTCCGATTTCATACTCAAACGATGTGAGTCAATTTGTGAAGTCGTTTTTTTCTCCTTTACGACTCTCGCGGATTCGCAAACGCTCGGAGCGGGCTTTGCAGATGCCGTAGCAAATTTGCAAAGCCCCCTCTTCTTTTTTCAAGGAGTACTCGCCATGTCAAGAGAAGACTACTTAGCCCTAACCCCGTGGACTGACCATCAAGATAAAAGTGTTGCTGAATTTTTTCAAAATTACGCGTCCGAATTAGCCGGATTTTTTGCAAGCGAAGGTATTGACAAAAAAGCGCTTGTCACCGCCTTAAAGGAACACAAGGCTTCCCAGCACGTCCTGGATTTGGTTCGCCGGATGGAAATTGAGGAAGATTTAGCGCAAGAGCAAGCGAAAAAACGCTCCGTCGACCAAATGGCGACGCTCGCTCGCGCTCTTCGCGTCGCCGCTCGCGAGCGCGGTGCTTTAAGCGACTTTAAGCGCGTTTTCTCCACTCGGAACTGATTGACGCGATTTTGCGCTTCCGTGTCGGCGCTCTAATGCAGTTCCGGCACGGGATTGCGAAATCCCTTCGTCAGAAACCCCAAATAAATCAGTCCGACAGACGCCCACGTCAGCCCCAGAATCATCGCCGTCGATTCCAGATTGATCCATAAAACTCCGACACTGGTGCACCCACAAAGCGGCAAAACGAGAAAGTGCAGGACCTCGGAAGCCGTCCGACGCCTGCCCTCACGAACAAAAAACTGGGCAATGACGCAAACATTGACAAAAGTAAAAGCAACCAAGGCACCGAAGTTAATCAGTGCCGTTGCAAGCACTAAATCCATTTTAACGGCAGACAAGCACAGCAGGCCGGTTAAAACGATATTGAAAACCGGTGTGTGCCACTTCGGGTGAAGACGCGCAAAAAAGCGGCTCGGCAGTACGCCGTCTCGTCCCATCACATACATTAGACGAGAAACACCGGCGTGTGCAGCCATACCGGAAGCCAGAACCGTCAGACTCGAAAAAACCAAAATGACGGACTGAAAAACCGGTCCTGCCACGTAAAGCATGATTTCCGGTTGCGAAGCTTCCGGGTCCTTAAACGCGCTGACATCGGGGAAATACAGTTGCAAGAAATAACTGGCAACGATGAAAACAATCCCGCCTAAAAGCGCGGTCAGAAAAATCGCCTTAGGCATTGTTTTCTTTGCATCCACGGTCTCTTCGGTCAATTGCGATAAACCGTCAAAACCTAAAAACGAGAAACACAGGATGGCGGCACCGGCCATCATGGGAACAAAAGACGCATTCGCGTCCCAAAACGGTTTCGTACTCCAAAGGGCGTTACCGGTCCCTTGACCGGCAAGCGCATAGGAGATCAATCCGACAATCACCGCCACAACACCCATCTGAATGCACACAATCGTGCCGTTAAACCCGGCAACGAGCTTTAAGCTTCTTAAATTGCAGGCAACCATGAAAGCCGTGAGCAAGACAACGAAAACAGAACTCGGAATTTGCGGACAGATGGCCTCAAAATAAATCTTGGCAAGAAGGATGTTAATCATCGGCATAAACAGATAGTCTAAAAGCGATGACCATCCGACCATGAATCCGATTGCCGGTGACAGCGTTTTTTGCGCGTAGGTATAGGCCGATCCTGCCGATGGAAAACGCACGACGAGTTTTCCGTAGCTAAAAGCCGTAAAAAGAATCCCCAAAAGGGCCAGCGCATAGGCACTCGGCACATGGCCGCTTGTGATTTGAGAAACAATCCCGAAAGTGTCAAACAGCGTCATCGGCTGGATATACGCCAAACCGATCATGACGACAGGCAGAAGCGTAAGCGTTTTAACTAATCCGCCTGAATGATCTTGATTGCGATGATTCCCCTGCATAGTTCAGAAAAAGCCAACCCGTCCAAAAGTTAAAAAAAAACACCCTTAGAGCTACGACTGACCCGAAGCGAGGGCTTCATCTTACAGAACACAAGGACATTTCCCAGAAAAAACAGCAAAAGAATGGCGCGGCAAAGCAAAAGTGTTCCATTTGAGTCGCTCAAATCTAAAAGCGATGCAAAAGTGAGGCGCTCACTTAAAGAGCGTCAATGGCATCGCTTAAGCGATCGACGGCAATGACAGTCAGTCCCTCGGGCGCAATTTTCGGCGCGTTGGCCTTCGGTATCACGGCCCGCGCAAAGCCGAGCTTCGCCGCTTCCTTTAATCGCTCTTGACCGCGCGGAGCCGGACGAATTTCGCCGGCAAGCCCCACTTCGCCGAAAACGACAGTTCCGCGGGAAATCGCTTTATCGGTAACGGAACTGACGACGGCCAAAATCACCGCCAAATCACTCGCAGGCTCGGTGATTTTTACGCCGCCCACGGCATTGATAAACACATCTTGATCAAAGCACGAAATGCCGGCATGTCGGTGTAAAACCGCCAGCAGCATCGATAAGCGTTGTCCGTCCAGACCGACGCAAAGGCGCTTCGGACTCGGGGAATGCGTCGGATCGACGAGTGCCTGCACTTCAACAAGAAGCGGACGTGTCCCTTCCTGCGTGACCATCACGACGCTGCCGGCAACACCCTCTTTGTGTTCGGCAAGAAAAATGGCCGACGGATTGGAAATCCCGCGCAACCCCTTATCGGTCATGGCAAAGACGCCGAGTTCATTGACGGCACCGAAGCGATTTTTAAAAGCACGGACAAGTCTGAAATTCGAATGAGAATCGCCTTCGAAATAAAGAACCGTATCGACGATGTGCTCGAGGATGCGAGGACCGGCAAGCGATCCCTCTTTGGTCACATGTCCGACGAAAACAAGCGTGATGTCCGATGTCTTGGCTAAACGCGTCAAACGTGCCGAACACTCGCGAACCTGCGTCACGCTCCCCGGAGCACTCTCCAGCGCTGAAGAAAAAAGCGTTTGAATCGAATCGATCACGACAAAAGTCGGTTTCAAGCGAATCAATGCAGCTTCAATTTTCTCGACTTCGATTTCACTCATGAGGGAAATACCCACCGGATCGATGCCCAAACGTTTGGCGCGCAATGCAACCTGTGAAGCCGATTCTTCGCCGGTGACATAAAGACACCGAATCCCTTGAGCGACAAGGCGGCTTGTCGCTTGCAGTAAGAGCGTTGACTTTCCGATGCCCGGATCTCCGCCGATTAAAGTCACACCGCCCGAAACAAGGCCGCCGCCCAAAACACGATCAAATTCTTCAATACCGACAAGCGTTCGCGGAACCTCACCGGCTTTAACCTGTGAGAGGTCAACGGCATCCGTGACTTCAATGAGTGCCTGGGATCTGGCTGTTTGCGTACCGAATCGTGAAGCGCTTTTTTCCGGAATTCGAAACTCTTTCATCGTATTCCACTGTCCGCAGTGTGGACAACGACCTTGCCACTTGACGGTTGTCCCGCCACAAGATTCGCAAACATATTCAACGCGGGGTTTGGCCATAAGACTTTTTTAAGGAAAGTAAACCGTTTTTTTGGACTTGCGCTCTTCGCAAGCCCTAATGCTACACTCCGAATGCTTTCTTTTAGAGGTTTTATGATGCATCGTCTCGTGCCGATACTCGGTGCGCAATTTTTCTCCAGCCTCGCCGATAACGCCCTCTTAATTGCGGCCATTGCCCTGTTAGTGAGCCTAGATGCACCTGACTGGATGACGCCGCTTTTGCGTTTGGCCTTTGTTTTCAGTTACATTTTGCTTGCCGCCTGGGTCGGAGTCCTCTCGGACATGTGGCCCAAGGGGCGCGTCATGTTCGTCACAAACTTAATTAAGATTCTCGGGTGTCTGCTCCTGCTGTTCGGATCGCATCCGCTTGTCGCTTACGGCATCGTCGGAGCCGGAGCCGCCGCCTATTCGCCTGCCAAATACGGCATTCTCTCGGA
>DHJT01000065.1:726-6855 GCA_002404465.1 Sutterella sp. UBA4713 | reverse complement strand
TCGATTATTCTCGGCATTGTTTTCGGCGGGATTCTCGTCGATCCGAACGTCGGTCAAGCACTGGTCGGCTTCTTTCACATCCCTCTTGCCGGAAAGACAACCCTAGCCGATGCCGCCATTGCCATCGTAACTCTCGTGTATGTCGTAGCCGCCTTAATTAACTTAAGAATCCGTGACACGGGTGCGAAATATCCGAATGCACGTTTTGATGCTTTCGGAAACGTCATCACGTTCGCCAAAACGTGCAAAACCATTTTGACAGATTCCTATTGCGTTTGTTCGCTCCTTGTCACAACGCTGTTTTGGGGGACCGGTGCCGTCTTGCAATTTCTCGTTTTGCGTTGGGCCGACGAGCGTCTCGGTCTTGCCTTATCGGAAGCTTCAATGCTCCAAGCCGTTGTCTCAGTCGGCATTGCCTTGGGCGCCGTTCTCGCCGCGCGCTTTATTGCGATCGAGCGCGCTTTTCATATACTCTGGACCGGGGTGGCCATGGGGCTGATGGTTGCGACCATGAGCTTTTACTCAGAAGCGCTCTTTCCCGGCTCTGTCGCTATCGGTCACGAAACGGTCCGCATCAGTGTCCTTGTAGCCTGCCTGATGATGGTTACGGTCGGGACCCTCGCCGGCTTATTTCTCGTTCCGATGAATGCGGTTTTCCAACGACGCGGTCAAATTCTTTTAAGTTCGGGTCAAGCCGTTGCCGTGCAAAATCTTTCGGAAAATACGATGATTTTGACAATGCTCGGCATCTATGCCCTTCTTGTGAAAGTCGAGCTATCCGTCCGCACAACGATGCTCGTGTTCGGTCTGTTTCTTGCCGCAGCCATGGCAGCCATTCTTTATAACCGCTTCAACAGAGCCTCCGACGTGTCGCTTCAAAAATCGCTTTAGACAAAACCCTCTACGTATTTCGTGCAGACACTAAGGTGAAGATTGGTAAAATTCGCGCAATCTCACGAAAAACAGTCCACTATGAAACGCGGCTTTTACACAATCATGTGCGCACAGTTCTTGTCGAGCTTAGCCGACAATGCACTGTTGATTGCGGCCATAGCCCTACTTACAAGCATCGACGCCCCCGAGTGGATGACACCGCTCCTCAAATTGTTTTTTGTCATCAGTTATGTCGTCCTGGCCAGTTGGGTCGGTATCTTTGCCGATTTAATGCCCAAGGGACGCGTGATGTTTATCACCAATGCCGTGAAGGTCGCCGGGTGCCTCATGATGCTTTTCGGTTCGCATCCGCTTTTATCTTACGCCGTAGTCGGCATCGGAGCCGCCGCCTATTCCCCGGCCAAATACGGAATTCTCACAGAGCTGTTGCCGCCGGAAAAACTCGTCGTTGCCAACGGGTGGATTGAGGGGCTGACGGTTGTTTCGATTATTTTGGGCGTCGTTCTCGGAGGCATTCTCGTCGAACCGAATGTCGGCACCGCGATTCTTGCCTTTTTTCACATGCCGCTTATCGGTCTACATACCGTTGCCGAAGCAGCTATTGCAATGATTGTCTTCGTGTACGCCGCCGCAGCGCTTGTCAATCTTGCCATTCCCGATACCGGTGCGCGCTATAGCAAAAACTCCTTTGAACCGGTGGCGAGCATTCGCAATTTTGCGTACTCATGCTACTTACTCTGGACCGATCGGCTCGGGCAGATTTCTCTTTCGGTCACGACGCTCTTTTGGGGTGCCGGTGCCGTCTTGCAATTTCTCGTTTTAAAGTGGGCAGAGGCGGCTCTGGGCATGAATCTGACACAAGGCGCCATCTTGCAAGCCGTCGTTTCCATCGGCATTGCTATCGGTGCCGTTACGGCAGCTGCCTTTGTCCCGCTTAAAAAATCGGTCGGTGTTTTGCCGGTCGGCGTCGCCATGGGCTTGCTGGTGGCCGCAATGAGCGGTTTTCATGAGTCGCTGCTTCCGGGCACGCTTACGATCGGCGACTGGTCGATTCGCTATGCCGCCTTATTTGCCGGATTAATGATGATTGTCATCGGGGCATTTGCCGGATTTTTCGTCGTACCGATGAACGCACTTTTGCAGCATCGCGGGCACGTTCTGATGAGTGCGGGGCGTTCGATTGCCGTACAAAACTTCAATGAAAATTCATCGATTCTCCTGATGCTCGCCGTGTACTCCGTTCTCATTAAATGCGACGTTTCCGTGCAAACAACAATGGCCGGTTTCGGCCTTGCCGTCGCCGCCTGCATGTGTTGCGTGATTTTCAAACATCGCCGCAATCAACGTGAATTCGACAGCCTGCACCTAATCGGTGAGCAAACCCGCGCGGACAATCACTAAGAGCTTGGAAGATTCAGAAGTTCTGTCACACAACGCACCCCGTCGGGTAACGGCGGTTGATGGCCGAGTACGGGTCTGGATGAGCAGATCCGGTGAAAGTCCGAGCCCGTTGAAGCAAAAAGTCCGTACTTTTTAGCCCATGCAGCACATTGCGTCGAGCACTGCGGGACTTGACTGCCGCTGGAGACTTCAAGCGCCTTTCCCCCTGCATTGACAAAGGATTGAACCAGAGCGTCATAGGCTAAGGGCGAGTCAAAACGGTACCGCAGCGGATGCGCCAGAACCGCAATGCCTCCGGCTCGGTAAATAAGCGAGACGGCATCGCGCAATTCGGGCCAACCGGTCGGAACATACGCCGGAGCACGGGTTCCGAGATAGCGATCGAAAGCCTCTTGCTCGTTTTTCACAACGCCGCGGTGCAAGAGAGCACGCGCAAAGTGCGCTCGTGAGACATTGATCACGTCAGGGAAAAGCACGTACACTTCACTGAGTAAGTTTTCAATCCCCAAACTCTGAAAACGCGCGTTGATTTTTTCGGCGCGTTCACGTCTTAATTGCGCTGCTCCGATGCAGGCGTTCTTTAAGGCGTCATTTTCCGTATCGATGTGAAGGCCCACCACATGAATGCACGTTGTTCCCCAGTTGGTTGAAAGTTCGATTCCGGGGACAAAGGTGATGTGATTTTGCCGAGCAGCCTCACGGGCCTGTGCAATTCCGTCAAGCGTATCGTGATCCGTGAGAGCAAGAACCGAGACGCCGTGTTCTCGAGCAAGCGAAACGAGGTCCGACGGTGCATAGTCACCGTCACTGGCTTTGGAATGCGTATGTAAGTCAATCATCGGATGCATCCCGCTAGAATAGCGAAAATTTTTCAAATTGAGGAAATCATGTCTGACAAACTCGTCAAACTCCTTTTTCAAGACAAAAACTGTCGCGCTGCCGTGCTCCGCATGGACGAGGCCTGGCAGAGTATGACGAAAAACCAACATTTACCGACGCCGGTTAAAACACTTCTCGGCAAGATGTGCGCCGGTGCCGTACTTCTTGCCGGCAGCCTGAAATTTAAAGGCGCCCTCGTGTTGCAATTGCAGGGAGACGGTCCCGTAAAGCTTGCCCTCGTTGAAGTGAGAACAGGACTCGTCGTCCGCGCAACTGCACAACTGCGCGTCAAACCAGAAGCAATTGCAGAAAACGCCGCATTCAAAGACCTTGTCAACGCGACGGGAAACGGACGTTGCGCCATGATTTTGGATTCCGATGACAGACGTGTCGGAGAAGAACCCTATCAGGGTGTTGTCGCACTCGATAACGACGGCGTCGCCGCCACACTTGAGGCGTACATGACGCACTCCGAGCAATTGAAAACACGCCTATGGCTTGCCGCCGATTCCCAAGTTTGCGCCGGCGTCATGCTTCAGAAAATGCCGGGAACCGGTGGTTTACAGACAAGTACTACCCCGAATTCGGAGGACGAAGCCTTTGATTCCATAGCCGTCCTGGCACAAACCGTCAAGGACGACGAACTACTGAAACTTGAAGCCGATACGGTTGCCAAGCGCCTGTTTTGGGAAGATAACCCGAAAGTTTTGGCTGTCTTAACACCGGTTTTTCGTTGCCGCTGTTCAAAAGCAGGCATTGAAGCAATGATCCGAAATCTCGGGCAGGAGGAAGCCGAAAAGCTCATTGCCGAACGCGGGACAATTGAGGTAACCTGCGAATTTTGCGGAGCTCGTTACATCCTCGATGCCGTCGATGTCGGCGCCCTGTTTCATAACGGCACAACACAAAGTGCAAGTGCGGCTAAAAACTAAGATCCGGTCTTGAAAAACCGAAAAAAGGGGGATGTCCGCTCGGCCATCCCCTCTTTTGTTCTCCGGACCTACGAAATTAGGCTGCCGGTTGCTCTTTCTTGGTGAGCAATTCGCGAATACGCGCTGCTTTACCCGAGCGAGCACGCAGGTAGTAAATCTTCGAACGACGCACATCGCCGCGACGCTTGACCTCAATGGAGGCAATTGTCGGGGAATACAACTGGAACGTACGTTCGACGCCTTCACCGTTAGAAATCTTGCGCACGACAAAGGACGTGTTAAGTCCCCGATTACGCTTGGAAATCACAATGCCTTCATAGGCCTGCGTACGCTTGTGCGTTCCTTCGATGACGTTAACCACGACACTGACGGTGTCGCCGGCGCGAAATTCCGGGAATGCTTTTCCCTTGGAAAGGCGAGCAATTTCTTCCTGCTCGAGAGTCTTGATGATATCCATCGGTATCTCCGTGACCATCGTAGCCGTGCGTATTTGAGTTGTTCGCCGGTCAGAGGATGGGTTTTAAAAAATTTCCGCTCAAACGGAAATGCTTAACTTCTACAAAGCGTCTTTAAGTGTTGTTAAAAACGCCTCGTCGGCGGGCGTCAGACGTCCGCGCGAACGCGCTATTTTAATCAAATCGGGGCGCTTTTGGTAGGTCGCCGTTAAAATCGCTTCGCGCGTCCAATGCCCGATATTGGCGTGGTGGCCGGACAACAGCACGTCCGGTACCGATTGATTGCGCCAAACTTCCGGTCTTGTGTAATGCGGTGCATCTAAAAAACCCGTGCGAAACGATTCATCTTCGACAGAAAGTTCCTTTAAAGCTCCCGGCAATTGCCGCACCAGCGCATCGATACAAACCGCTGCGGGCAATTCCGCGCCCGAAAGCACAAAATCCCCGAGCGAGAGCGTTTCGTCCACGTAAGTTTGCAAAAAACGCTCGTCAATCCCCTCATAACGCCCGCACACGAAAATAAATGCGGCATTCGGATTCCGAGTCCACTCTTTGACAAGGGTGTCATCCAAGACCTTGCCGCCCGGGGCAAAAGCCACAACCGGTCCGTCATTTCCGGATTTTCGAATCAGGTCGACGCACTGCGCCAAGGGCTCAGCCATCATGACCATACCGGGTCCCCCTCCGAACGGTCGATCATCGATCGTCCGATGTGTATCGCTCGTGACATCGCGCGGATTCCAAGTATGAATCGACCAAAGCGCTCGATTGCGAGCGCGCGATGTAATCCCGTATTCGGTCACGGAAGAAAAGATTTCCGGAAACAACGTAATGACATCAAAGCGCATCGGCTAGCTCCAATCCTCCTGCCAATCGACAAAAATCGTTCGCTTTTCTTCATCGATCGAAAGAACGTACGATTTGACCATCGGGATAAGATGGCTCTTGCTGCCGGTCCCCTTAACGACCAAGATGTCGTGTACTCCGTTATCGAGAAATCGCTCAAGGGAACCCAGATGCTGCCCTTCTCGGTTAACGACATCAAAGTCGATTAAATCCACGGCCCAATGTTCCCCCTTTTTCGTTTCGGGAAAATCCTTGCGATCAATGAAAAGAGAACCGCGACAGGTGTCGGCTTGTTCCTTCGTTCCGATCTCCTTAAAGCGCACAAGAAAAAAATCCCCGTGAGAAGTCACCGTTTCGGGCGTCAGGATTTTCATGCTCCCTTCCCGATCTTCAAAAGACCAAGGAATACCGCTACGCAACGAATCGCCGCGAGCGACGGGAATAACGCGTACAAAGCCCCGCACGCCGAAAGCGCCGGCGGCCTTAGCGACTTCAATCCATTCGGGGCAACTTTGATTTTGAGTCATAAAAAAACGGGCTCCTTTTTTGAGGGAAGCCCGTCCGTTTGAGCTTAACTTGTCGGTCGTCTCAAGCACATTTTCCGTAGATACCGAACGCTTCTTCAGTTAAGAGGAAAGCACCGGACGCATTCGAGTGTGCTATCAGACACGGGTTGGCACGGCGTCGGCGGACTGTGCGCTCGCAGAAAACACGTACCTGAA
>DHJT01000065.1:478-671 GCA_002404465.1 Sutterella sp. UBA4713 | reverse complement strand
CTCGTGCTTTGCTTACTGAGCCGCAGCCGCCTTCTTGGCATCCTTGAGGATGCGAGCAACGGTATCGCTCAAGTTGGCTCCCTTCTGCTGCCAATACTCAATGCGTTCGGCATTGAACGTCAGACGCTGGGGACCTTCGGCAATCACCGGGTTATAAAAACCGACACGTTCGATAAAACGGCCGTTACGGCGG
>DHJT01000065.1:0-445 GCA_002404465.1 Sutterella sp. UBA4713 | reverse complement strand
GGGCACGCGAATCACAAACGAGCATGTTATAAAACGGACGCTTTTTGGATCCGGCGCGAGACAAACGAATAATGACCATACATTCCTCTTCATTAAATTTAGCGCCCGTACCAGGCGCAACAAGACAAAGTCACCCTAAGTTTCCCTAGCGCGACAGGCTCGGGATTGTACGCTAAAAATCCTTGAAAAACCATTGTGATGGCATTAATTCGCCCCCCTTAGGCCCTGAGTTTTGCAAAAAAACTTTTCAATGCAACAAGCGCGCAAGAAAAAGAGGATCTCTTCACACGGTCTAATGCGATGCTTGAGCAACTGTTCGTAAAGTGTCGACGCTGAAAGCGACGCGATCGGGGCGCAGATCTGATTGAGTCGATTATTCGATACCGAAACTTACCGCGTCTCAAGCAGTGTCATGCGAAAAGAAATAGGACGATTTAATGCATAT
>DHJT01000054.1 GCA_002404465.1 Sutterella sp. UBA4713 | reverse complement strand
TTCTCGAGCATGGAGACGGTGTCTTTCCACCCCACACAGGCATCGGTTACGGATTGCCCGTATGTTAGGGGTTTGTCCGTGACGATGTCCTGACGTCCCTCGATCAGGTTCGATTCGATCATGACGCCGGCAATGGCTTTGTCGCCGCCGGCAATTTGCTCGCACAGGTTGTTGGTCACCGAAACCTGGTTACTGAAAATCTTATGCGAATTGGAATGCGAAACATCAATCATGACGGCTTCGGGGCGCTCGGCCGCCTTGAGCATTTCACAGGCTTTCTGAATGCTTTGTGCATCGTAATTGGGTTCTTTCCCGCCGCGAAGAATGATGTGACAGTCGTCATTTCCCGTTGTGGAAATAATGGCACTGATGCCGGCCTTTGTAACGCCTAAGAAAAAGTGCGGGTAACGGGCAGCTCCGACGGCGTCCACGGCAATTTTGATGTCGCCCGACGTACCGTTTTTAAATCCGATTGGGCACGATAGGCCGCTTGCAAGTTCCCTGTGTCCTTGGCTTTCCGTTGTACGAGCACCGACGGCACCCCAACTGATTAAATCGGCGGTGTACTGCGGCGAAATCGTATCTAAAAATTCCGTTGCCGTCGCAAGCCCCATTTCATTGATGTCCAAAAGAAGTTTGCGTGCAATACGGAGCCCTTTGTTAATCTGGAAACTCCCGTCCATATCCGGATCGTTAATCAGACCTTTCCAGCCGACGGTCGTGCGAGGCTTTTCAAAATACACGCGCATGATGATTTCAAGATCGGCGCTTAACTGGTCCCGAAGGCTCTTTAATCGGCGGGCGTAATCGACAGCGGCGACCGGGTCATGAATTGAGCAGGGGCCGACAACGACAAGAAGACGATCGTCTTCCTGACGCATGATGCGATTGGCCGCTTCCCGGGCGGCGTGCACCGTGGCGCCGGCGGTCTCCGAGCAGGGGTATTCGTGAATTAAATGCATCGGAGGCGCAAGCTCCTGCGTGGATTTGACGCGGATGTCATCGGTTGTGCGGTTTTGTATCATGGTTTTTATCCTTTTGTGTTCCCGATTAAAACGCCCGGAAAAGAAAACCGCCGAGCGTTTCTTCTCGGCGGTTTCGGTGGTGTGTTTGGCGCGCAACTACCCCTTTCGCCGAGGCGAAATAAAGGAGTAAAAATAAAAGCGAGCGCAAAACATTTGAGAATCCTTTCATGAATCGAGAGGAACTTTAACGCAAAAAAACGGTCTTAGCAATAGAGTGATTGCCTTAGAGCCTGAATACGCGACAAGGTCGAATCAGTCTTTGTTTTTGCTCCGACCGGCCGATGCTGACGTAGTGAATCGGTTATTAATAATAATGTAGATGTAGTTTGTCTGGAATGGGGCCTTTGTATGTGCTCTTTTCATTTTGAAGCGGGGCATCGGGGACTTCCGAGCCTGGGCATCGTCCGGTACCTTGACAAACATCGCCTTGTTTCGGCGAAACCAGCATAGCTCTCGAAGCATTGCCTTACCGGAGGAAGTTTCTGTTTTTGAAGTTAGACGGAGCCGAGTACAATTGCCACAAACGAGAGAGTTTCCCTATGCCGCAATTTACTCCGGATTATCACGCGCCTCGATGCATCCCGGGGCGTCATTTGCAGACGATTTTACCCGCGCGTTTTTTTAAGCGCCCTGTTGTGACGTATCGACGCGAACAAGTCGATATGCCTGACGGTGATTTTATGCTTTTTGATTGGGCTGAGCCGGAACCGGTTTCGCCCGAAGCACCTGTCCTTGTGCATTTCCACGGACTGGAGGGCGATTCGCGAAGCCACTATGCCGAAGCCTTGATGGACCATTGCGTTAAAAACGGTGTACGCGGGGTCGTGGCGCTTTTTCGCAGTTGCGGCGGGAAACTCAATCGTCTGCCGCGCGCGTATTTTGCCGGCGATACGGCAGATAACTCTTGGGTTTTAAGAACCGTTCATGCGCGATTCCCGAAGGCGCCTTTCTTTGCCGTCGGAGTTAGCCTCGGGGGCAATCAATTAGCTAAGTGTCTCGGAGATTTAGGCAAAGACGCCTCATTTGTTACGGGAGCAGCATCAATCGGCGCCCCATTAGATCTTGTCGCCGGAACTGAAATCATGACACGCGGGGCCAACATTTTGTACGGCAAGATGTTTTTGTCGACCTTAAAAAAGAAGGCCGAAGAAAAAGCGCGACTCTTTCCCGATATTATCGACGCGCGAGCCATTCGTGCCTGCAAGGACTTGTACGATTTCGATACCGTCTATACGGCGCCGATTCACGGTTTCCGAAGCGGAATGGATTACTGGACACGCTGCTCGGCAAAGCCGGTCTTAGGCAATGTGAAGGTCCCGCTTCTTCTCTTAAATGCCAAAAACGATCCGTTTTTGCCGGCATGGGCCCTTCCGTCTGTCGATGAAGTGAGCCGTTCGGTGTATTTGGATTTTCCCGATGAAGGCGGACATATCGGATTCCCGATTTTCGTGCGTGGGAAAGGGTCTCTTTCGTATCTTCCGAATCGGATCTTTCGATTTTTCCGAGAGGCGCTTGCGGGACAGCGATGACGGGAAAAACAGCGCTTTTACTTGTCAATACCGGTTCGCCCGAGGCGCCGACACCTGAGGCACTTGCTCCTTACTTAAAGGAATTTTTAAGTGACCGACATATCGTCGATTTGCCGCCTTGGATTTGGCACCCGATTCTTTCCGGAATCGTTATTCCGCGCCGCAAAGAGGCTTCTGCTAAACGCTATGCCGCAATCTGGACACAAGAGGGTTCGCCCCTTCTTGTGACGACGCGAAAGACGTCCGAAGGCCTGCAAAACATCCTCGGAAAGGAGCTTTCCGTTTTCTGGGCGATGTGCTACGGAAAGCCCTCTGTTCCCGAGGCTCTTAAAGCGATTCTTGCAACCGATCCGAAGCGCCTTCTTTTGATGCCGCTTTTTCCTCAGGAGGCAAGTCAAACACGCGGAGCCGTTGTTGATACTGTTAGGCAAGCCTTAAAAGATGCCGGATCGGTGCTTCCCGTATCCGTTGTTTCTCCGTGGTTTGATCGGCCCGAATACATTGCCGCTCTTGCCTTGTCGGTTCGCCAGAGTCAAACGGATCTTTCGCATACGCGCCTGATTGCGAGTTTCCACTCCATCCCTACGAAAAAGAGCGGTGCATATCGATACCAGTGTGAAACGACCGTGCGCCTTTTGGAGTCGGCACTCGGGCTGAAATCGGGAAGTATTCTTTTGGCTTTTCAATCGAAATTCGGATTCGGGCGATGGCTTGGGCCGTCGCTCAAATCCGTTTTAGGTCAAATGACGCAGGTAGGGAATGCGTCGGTTGCCGTTTTGCGTCCGGGGTTTTGTGCCGATTGTCTCGAATCGCTTGAGGAAATTGCTCAAACGGAACGTCAGGTTTTCTTCTCGCAAGGCGGGCGAGAATTTACGTATATCCCGGCGTTAAATGACAATCCGGAGGCTTTGATGCCCTACGCGCGGTTAGCGCGTAAAGCGCTTGTCGGTTGAAAAACGCTTCTTTCGATCCCATATAAGAGATACTTATTGGATTTGGAGGCCCGTTATGGCACAAGAAGAAACAGTCAATCCTGCAGAGGAATTGAAAAAGGCCGAGCAAGAGGCCCGTGAGGGGGAATTGGATAGTCCCGAGGATGTCAAGGAGCAGACGACTTCGAAGGAACAGGATAAGCCAACTACTTGTGAGAAAGAATGTTCTTGTCAGGAAAAGGCGCAGGCCTGCCGGGATGCGGAGTTGCAAGCGGCCAAAGACAAAGCAGCCGAGAGCTACGAACTTTATATTCGTGCCGTTGCCGAAATGGAAAATACACGGCGGCGCTGTGCACAGGATGTGGTAAAAGCGCGCCTTTTCGGCATTGAAAACTTTGCGAAGAACTTGATCCCGGTGATTGACAGTCTTGAAAAAGCCCTGGAAGCATCGTCAAGTGCTGATGAAGCGACGCGTAAAGGACTGGAAGTGACGATGCGACAACTGGACCACGCTCTGGAAGTTTCCGGCATGAAGGCCATCTTCCCCGAAAAAGAAAAGTTCAATCCGGCAACCAGTCAGGCCATCGCAACGGTTCCGGCTGATGCCGAACATCCGGCAGGGACCGTCGTCGTTGTTTTCCAACGCGGTTGGACGTTAAATGACAGAGTCCTGAGGGCTGCCATGGTTAGTGTGGCAGGATAGTACATTAATATCTGATTTCTAACGAAATTTAAAACGAAAAGGGAGACTGCGGGTTCCCTTTTCGCGTTTTTGCGTTGAATTTTTCCATCGTCGTCCCCATATAGGGGGTATCAGCGCGGGAGGTCGAGCGAAAGCAGGTTTCCCTAGCGCGAATAGGTTTGAAGGATTTATTTAAGAAGGAACAAACGTTATGTCTAAGATTATCGGTATTGACCTTGGAACAACGAACTCCGCGGTAGCCGTCATGGAAGGCGACAAGGTCCGCGTGATTGAGAATTCCGAGGGTGCTCGGACGACTCCCTCGATTGTCGCCTACATGGATAACGGCGAAATTTTGGTCGGTGCAACGGCCAAACGTCAGGCTATTACCAATCC
>DHJT01000064.1 GCA_002404465.1 Sutterella sp. UBA4713 | reverse complement strand
TTGGCAATAAATTGTGTTTTATCAACGTAAGCAAAGTCGTCACTGCGTAATACGTTGAAATTCGCAATGCCGTACGGCGCAAACTTGAGAGCGGGCTGAGTCATTTCTCACCTGATTTAAACGGGTTTTGTCGTGAAAAGGATTATACGTGCGACAGCTTCCTTTACTCGGATGACGCGAGTGCTTTGCATCCCGAAAAAATTGCGTGTTTTGTCGGTCTGTCGCCTCGGAGAGATACCTGTTGAGAATGCAGAAAAAAGCCCGTCACACGCAATCGGGGCGACGGGCAGGTAACAAAACAATATTAATAAGGGAAAGAATCGGCTACGCCTCGGGAAGTTTTTCGAGCTGTCCCTTCACTTTGCAAAGTAGTGCTTTAAAACTTGCGAGCCGTTCGCGTTCTTGAGCAACAACAGCTTGAGGAGCTCGTTCGACAAAGGACTTGTTCTCCAATTTTTTGGAACAGCGGGCAATGTCACATGTGATGCGGTCGATTTCTTTACCGAGACGCTCCCGTTCGGCGGCGATATCAATCTCGATTTTAAGCATCAGTTTGAAATCGCCGACGATGGCAACAGGTGCCACCGATCCCTTGTTCAGGGTGGTGATATCGGAAACGACTGAAACATCGCTCGTACGGGCTAAGAACTTCAAGTAGCCGGCAATCTGATTGATTGTCGTTTTGTCGCCTTCAACGGCCAAGGGCTCTTTTTGCGACGGAGGTAGGTTCATCTCGGTACGAAGGCCGCGCACGGCTTCAATCATCTTCTTAGTCAGTGCAATACGCGCATCGGCTTCGGAATCTTGCTTGAATTCTCCGGCGGCCGGGTAGGGAGCAATCATGACGCTCGTTTCCTCATCGGGCGTGCGTTTGCCGGCCGGGATCGAGACTTTCTGCCAGAGCTCTTCGGTGATAAAGGGAATCAGGGGGTGAGCAAGACGCAGAGTGGCTTCCAAAACCGACGCCAAGGTATGCCGCGTAGCCCTGGCTTCTGCCTCGTTACCTCCGTTTAATTGCACTTTTGCGAGCTCCAAATACCAGTCGCAGAATTCGTCCCAAACAAAGCTATAAACGGCGTTGGCAGCATTGTCCAGACGGTATTCGGCAAAGCCGGTGTTAACCTCTCGGAGTGTGCGATCAAACTCGCCCATAATCCAGCGGTCGGCATCGGAAAATTCCATAGCTTTTCCGGCATCGGCGCCGAAACCGCAATCTTTGCCTTCGATGTTCATTAGAACAAAGCGTGTGGCATTCCAAAGCTTGTTGCAAAAGTTCCGATACCCTTCACATCGGCGCAAATCAAAGTTCACGTTACGACCGAGTGTGGCGTAGGCCGCCATCGTAAAGCGTAGTGCATCGGCACCGTGGCAGGCAATGCCGTTCGGGTAGGTCTTACGCAGTTTCTTTTCAACTATCGGGGCTTTTTCCGGTTGGCGCAGGCCCCGAGTGTTTTTCTTAACAAGACCGTCAATGTCGATGCCGGCAATGATGTCTAACGGGTCGAGCGTGTTTCCTTCGCTCTTACTCATTTTTTTGCCTTCGGCATCGCGCACAAGACCGTGGATGTACACGTTCTTAAAAGGTATGCGATTCGTAAAGTGCTTGGTCATCATAATCATTCGGGCAACCCAGAAGAAGATGATGTCATAGCCTGTCACAAGCACCGTGCTCGGGAGATATAAATCGTAGGCAATCTTTTCGTCGCCTTCGGGATTGGGCCAGCCCAATGTGGAGAAGGGGACTAAGGCCGAACTAAACCACGTATCGAGCACATCCTCGTCGCGCGTCAATTGAACGCCTTCACCGGCTTGCTTTTGCGCTTCTTGTTCGTTTCGGGCCACATAGACATGACCATCCTTGTCATACCAGGCAGGAATCTGGTGGCCCCACCAAAGCTGGCGAGAAATACACCAATCTTGGATGTTTTCAAGCCACTGACGGTAAACGCCGCGCCATTCTTTCGGGAAGATATTGACTTCACCGGATGTGACGGCCTCAAGTCCGACTTGAGCGATGGATTTGCCGGGGCTAAAGGTGCCTTCGGGAGCCGGCTTGCTCATGGCCATGTACCACTGCTCCGAGAGCATCGGTTCGACGATTTCACCTGTGCGGGTGACGCGCGGGACCATGTGCTTGATTTCACGTACGCTCACAAGGTAGCCGGCTTTTTGAAGGTCCTCGACCCACACTTTGCGGCATTCCGGGCAGGTCATGCCACGGTACTTTTCAGGGACATTCTCGTTCATGCGCGCGTCTTTCGTCAGGATGTTAATCATCTCTAAGTTATGACGCTGTCCGATGGCAAAGTCGTTGAAGTCATGTCCCGGAGTCACTTTCATGACGCCGGTACCGAATTCTTTATCAATGTAGGCATCACCTACGACAGGAAGGAGTCTGTCCATCAAAGGCGCTTTAAAACGTTTGCCGATTAGATGTTTAAAACGTTCGTCTTCGGGGTTAACAGCCAGAGCCGTATCACCGAACATCGTTTCAGGACGTGTTGTCTCGATGTAAACAACGTCCTTGCCGTCTTCCGATTCATAGCGAATCTTCCACATATGACCGACGGCTTCCTCATTTTCCACTTCAAGGTCACTGACGGCACTTTGCAGTTTAGAGTCCCAGTTTACAAGGCGTTTGCCGCGGTAAATCAGCCCTTCGTTATATAGGCGCACGAAAGTCTCTGTCACGACTTTGCTGCGAGTCTCGTCCATCGTGAAATAAAGACGTTTCCAGTCCAAAGAGTCTCCCAAACGACGCATTTGATTGAGAATCGTACCGCCGGAGTATTTTTGCCATTCCCAGACTTTGTCCAAAAAGGCTTTTCGTCCGAGATCGCGCTTATCGATGCCTTGTTCTTGCAGCTGACGTTCGATGATAATTTGCGTCGCAATACCGGCATGATCCGTTCCCGGAAGCCACATTGTGTTGTAGCCCTTCATTCGGTAGTAGCGCGTTAGGGAATCCATAACCGAGTGGTTAAAGGCATGCCCCATGTGCAAAATGCCCGTAATGTTGGGCGGGGGGAGTTGAATGGAAAAGCTCGGCTTTTCAGGGTTCATTCCTGCGGCAAAATAACCGCGCTTTTCCCAAATGGGATACCACTTGGCTTCAATCTGGGAGGGCTCAAAACTCTTGGAGAGTTCTTCTGTATTCTGTGTCATAGTTTTTGGCTTTCGAGTATTCGGACGAATCGGTCAATTTTACGACAACAGGCATGGTTTGTAAGTAGGCACATAGGCAGTTTCGCTTAGCAAAATCGGCAGGTATTCAATTTTTCGATAATAAAGACGTGCCCGAATCGTTGCACAAAAGTTGGTAGGCCCATGTCGGGAGAAAAGCAAATGACAGACGAAGAAAAAAAACGGGAAGATTTTCGAGCAGTTTTCCCATTAGGAAAACATTTGGATGCGGAAGCACTTAAAGAGCGCTTGGCCGTATACGGCCGGGTTTTCGGAGCGCTTCGCGTATTTCGGAAACCGGATGCAAGACGCAAATGCCACATCCTTGTCAAAGACAACATTGCGGTTGAGGGTTTTCCAACCACGGCTGGAAGTGTGGCACTGTCGCATTTGAGGCTTCCGGAAAGTACGGCGGTAAAGCGGCTTCGCGAGGCAGGGTTTGACTTGTTCGGCAAAACGAACATGACGGAATTTGCCGGATTTGTGACAACCGGCCGACCGGCTGAAGGGTATTCGCACTTGGGAGGATTCGGGAGAAATCCGCACGGATGTTTTCCGTGCGGGGGCTCGAGCTCAGGGTCGGCGATTGCCGTGGCTGCCGGGCTGTGCGATGCGGCTCTCGGAACAGAGACTCGCGGTTCAATTATGGAGCCGGCGCTTAATTGCGGAGTCTGGGGATTTAAACCTTCGGTCGGACTTATCTCTCGGCGCGGCGTTATCCCGATTTCCCCCGTCTTTGACACAATCGGTGTTTTAGCGCGCGATGCCGGAATGCTCTCGGAATTGCTTTGCGGGATGCAAGGAGATGACAAAGTCGATGAAACAACGGCTCGTGCCTCTTGTGTGCATTGGGAAGATCGGCAGGATGTTCGGACACAAACATTTCGCATCGGGGTAGTGCGTGTCCCCGGCAGGGCTATGCCGGATGCGGAAACCCAAGGAATTCTTGATGCGGTCTTCAAGAAGCTTGTTGATGCGGGAATTCGCTTGACGGAAGTTGTCGCAAAGGATCCTCCGGAAAACTATCGGCTGGTTACGTCCGTCGATTTTGCACGAGGCATTGATGACCTCTTAAAACAGCATGCCGATCAAGACATCCCTGCAGATTTCGACGCCCTTTGCGCTTTGTATTGCAAAACACCGTCAATGCGCCCTTTCGGAATGGATCGCATGCTTTTGGCCCAAAAATTGCGGTCTGAAGTCTCTGAGAAAGACTATCGACAGGCTGTGGCTCATACGGTTTGTTCAAATCGGGAGGGTATCGAACGGTTGCTTGAGAAAAACCATCTTGATGCATTGCTTTTTCCGGGAAGGCTTGATTGGTGGGCCTTGGCCGGATCCCCGTCCTTAGCCGTTCCGATCGGACGGAAAAAATCCGGGAAGCCTGTGGGCGTCATGCTCGGCACGGCCTATAGAGCTGACGATACTCTGTTAGGACTTGCTCGGGTTCTGCAAGCCTGTCTTTACTCGCAATCGTGAGCTGAAAAACCGTGTGCCCAATCGAGGAAACGGGCACAATTTCGTCATGCAAAGTCAAAAAGCAAAATTGCACCGAAACTACTCGGATATTTTTCATTGCGAGCGTCCGCAATTTGAGCATTCCCGCAGAATGAGTATGCGGGAGCGCGCGGCGCAATTTTCGCCATTTTCGGCATTGCGCGGATTTGAGGAGGCAATTGACGAGACGACTCGACGGACGCAAACGCGTCCGGAGCTTTCTCAGGAAGAGTGTGATCGGTTAAATGCACAGCTCCGATTTCTAGCTGAGCACGGTGCTTGTAGTCCGACGATTCAGATGACACGTTTTGTCCCGGATGCCAGAAAACACGGAGGATCTCTTGTCACCGAGGACGTTTGTG
>DHJT01000053.1 GCA_002404465.1 Sutterella sp. UBA4713 | reverse complement strand
CTTTGCGCAACCGACAAAAACAAAAGAGGCGGGAAAAGAACCTTAAAGACAAGCCGCTCGGCCGCGTTCCAAAAGGCATCGTCATAGTGCAATCGCGTCCGAAGGAACAGTCCCAGAAAGATAATCAAAAAATCGGGAAGAATAACGACCAATGGATTCATATTGTGAGCCTGACAAATGCGGTTTGAAGAATTATCGTTCCTTATCCGATCCGCTGCGCGTTAAATCTCCGAATTTAAGTGACTCAGAGATTTTCAATCCAAAACGCCCTGCTACGATAACGGTCTCTTTCCTATTTTCCGGAGGATCCTCGCATGACAAACATCCTGATTATCAATGGGCAACCGAATCCGCACCCCCTTTCAACAACAGGACGCATTCTTTCTGAACTCAGAAAAAGGTTGCCTCAGGCTGAAATTCGCTCCGTTGCCGCCACCGTGACCGAAGACAAAACGTACGTTGTCGCCGAACAGCAAGCCCTTGCTAAGGCCGATGTCATCGTTTGGCAGTTTCCGATCTATTGGTATTCGGCTCCTGCGAAAATGAAGCAGTGGATTGACGATGTGCTCGCTTACGGCTTTGCCTACGGCGCAGGCGGCGATGCCTTAAAAGGAAAAAGTTTGCTTGTTTCGGTAACAACCGGCGGCCGTAACGTCGACTACACACCGGAAGGCGTCGAACACTTTTACTTAAAAGACTTTCTCGTTCAATTTGAGCAGACGGCACTTTTTTGTTCCATGAACTGGCTTGAACCCGTTGCGTCCTACGCCATGATGGTTATCCCGAACGTAACATCTGAAAGTGAAAAAGAGCGTATTGAGGCCCGAATCCCAGCCCACGCCCAAGAGGTCGTCGCGCGTATTCAATCCGTCACATAAAGACAATCCCGCTCGATAAGGGCGCGACGTTTTTTTGATTGGGCGTTGCGCTCCTTAAGACAAAACGACTCAGGCAACCGAGAGGTCGCAACCGCCTCCTTTGCTCGTTGCTTGGTTCGTTTTTTATTCGGCAGGCATCGGACTTCCTGCCGTCAATCGAATCCATCCACGAATAATGCGATAACCGACCCAAATTCCCATGACCATAAAGCCGATGCCCCAGATTGCAAAACCAACGAGCACCCAACTTAGGAGCGCCCCGAGAATTGCCACAAGAAGAGCCCAGAGAGCAGCGACCCAAAATGTGCGAATTTGCCAAGAAAAGTGACTTTCGATGTAGGTTCCCTTTGCTTCGCTCCTTAAAGCATAGTTGAGCACAACAGCGGCAATTGAGGGCCAACCGAAGAGAAACGACCCCAAGATGCTCGCTCCCGTTGCGATGCCTAAAAGAATGGACAAGGCATGCAATCCGTAAACGACCTTCGCAACAAGGACAATGCTTCTTCCCGGCGTTTTAAAATGCGTCGTTTCTTGGCAATCCTGCCCCGTCGCAACCGGCAAACGTTCTTTTTGTTGCGTTGATTTTTCCATCCTTTTTCTCCGTCTTCCGAGAATCCCCTAAGCAATCACCACACCCAAAGGAAGGGCCTTAGCGAAAAGATCCCCACTTTCTTTGTTACAAATGTAACGACTTGGGCACAGATTACGCAATTGACGAACAGTTTCCGTGATATTTTTCGTCTATCGTACGGTTATTGTGACAGATACGTTTTCATTTGTCTTTTTCGGAGTTCCAAAACACTATGAAATCTCGCACTAAATCGCTCGTCGTTGCCGCTTTGGCTGCTGTCTTTGCTACCGGATTAAGCACGTATGCCCCGGTTAGTTCAGCTGCGCTTTTCGAGTCCGATAAGACGCAACTGCCGGACTTTGTCAGCCTTGTTGAAAAATACGGCAAAGGTGTTGTCAATATTTCCACCGTGCGCGAGGCACGTGTGATTGAAGGCGCCAACCCGTTCGGGGAACTTGACGAACGTCAAGCAGAAATTTTCAAGCGTTTCGGGTTCCCGATTTTCCCGTTTGTCGGCCCTCAAGAAGAACCCGAGCGACGCGGCACGGGTTCGGGCTTTATCATCAGCTCAGACGGTTTGATTCTAACGAACCACCACGTCATTGACGGTGCTGATGAGATCACCGTGCGATTAACGGACAATCGCGAATTTAAAGGCAAGGTCCTCGGTAGCGATCAAAAAACCGATATCGCCGTTGTCAAAATCGATGCGAAAGATCTTCCTGCTTTAAAAATGGGGGACTCCTCAAAGCTGAAGGTCGGGGAATGGGTAGCGGCCATCGGCAGCCCCTTCGGTTTGGATAACACCGTCACGGCCGGCATCGTCTCTGCAAAGAGCCGTCAGTTACCGTCCGATCAGTACGTCCCGTTTATTCAAACCGATGTCGCTGTCAATCCGGGCAACTCCGGCGGTCCGCTCTTTAACATGGCCGGTGAAGTCGTCGGCATTAATTCGCAGATTTTCTCCACGTCCGGTGGCTTTATGGGCCTTTCTTTTGCCATCCCGATTGATTTGGCTCTGCAAATTAAAGATCAACTTGTCTCAACAGGCAAAGTAACTCGCGGTCGCATCGGTGTTGTCGTTCAGAGCATGACACAAGAACTGGCTGAAAGCTTCGGGATGAAAACGCCCCAAGGCGCTCTCGTCAGTCAAATTGATAAAAACGGACCGGCAGCTAAAAGCGATCTTCGCGAAGGCGACATCATTGTGCAAGCCAACGGCAAACCCATCGCCTCAAGCGGCGATCTTCCGGTTCTGGTCAGTTCCATGACGCCGGGCTCGGATTTGATGCTCACGGTTATTCGTGACGGCAAACAGGTTTCGGTCAAAGTCAAAGTTGGCGAAGACAGCCAAGACAGCGCCGGCAATGCATCCAAGAAGGCGACTTCCGACGCCGCTCGCTTGGGCGTTTCCGTCCGATCGCTCACAGCCGAAGAAGCCGATAGCGCCGGCACTGTTGGATTGCTCGTAACCTCAAGCGAGGGCGCTGCGCGCAAAGCCGGAGTTCAGCGCGGCGACATTATTGTGAGTGTCAACGGCCAGGCAATGAAAAAACCCTCGGATTTAGGCGCTGTCATCTCCAAGACAAAAATGCTCCGCCTCTTGCTACAGCGCGGGCAAACTCGAATCTTTGTTCCGGTTAAATTAAAGTAGTTCAACTTGACGCGAAAAAGGTTGCCTCGGCAACCTTTTTCGTTCAGATTAACTCCCCACAATCATTTCGGCTACGGCTTTCGCAAGCTTGCCGGCATCAAGTGTCGGGTTGGCGATAATGCGAATAATCAATCCGTCAAGCAAACACATATCACACTCCAGTTTGATTTCCGGATTCTGAACATTTTTTTGTTTGTAAACGGAAAGAAGCGCTTCACGACACGCTCTGTCATAGTAGTGAAGAATCTGTGCCAGTTTTTTATTGCTTGCCGCCGCATTCATGACGTCCAACGCAAATATGGCTCGACGGAAATTCAGCCGCGACAGTGCAATCTCTTGCACGTCTCGAATGTTCTTCTCTCGGTTTGCGCAATCCGTTTTGCGAATTTTTTTTAAAAGAAGATCAATCTGTTGCTGCGCCAGTGTTCGAACGATTTCATCCTTGCTTTTAAAGTAGTTATACAAATTGCCCACACTCATCTGCATGTGTGAGGCAATGTCCTTCATCTTCGTTGCACTAAATCCTTTTTCGCCAAAACAAGCACGAGCCGCCGTGAGAATTTCTTCACGGCGCTGTGAAGCCAGGGAGTCGCTTTCTGCAGAAGGCATCAGATTTCCTTGTGCTCGGTTAGTCAGCCTCTTGGGGCAGCTGCGAACCGCCGCCCATCACTTTGTAAAGCGTCACCAAGCTTGTTACTCGAGAAAGGCGCATATTAACCAGTGCTTGCTGTGCGGAAAAATTCGAACGTTGGCTATCGAGGACCTGCAAGAAACTATCCATACCGCTCTTATAGCGAGCCAACGCCAGCTCATAGGTCTTGTTTGTCGACTCGGCTAAACTTTCCGTGGCCTTGAGTTGCTCTTGAACAGTCCCTTCCGTTGCCAGAGCATCGGCCACTTCCTTAAATGCGCTTTGAATCGCTGCTTCATAATCGGCCACAGCACCGCGCTTTGCTGCATCAGCAGCTTTCAGGTTTTGGATATTCTGCCCGCCCTGGAAAATCGGCAGAGAGATCGAAGGTGTGAAAGACCAAACTGCGCTCGCGGAATTAAATAAATCCGTTAAGTGACTTGAGGCGTAACCGGCTGACCCCGTCAGCGATATCGACGGGAAGAAAGCCGCTCGAGCAACGCCGATATTGGCATTGGCACTGCGGAGTCGCGCCTCGGCCGCCGCAATATCGGGACGATTTAAAAGCACCTCGCTCGGAACATTGGATGTTGCCGAAACAGGTGCCGTCACATCCGCAGGAAGTGTCTCGGCCTCAAGAGAAGAATCGAACGAGCCACCCACAAGAACCGTGAGTGCATTGCGATACTGGCTAACCTGTTGCAGAGCCTGCGACTTTGCTATCTGTGCATTAGCAACCGTGGTTTTAGCCTGTTCTAAATCCATCAAGCTCGATGCTCCGGCGTCGTAACTTTTCTGAATCAATTCACAAGTTTTCTCCTGACTTTCAAGCGTCTCTTCGGCCAAGCGCAACTTGTCTTTAGCCGCTCCGAGCGCAAGCCATGTATTGGCGATTTCGGCAATCATCGTCATCTGAGCCGACCGTTGTGCCGCTTGCGTCTGAAAGTACGCCTGCAATGCCATTTCGTTGGTGTTGCGCACACGACCGAACAGGTCAAGTTCGTAGGAAGCCATCGCATTGGCCGTATAGCCGTTTGTCATCGCAGAAGAAACCGGCTCATTATCAAAGGCCCCGCGTGCCGTTCTCTGCGCCACGGCCGATACACTCGGCAGGAGGTTGCTACGACTTACGTTGTACTTGGCACGCGCCTGCTCAACACTTAAAACGGCAGATCTGAGGCTTCGGTTATCCGAAAGTCCTTTGGCAATCAGCTTCTTAAGCCGTTCATCGCGAAAAAAATCACCCCATTGCTGCAACCCTTCGGTGAGCAATTGGACGTTTTTCGTCGCCTCCGAGGCCGGCCAAGCCGCTTCAATCGGTGCTTCCGGTCTCTCATAGGTCGGAGCAAAAGAGCAACCTGCGACAAGAACCGCTACCGCCAAGGGCAATAAAACAAAGGATTTACGCATCATTTTCTCTTCTCACGTCCTTAAACCTTACTCAGTCTTTTGCGACCGAAAATCTTATTGATTAGCACGAAAAACACCGGCACAAAGAAGATGCACAGGAACGTGCCCGTGAGCATGCCGCCCAAGACGGCAATACCGATTGCCGACTGCGCTCCGGCGCCTGCTCCGGTTGCCACTGCCAAGGGAAACACACCGAGACCGAAGGCAATTGAGGTCATCAAAATCGGGCGCAGTCTTAACCGCACAGCCTCAACAACGGCCTCAAGAAGATCTTTGCCGCTATCGTACAAGTCGCGTGCGAATTCCACAATCAAAATTGCATTCTTAGCGACCAAGCCGACCGTCGTTAACAGACCGACCTGGAAATACACGTCATTTTCGCGTCCCGTAAAGGCCGTCAGCCCCAAAGCACCCAACACGCCGAGCGGAACAACGAGAATGACGGCAATCGGAATCGACCAAGACTCATAAAGAGCCGCAAGAGCAAGGAACACGACCAGAAGTGAAATTGCATAGAGGGGAGCCGCATTGTTGCCGGCAGCCCGTTCCTGGAAGGAAAGTGCATTCCACTCAATGGCATACCCCTGCGGCATTTGCGTCAGGATTTCTTCCACCGCCTTCATCGCTTCGCCCGAGGAGTATCCGGGTGCCGGCTGTCCCTGAATGTTCACGGCATCAACGGCGTTAAAGCGCTCCAAACGCCCGGCACCGACACCCCACGTGATTGAGGCAAAAGCATCAAAAGACACAAGTTCTCCCTTGTTGTTTCTGACGTGCCATTTTGCAATATCGGACTGCTCACCGCGAGAGGCCGCATCACCTTGGACATAAACTTTCTTAATACGCCCGCGATCCATAAAGTCATTGACATAGCTTGAACCGAAAGCAATACTCAACGTGTTGTTAATGTCCGTGTTGGAAACACCCATCGCGCGCGCTTTATCGTAATCGACATTGAGTTCGAGCAACGGAACGTCATCCATACCGTTGTGACGAACCATGGTAAGGCGCGGATCGCTATTAGCCTTTCTCAAGAACTCACCCATCACTTCCATAAGGCGGTCATGGCCCAGTCCGTTGCGATCTTCCAAGAAAAAGTCAAATCCCTCGGCCACACCCAGTTCCGGAACCGCCGGGAGCGGGAACACATAACCGACGAGGTCATTGAGATCCGGGCCGAACAAACGAGCCTGAACACGCCCTTGGATAGCGGAAATCGCCTGACTGGCCTTCTTACGCACGCTCCAGTCTTTCAGCTCCATGAATCCGAGTGCCATGTTTTCTCCCGTTCCGCCAAATGAGAAACCGCGCACGAAATATGTCGATTCGATATTGTCCTTTTCTTGTTTGAGAATTACATCCGAAGCATGTCTGAGGACTGCATCGGTACGACCGGCCGTCGCACTCGGAGGTGTCGTTCCCGTAAAGAGCAGTACGCCCTGATCTTCCTGCGGCATAAACGAACTGGGCAAATGGGCAAAGCCCCACACAACAAGCGCAAGAAGCAACCCGTAAATCACAACAAGCATCTTGATTCGACGCGACAAACCGTGCACGACACGGCAGACAAAGCGACTAAACAAGTGAAAGCCGTGGTTAAACGCCATGAAAAAGCGTACGTGCGTCGGCTCTTGCCCAGCGACCTTCTGTCGGAGAATGGATGCACACAAAGCCGGAGTCAGCGTCACGGCCACAACAACGGAAAGAAGCATGGCCGAAACAATCGTCACCGAAAACTGCCGGTAAATCACGCCGGTTGAGCCTCCGAAAAAGGCCATCGGGATAAACACAGCCGAAAGCACCATTGCGATACCGACGAGCGCTCCGGTGATTTGCTGCATCGACTTAACGGTTGCCACATGCGGGTCCGACTGATCTTCATCCATCACGCGTTCAACGTTTTCGACCACAACAATCGC
The DNA here is from genome assembly GCA_002404465.1 of Sutterella sp. UBA4713. Lineage (GTDB taxonomy): Bacteria > Pseudomonadota > Gammaproteobacteria > Burkholderiales > Burkholderiaceae_F > Duodenibacillus. The sequence continues at coordinate 13,537 of DHJT01000053.1, read as the reverse complement.
GTCATCGACAAGCAGACCGATTGCCAGCACAAGTCCGAACATCGTGAGCATATTGATAGAAAAGCCCAGGATGCCCATCACCGCCAACGTGCCGAGCAACACAACCGGAACGGCAATGGTCGGAATAATCGTAGCCCGCGCGTTTTGCAAGAACAGGTACATCACGAAGATGACAAGCAAAATAGCTTCAATGAGCGTCTTAATGACTTCATGCATGGCCGCGTCGACAAAGCGCGTCGTGTCCATGACAATCTTCAGTTCGACACCTTCGGGATAAAACGGTCTTAACTCTTCGAGTTTGGCCTGAACATCGGCGGCAACACGTTTAGCATTGGCCCCGCCCGCCAAGCTGATGGCCATACCCGATGCGCTCTGCCCTTGGTAAATGCCGTCAAACTGGTACGACTGGCTCCCGAGTTCTACGCGTGCAACATCTTTAATGCGAACAACGGTTCCGTCTTGTTTCGTGACAAGAGCAATTTGCTCGAACTGCTCGGGGCGCTCCATCAAGGAACTGGCCCGAATCTTGGCCGTAATCAGCCGTTCTTTATTGACCGGAGCCGCACCGACGTCACCTGCGGCAACCTGAACGTTTTGTGCTGCTACGGCATTGACAACATCCGAAGGCTGCAAGTTGTATTTGAACAGCTTGTCGGGATCGACCCAAATGCGCATCGCATACGAGGCCCCGAAACATTGAACGTCACCGACACCCTGCACACGAGAAATCGGTTCTTTGATGTTATTAATTAAAAAATCCCCGAGATCGTGTCCGGTTAGCTTTCCCGTTTTGTCGTAAAAGGCGAAAGCCATCAAAAACGACGGTGCACTTTTTTCGACCGTCACACCGATACGACGCACTGACTCGGGCAACTTCGCTTCAACAACCGACAGCTTGTTTTGGACCTGAACCTGAGCAATGTCCGGATCAGTCCCGGCCTCGAACGTAATGCGAATGGACGCCATGCCGACGGAATCGGACTGCGAACTCATGTAGAGCATGCCGTCAAGTCCGGTCATGTTCTCTTCGATAATCTGCGTTACCGTTCGCGCCACCGTCTCAGCATTCGCACCCGGATACTGAGCCCAAATACGAATTTGCGGCGGAGCAATATTCGGATATTGTGACACGGGAAGCGTCAAGCTTGCCAAGGCACCGGCCAACATAATGACAATGGCAATGACCCAAGCAAAAATCGGTCGGTTAACAAAAAAACGACTTAACATACACCAAACCTCTTAAAGCCCTACTTGGCTGTCGGCGCGGCGGGCGCGCTATCCTTTTTAATGCTCACCAAATCATTGACTCGTACACGAAGTGTTCCGTCGACAATCACAACGTCCCCGGCATTCAGACCTTTTTCCAAAATCCAATCGCCGCCGTCGGCATAGTGAAGAACAACACTGCGCGATTCGACGCGGTTGCTCTTATTAACGACAAAGACGTAGGGGTCACCGTTTTGAGCACGCATAACGGCCTTCTGGCTAATACGAATCACTTTTTCTCGCACGCCGTCAACCGCCTTGGCTCGGGCAAACATACCGGGCAAAAGCGTTCCGTCCGGGTTCGGGAAAACTGCACGAAGTCGCACGGAGCCTGTTGTTTCATCGACTAAGGCATCTTTAAACATGAGTTTGCCTTTGTACGGATAAACCTTCCCGTCTGCCAGCGTAATCGTCACATCCGCTGCTCCGTTCGCATCCTTTTTTAAATACCCGGTAGCCAACTGTTCCTTTAACTTCGCCAGTGCCTCGTACGACTGTTGCACATCCATGTAAATCGGATCAAGTTGCTGCACAACCGTCAGTCGAGCCGCTTGGTTGGCCGTCACAAGAGCGCCGGGCGTGACCTCCGAAAGAGAAACTCGCCCGGGAATCGGGCTCTTAACTTCGGTGTATCGAAGATTTTCCTGTGCCGTTGTCAGTGCTGCCTTGGCCGCAAGGAGATTGGCCTGTGCCACCTTGTACTTGGCCTGAGCCGATTCATCCGCCTGTTCGCTTACTGCCTTGGACGCAAGCAGTGTTTTCGAGCGCTTGGCATCAGCCTTCGCCAGCCGTAAATTGGCTTCGGCCTGGGCAACGGAAGCGGCAGCTTGAGACACGGCAGCCTTGTATAGCGTCGGATCAATCTGATAAAGCGACTGACCTTCCTGAACCTGTGAGCCTTCCTCAAAAAGGCGCTTAAGGATAATACCGGTCACCTGAGGACGAACTTCCGCCGTGCGGTAAGCCGTCAGGCGACCGGGAAGTTCGGAACGAACGACCTCGTCAGACAATGCAGCCACTTGCACTCCGACAGGCGTTGCGCGCGGCCCCTGCTCGGCAACCTGCTTATGGCAACCGGTCAGTCCTGTCGCGAGCGCTGTCACAAAAGTCAGCATCAGAATCTTCGAACGGGTAGCAAACAACATCACATCCTTCTCCTAGAAAGGAACTCTTTCAATGAATCCATAGTCCTATCGGCAATTTTACGCCGGACTGAACGAGGATTCAGCATTGTACAGATTCGGAGAAATTTTTCCTGTACCGGTGGAAATATTTACACTTCAAATCCCTTTTTTGAGGCCTGTTCTAGGGAAAGCTACCTAGAAAACACACCGGGTATCGAGCGAGCAGCGCGCACAACGAAACGGGGCCCCAGGCCCCGCTTCTCTTGCAACCGGAGCAGAACGTCTATTCAACCGTCACGCTCTTGGCTAGATTGCGCGGCCTATCAACATCGGTTCCGCGCACAAGTGCCGTGTGATAGGCCAAAAGCTGAAGCGGCACGACGTGCAAAATCGGACTTAAATCGCCGTCGTTTTCCGGCATGCGAATCACGTGCATCCCTTCGGAAGAAACAATGTGTGTGTCGCTGTCGGCAAATACATACAATTCTCCGCCACGCGCCCGAACTTCTTGCATATTGCTCTTGAGTTTTTCCAGCAACTCGTCGTTAGGCGCGATGGTCACAACAGGCATCTTGGCGTCGACAAGAGCTAAGGGACCGTGTTTGAGCTCCCCGGCCGGGTACGCCTCAGCATGAATGTAACTGATCTCTTTGAGTTTGAGCGCACCTTCCAAAGCGATAGGAAAATGTATGCCTCGCCCGAGGAAAAGCGCATGATCTTTTGTGGCAAAACGTTCGGCCCAAGCAATAATTTGCGGTTCCAAAGCTAAAACGCTCATAATGGCCGTCGGGATATGCCGCAAGCGCGCCATGCGTGATTCTTCCGATTGCTCTGGCAGACGTCCGTTTAACTTTGCAAGTACCAAGGTCAACAGGTAAAGCGCCACCAACTGCGTCGTAAACGCCTTCGTACTTGCCACGCCGATTTCCACACCGGCTCGCGTAAAGAATCGCAGAGCACATTCACGAACAAGCGCGCTGTGTTCAACGTTACAGATAGCCAACGTTTTGTCCATCCCCAGACACTTAGCGTACTTTAATGCAGCAATCGTATCCGCGGTTTCTCCGGACTGAGAAATCGTAACAACGAGTGTGTCATCGGAAGCAACAGGAGTTCGATAGCGATACTCGCTGGCAATTTCCGCCGAAGCGGGAATCCCGGCGATGCCCTCGAGCCAATACCGCGCCACGGAAGCCGCATAAAAACTTGTGCCGCAGGCTAACAGGAGAACTCGGCGCACTTTCGGGAGAATTTTTGCAGCATCGGATCCGAAGATTTCCGGGCAAATCGTTTGCACGGAATCAAGCGTATCGGCCACGGCCTTAGGTTGTTCGAAAATCTCCTTTTGCATATAGTGCCGATACGGACCGAGCTCGGCAGCACCTGCATAACCCTCCAGATGTACAACTTTGCGAAGGGCCTCGACATAGTGCTGCGCGTGGTGCTCGTAAACAGCATACCGTTCGCGCGTCACGTCAACGACATCGCCGTCGGCCAAATACACAATGTTTTCGACAACGTTTGCAATGGCCATTGCATCACTTGCAAGGAAATTTTCCTGATTGCCCAGTCCGAGCACTAAGGGAGATCCAAGACGAGCCCCGACAAGACGCCCGGGTTCCTCTTTGCAAAACACGGCAATCGCATACGCGCCGCGTACGCGATTAAGCGCTTTTTTTACGGCTTCCAGAAGGTCTCCGTCGTAGTAAAAATTCACAAGTTGCGCCAAAACTTCCGAGTCCGTCTGGCTTTCAAAGACGACGCCGGTCTTTTTGAGCTCTTCGCGCAATTCAGCGTAGTTTTCGATAATTCCGTTATGCACGAGCGCAATGCGCCCGCCCGCGATATGCGGATGCGCATTAGCCACAACCGGTCCCCCGTGCGTCGCCCATCGAGTATGCGCGATGCCCAGTGTGCCGTGCAACCCCTTTTCTTTGACCTGTCGACACAAGTCATTTACGCGTAAGACCGTCCGCACGCGAGAAATCTGGTTATCTTCGCAGACGGCGACGCCACAACTGTCGTATCCGCGATACTCCAAACGGCGCAGCCCCTCCAAAAGGACCGGCACAACGTCTCGTAAGCTGACTCCAGCAACAATTCCACACATCGTTTTTCTCCCGAGATTGTTACTTTTCAGCCTTTTGCGGACGTGTCCAGTTGTCCACGGTCATCTGCCGCACACGACTGATGGTAAGTTTTCCGGCCGGCGCATCCTTCGCCAGCGTCGTCCCGGCCCCGAGCGTAGCCCCTGCGCCGACTGCTACGGGCGCAATCAGTTGCGTATCCGATCCGATAAAGGCATCGTCTCCGATTACGGTACGAGACTTGTGCACACCGTCGTAATTGCACGTAATAGTGCCGGCTCCGATATTGACGCGCTCACCCATCTGTGTATCGCCGATATACGACAAGTGATTAATTTTCGATGCCTTTCCGATAAAAGATTTTTTGATTTCCACAAAGTTTCCGACATGCACGTCATCGGAAAGCTCAGCTTCGGGGCGTAACCGCGCAAAGGGGCCGATCTTGGCATTTTCTCCGACCTTAGCACCGACAATGTGCGAAAAAGCATCAATCGTTGTCCCTGCGGCAATCTGAGCATTTTCGATAACACAATACGGACCGACGTGCACGCCGTCGCCGAGCACAACAGTGCCCTGAAAGATACATCCGACATCGATGCTGACGTCCGTTCCGCACCTTAACTTTCCACGAATATCAAGACGAGACGGGTCAATGACCGTCACGCCGCTTTCTGTAAGCTCTTCGGCCAAATGATCCTGCCAAATGCCTTCCAGACGCGCCAGTTGCGTTTTCGAATTAACCCCTTCGACTTCAAAACTGCGACGCGGACGTGCCGAATTAATCCGAACACCGTCGCGTACCGCCAATCCGATTATGTCCGTCAGGTAATACTCGCCTTGGGCGTTGCTGGACTTTAACTCGGAAAGCCACCCGGCCAGGCGTGCCGTCGGCAAAAGCATAATGCCCGTATTGACCTCACGAATTTGCTTTTGCCCCTCCGTTGCGTCTTTTTGTTCGACAATCGCCACGATGCGCCCTTTTTGACGAAGAATGCGCCCGTACCCGGTCGGATTGCGAAGGACTGTTGTCAAAAGGGCCATTCCATCACCCGCCGCCGCTCTTAAGCGCTCAACGGTCTCTGTTTGAATGAGGGGAACGTCTCCTAACAAAACAAGCGTTTGCTCGGCAGCCGCATCTAAACATCCCAATGCCTGTTGCAGCGCATGCCCGGTTCCAAGTTGTGGCTCCTGAAGAACAAACTGTAAATCAGAATGGGATTTAAGGCTTTCTTGCACCAAAGAGGCTAAGTGCCCGACAACTACGATTGTCTTTGCCACATCACCCAAGGTATCGACCGTATCAAGAACATGTTCGATCATGGGTTTTCCGGCAAGCGGCTGAAGCACTTTCGGCAAGCGCGAATGCATACGCTTACCCTGGCCGGCGGCCAGAATAACGACATTTATCATAAATTTTCCTCTTTTGTTTTACGCCCTTTTCAAACGGTAACTTTCGGGCGGGTTTGCACTAAACAGAAAACATTGTACGGTTAAGATCGACCCAGTGACAGGTAAGGACAAAAAAAACGGGGCCGATTTAAAACCGATCCCCGTCTTGTAAAACAGCGCTTTAAGCCTGAGTCGAAAACTCGGTAGCCAGATACATCTGACGACTTTTCTCGTTGTAGCGTGTCGGAACGAGACTTCCGACAACCATGCCGACACAAGCCACGACAAATCCTCCGAGAACGCTCGGGATAATCTCGCCAAGAGGCGTTACCGTCAGAATCGTCCAGGTAATCGCGCCGAAAATAATCGAAACCCAGGCGCCTTGTGTCGTCGCCCTCTTCCAGTAAATGCCGGCAACGAGCGGCCAGAAAGCACCGACAACCGGGAACTGATAGGCCATCGCCACCATATCGTAAATCGCCGTACCCTCAAACCAAAGGCTGTAGGCCAAAACAGCCGAGGCAAAAATCACAAGAGCACCGCGGAAATACAGCAACTCATCTTTCGGTTTAATCGTGATGTAGTTTCGCAATACGTTGTGCACAAACGTTGTCGTCGGAGCCAACATCGTGGCCGACGCCGTCGACATCACGGCTGACAAAACAGCGCCGAAAAACAAAACACGCAACCAGACGGGCATGTAATCGCGCACAAGCGTCGGAAGCAACAACTGCGGATCCGTTGTCAGGAGTGTCTGACCGACTCCGGGCATGGCAAGAACGGCAGCACAAACGATAAACATCGGCACAAATGCAAAAAGGATGTAGAAGCAACCGCCGAAAATCGGCCCGCGTGTCGCCGTCTTTTCGTCCTTAGCACTCATCACACGTTGGAAAACATCCTGCTGAGGGATTGACCCGATCATCATCGTCATTGCGGCGGAGATCCAGAAAATCCATCCGTGGAACGTCATTTCCGGGAATACATGGAACAAGTCTCGACTTTGAGCAAAGGACACTACGTTGTTGAGTCCGCCTGCCATATCACCTGCCACTACAGCCACGGCAATCAAGCCGGCGATAATAACGGCCATTTGCAAAAAGTCGGTAAACGCAACGGACCACATCCCGCCGTAGACGGTGTAAAAAAGCACCACAAACGTCCCGATCATCATGCCGAGCGAAACGCTGATTGCGCCTTCGGTCAGCAGGTTAATCACCAATCCCAAGGCCGCAACCTGCGCCCCGACCCAGCCCAAATAGGAGAGGATAATAAAAACGGAACACGCAAGTTCAATCTTCTTACCGTAGCGACGACGATAAAAATCTCCGATTGTCAGAAGATTCATGCGATAGAGCTTTCGGGCGAAGAAAACGCCTACGAGAATCAGAGCCGCTCCGGACCCGAACGGTTCCTCGACGACACCGGCAATGCCTCCCTCGATAAAACGACCGGGAAGACCGAGCACTGTCTCACTGCCAAACCACGTGGCAAATGTCGTTGCGATGACCATCATCAAGGGCAACGAACGTCCGGCTAAAGCATAATCGGCGGTATTGTTTACGCGGCGAGCCGCCCACAATCCTATGCCGATCGAAACCAGCATATATAAGCAAACCAGTACGATCAGGCTAGTCATTAGCAAATCTCCAAAAAAGCGTAACGACTTAGGTTCTTGCAGAAGTCCTCCGATGCGCCTTTAACACAAGGGAAGACGGAAATTTTTTTGCGGAGGCGCAGTATAGGGAGGTATCACGGAAAAATTTCCCGTGATTCGATTTTTTTTGGAGAAATCCCCGAAAGTTTCATCGAGGTCAAACTTTGGCCGATTTCTCACCCCGAAAAACGGCTCGTTTGACTCTTTTTTCCAAAAGGAGCCCTCTCGGAAATGCCAATGTTTACAGGGGTTTTGATGCGATCTACTTGAAATCAATACCTATAGCTCCCGTTTCAGGCGTCGCATTCTGGCAACACGAAAAAACGCTCCGTCGACAACAAAAAACCGAGAAAATCTCGGTCTTTGTTCTTCATCGAAACGAAAGAACGCTGAAGCAAGAAACAGCGCCGACAGCCCCCGACTTAGTCAATGTATTCGATTTTCGGGATAAGGCGTTCAACAATGGGCTTCTTTCTTTCATTAAAAAGCACTTTGTTCTTTTCAAAAAGATTTTCGCCATGCGTATCAATAGAAACAATCAACGGGCCGAACTCCTTTACACGCATGACCCACATCGCTTCGGGCATCCCTAAGTCGTGCCACTGGACATCTTGAACCTCCTCAACACAACTTGCAGCCACGACCGCGCATCCGCCCGGAAATACACAATGAAGTGCCTTAAATTCCGAACATGCCCGAACCGTGTTAGGACCCATTCCGCCCTTTCCGACAATAAGGCGCACACCGGTTTCACGAACGAATTCATACTCGAACTTTTCCATGCGCATGGACGTCGTCGGGCCGATGGAAACAACTTTGTATCCTGAAGGTGAGCTTTTGTCGCTTTGCATGATGGGACCGGCATGAAAAATTGCCTTTTCTTTTAGATCAACCGGCAGTTGTCGTCCTTGCTTAACAAGGCGCGTATGCACACAGTCTCTCGAAGTCACAAGAGTGCCCGTCAAATAAATGATGTCTCCTACGTGAATGTCCTCGAGATCTTCAGCCTTAATCGGTGTTTTAAGAAGCTTGGTGCTCATAATTTCGCCCCTTTATGTGTAAGGACTTCGTAAGATAAATCCGAAGCAAATCGAATCGTTGCACGACGATGAGCCCAGCATCCCGTAGAAAGCCCGACGGCCAGACACGAGGGATGACGCGCAGCCTGTTCAACATGCACCGCCATCACGGAATGAGTTCCGGTAAGACCCTGCGGTCCGATATTGAGCTCATTTAAACCTTCCTCAATAAGACGCTCAAAGTCCGCGCCCTTCGGATTGGGGTTATGAGTCCCAATCTGCCGCATCAGCGCCTTTTTGCTCAGGCGGGATGCGACTTCAGCAGACCCTGCGATACCCACACCCAATAAAAGAGGAGGACAAGCATTGATACCTCGTTCAGTCACCATATCAAAGATAAAACGAAGAATGCCTTCGTAGCCCTCAACAGGCATGAGAACCTTCGCAACACCCGGTAGTGAGCAACCGCCTCCTGCCATGTAACAATGGATTGTGCACGCATCACCTTCGACAATATCCCAATCGAGCCACGGGATGCGATAGCCCGTGTTGGTTCCCGTGTTCTTTTCATCGAAAATCTCGACGGCATTGTGTCGCAACGGCGCTTTTTTCGTTGCCTCGCGTGTTGCAATCGTAAGAACCTGCGGGAGATCTCCTAGGTACGGAAAGTCTGCCCCGCACTCGATAAAGTATTGAATGACACCCGTATCTTGGCACAGGGGAACATCTCGGTCATCAGCAAGTGCCAAATCCCGAAACATCGTGTCGTATACCAGAGATGAGAGTTCACTTTTTTGCTCAGTCTTGAGCTCTGTCAGGCGTTTTAAAACATCGTCGGGAAGATGTTTGCCAAAATAGGCGGTCAGTTGCGTCATGACCTCTGTAAGGCGCAACTTCGCTTCAGCATGTTCCATCGGGAAGACTCCTTTACTCAATTGCGGTTAGTCTGCGATTTTGGTCATTTTATTCCACACATCCAAGCCGTTTCTCGCCGATCCAGTCCCGAGTGAAGCTTCATGATGACCGTACGTTTGTTGCCTCTTTGCGCGCGTCGGCGCGTCAAAAGCGCTCAGACCTGCTCAATGCCGGCCAAAAGCCAGCCGGTGGATTCATCATCGGCACGAACAAGGAGCCATCGCTCGCTGACTTGCTCGAATTGGCCGTTAATCTTCATTGCCCCATTGAAGGACACCACGGCGGCATATTCACTTTTCTCATGCACAACACCAAGCAGACGCACCGTCAGATTGACAATTTCACTTGTCTGGACCTGCGTGCCGTGATTGCGCAACTCATGCGTAAGCGCAATAAAAAAGTCATTCGTCATGAAATCCGCAACGGAAATCACATCTGCCTTGTCCCAAGCCTTTTGAAGCCGAATAAAGTTTTTTCGCGCCTCACTCTCAAAACCCTTGGCATCAAAACCTGCAGGGATTGAAAGCGACTCAATACCTGCCGAAGAGAAACTGTCCATAGCACTTCCGGGTCGCGTTTGCCCGTGATCGGCCGTCTCCTGCCAATTTCTCGTCTGCTGACGCTGTGTTTCAGAGACGCGAGAAGCCAAAAAACGTCCCGCAACAAAACGCAAACCGAAATAAATCAGCAGACCGATCGCAAGCGCCGTCAAAACTTGGGCAAATCCGGCAGAAAGACCCAGAGCGCTCACAAGTGCCGCGATTCCAAAAAATGTCGCAATGCCCATAAGCATGCCGCCCATGGGGCGGGCCGTCGCAGCCGGGGCCGCCGTTTTAGCCGAAGCCGACGCAGAGGCATTTTGCTTGGTTGCGCCGGGGGCTACTTTGCTTGCGCCGGGTGCCGTCTGTCCGGCAAGGCCGGGTTTAGGGGCCGGAGCCTTTTGAAACAAACTGCTCGTTGAACGTCCGAAACTGCGACCGCCGCCGAAGCGCATCGCAGCATCAGCCTCTGCCACGCAAGAGGCAAGCAAAAAAGTCACGGCCAGGAGTGCAAAAAATTTCTTCATGAGTCTATAGCGTAAATGTCGTTAAAAGCCCGATTGTTTCGAAACTCGGGAAAATATTTCAGGATTTAAGTCCGATATGCAGAGCACACACCCCGAATGTCAGGTTTTTCCAGAACACTTGACTAAACCCCGCTTTGCGCATCATATCAGCCAGGGTCTTTTGATCCGGGTGTACACGAATGGATTCCGCTAAATATCTGTAACTTTTTGCATCTCCGGCAACGAGTGCTCCGAGCCTGGGCATTACGGTAAAAGAGTAGAAATCATAAAACGGACGGAGAATCTTCCAACAATGGCTAAACTCAAGGACCAGAACACGCCCTCCCGGCCTCGTCACTCGTAGCATTTCGCAAAGTGCTTTTTCCTTGTGCGTCATGTTGCGTAATCCGAACGAAACCGTAACAACATCAAACGTGTTATCGGCAAACGGAAGACTCTCGCAGTCACACTGAACGACATGCGCGCCCGAATCGGCTCGTGCAATACGCTTAGCCCCCTCCGAGAGCATGGCATAGTTAATATCCGTTGCCCACACTTGCCCTGTTTTTCCGACAATCGGCGAAAACGCCAAAGCCAAATCGCACGTCCCCGACGCAATATCAAGGACACGACTTCCTTTTTTTAAGCCCGAAGCACGAATCGTTTTTCTTTTCCAGAGTCGATGCAAACCGAAACTCAGTAAGTCGTTCATCAAATCGTATTTCTTCGCGACAGAATCGAAAACCTGTTTGACATCATGCGCCTTTTCCGACTCAGGGACTTCCCGAAATCCGAAAGAGACCTTCTTTTCTTGTTTTTCTTGCTGCGATTGCACAGGGGAAAGCCTATAGAAAGCAAAGCCGGCGGAAAAACTTCCCCGGCTTACAAGGAATTCTGGTGCCTCCGGCGGGACTCGAACCCACATCACAGCCTTCGGAGGGCCGCATTCTATCCAGTTGAACTACGGAGACAACGCTCGGCATTATACCTGTGCGCATAAAACCGCACTACAGGTCTGCCGGATCAACTTCCACAGTCCAAAAGACATTGTGCTCATTTTCTAGAACCGAAACCCATTCAATCAAAAAGGCGTTTAGTTGCGCTCGTGTCATTGCTTCAACAAGCAACTGCGCACGTTCCTCATCTTTAAGGCGCATGAGTGACATCGGTACGGGATCATAAAGGACAACACGGCCACGGTTGATACGTTCGGCGGTTTCCCGGGCCCGTTCCAAAAATCCCAAAGCACATTCCAAGGTCTTAGCGCGTGAAAGAAGTAGCGCCTGTCGGACAAAAGGCGGCATGCGTGCTTCATATCTCTCTGAAAGCGCCCTCTTAGCAAAAGCTTCGTAGTCCTGAGCCATGACTTCCCTGTAAAGGGGGTGCTCGGGAAAGCGACTTTGAATCAAAACGCGACCGGGATCTCCCGATCGACCGGCCCGTCCGGAAACTTGCAGTAAGAGAGAAAAAAGACGTTCCTCGGCCTTAATGCTCGGACTGACAAGAAGCGCATCGGCATTTAAAATAACCACTAGACCGACGCGCTTAAAGTCGTGCCCTTTTGAAATCATTTGTGTCCCGACAACGATATCGGCCTTGCCGGTATGCACATCGGAAAAAGCTTTTTGAGCCTGACTTTTTGTGCGCACACTGTCGCGGTCAATGCGCAGTACACGCGCATCGGGCCAAAGCACATTAAGCGCCTCTTCAATTCTTTGAGTGCCTGTGCCGACAGACTCCAGCCCGGGATTGCCGCACGTAGGACAACGCTCAGGAACCGGGTAACTTGCCGAACAATGATGGCAAACCAAGCGTCCCTCTTTTTTATGGAAAACCGTAAATCCGGAGCAGTGCAAACAACGGCTGACCCATCCGCAAGCCGGACAAGTTACTGTCGGCGCATATCCTCGGCGGTTGATAAAGATGAGAACCTGTCGTCCTTGCCTTAAAGTCTCATCGACGGCCTCACGCACCCCGGAAACAAAAACCGCTCCGCGCTCGTTGCGCCTGTCGACAACGGCGATTTCCGGAAGCTTCGCCTCTTTGACGGCCCGATGAGAGAGGCGAAGTACTCGATAGAGACCTTTTTGTACCTTATCCCACGTTTCAAGTGATGGTGTCGCCGATCCCAAAACACAAGCAACAGCGTTCATTTGCGCCCGTTTAATCGCCAAATCCCGTGCAGAAAATCGTGCTCCGTCGTCAGATTTATAACTATCGTCGTGTTCCTCGTCGACAAGAACCAAGGACAGGTGTCGAAAACTGGCGAAAATCGCCAATCGCGTGCCGACAAGAATTCGAGCGCGGCCTTCATGCACGGCAAGCCAATTGCGAGCACGTTCCCCGTCGTTTAAAGCCGAATGGAGCGTGACAACCATCTGATCGGGGAATCGCTCCCGGACTCGCTCTTCGAGTTGAGGCGTAAGATTAATTTCCGGAACAAGCAAAAGCACTTGATTTTCCGGTTTCTTTCGAAGAACCTCTTGCATAATTTGCAAGTACACTTCCGTCTTGCCCGACCCAGTAACTCCGAATAAAACAAACGGAGAAAACCCGGATGCGCTACTAACGACACGAACAGCCTCTTGTTGTTCTGTATTTAGGGGTGGAATTGTGCCTGCTAACGTTTTAGGCTGTGTGATTTCGCGAATCCGCTTCAGGGACGCTTCTCTTCTAGCTCGCGGCAGAAGTCTGAAGAAACGGGGTAGCGAAGAAAGCGCTATTTCACCCCAGGAACGAACATAGTAATTCGCCGTAAATCGCGTCAACTCCAACCACTCTCGACTAAACGGAACAGTTTCGCCGAGCACGCGAATTACTTTTTTCAATTTGCGACTTTCAACAGCAGAAAACGCCGTCACCTTGACGACAATTCCGACAACATGACGTGTACCGAGCGTCACAAGCACCCGATCCCCGACGGCAACGTTCGTGGTTTCGTCAACTCGATAGTCCAAAGGCCCGATAGGCGCTTGGACGATAACACGTACAAATTGATCGGTTAGTGTGTGTTGCATAAAGCACTTATCCACAGC
>DHJT01000029.1 GCA_002404465.1 Sutterella sp. UBA4713 | reverse complement strand
CACCGGTTTCGCGAATCAGTGCGAGCGATGCGAGTGTATTTCCCCCGAATTCACGCGCAAGGGCGCCGAAGGGCCCGGTATCGGCCGCAACCATAAGATGATTGACGACGCTTGCGACGGCCGGCCAAAGCTGTACGGTTAAAAGAAGCGAAACATAGCCCCGTAAGAGAGTTGCGCAAGCGGCGCCGGAAGCAAGCGCTAAAAGAGCCAAAACCGGGAACAAGGCAATGACGACAAATTCGACGGCATTGCGAATTTTCGGGAGAGCATCGCGGGCAATTAAGGCCATAGTCCGGTAGTTAATTTCCCCGGCAAGATTGCCTTGTGCACGGGAAAGCGCAACGGCCAAAGCCGCAGGCGCATCGGCACGAGCCGTAAACGTGCTTGCCGCTTGCGGAATCGTTGCCAAAAGGACGCTTTGCCTTAAGCTTTCGTCCATCGTGCGCGACAGTCCGTACAAAAGACTTTCCGCTTGCGGAAGCGATACGGCTAGGTACGAGGCCGGATCATTTGCTTGAGGGGCCAATTTGGCTCCGAGGACGCGCTTTAACGCCGGAAGCTCCTCCGCGTCAAAAAGTCGCGTGAGTTCGGAAACGGCCTTCGGGCACGAAAGGACTCCTTTATCCGTGAGCACCACGCGACGCGCCGGATTAACCCACCCGTCTTGCGTGACGGTTTCCCACAGGGTTGCGCTTTGCGTGAGCGTTCTCGCCTTAGCCGAATCAGTCAGTGTCTCGGGAAGAATGCAGCCTTCGATCACGGTCTTTAAAGCCTCGCGTGTCTTGCGCGTCACGGGGCCGGTAGCCGCCAGAGCTTCGAGAAGCCGCTCCGGATACACGGCGCCGAACCGGGTAAAGCGTGCGACATCGACGGGAGAAAATGCCGCCTCATACGTTGTCGCCAAAAAGTAGCCCGCGCGATTAACAAGACTTGCCGGAAAGGCAATGCCGATCGGTACGTTATCGACGACGTGCGTCGTTTCTGCCCGTACGTCATAGATAACGACGGAGGCTTTCGGGACAATGAGGATGAACCAGACGAAAACGGCAGCCGCTGCAAACGAAATGACGCCCCGCCCTTGATTTTTTATCGCCCCGAACGCAACGACGATTACAAGACCGGCTAAAACAATCAGCGAAGAAAGACGCGAGAATTCACCTGTTCCGAAGAACGCGGCAACGGCCGAAAACACATCGTAAAGCGCGCTTCCGTTCCAATAGGCGTAGTAAAAAAGTTCGGTCACGGGGCACTCCCTGTCATGTCCGTCCGATCCAAAGCGGCATTGGCTTTAAGGCTTCTTTCGATGTGCTCGAGTTGCGTGACGAAGGCCGCTGCCCGATTCATCGCCTGTACGACTTTGTCGCGCCGCTCAGAAAGACTCTGTTCGACTTCGCCGATCCGCAAAACAAGGGCTTTGACGTGTCTGGCGTGTTCGGCACTGATTGATGTTGCGGCCGAAGAGCCCATCACGCGGCGAATGTCACCTGTCAGAGCCTCAAGGGCCCCGACAAGCGCCTCATAGGCCGCCGCTTCCACGTACGTATTGACAACGTCTGTCGCAAGTCCCTCGTAACGCGCAACGGACGCAAGATTTAAGATTTTTAAAAGCGGCACCGACGAGACCGAGGCCAAAAAGAGCATCTCTTCGTCGGTGACAAGCGAGGCATCGCGCTTTTTTAGAGCCTGTAAGTAGTGTGTTGCCGCCGCCTTTAATTCGGCCACAAGGTCCGTGTCGTAAAAGGTCTTTTGCGTGGGCGTAAGACAGCGCTTAGGTTCGTCACACACAAGCTTTACCGCCGCGTCCTTTTTTCCCGTTTCGCTAAAAAGAATCGGCAACAAATCGACACCGGCGATTTCCCGGGACGCAAGAACGGCGTTTTCCCCTTGCCCTTCCTGAGTAAAAATCGTCGTCCCGAGAAGCGTCATCATCGTTTCCCGCAGCGAGACGGAATTAAAATCCGCCGCGCCTAACTTTCCGCCCGAAAGAAGCGCCCACGTCAGGTTTATTTCCGGCGCGTCCACGACGTTTCCGCCCGAATCTTTTCGCACGGGACTTGCGGCAATGGCCTTTTCGCCGTGATCGCGCACCCGACGATCGGCTTCGGATTGATCGGCCACGGTTCCGTCGCTTCGAAGAGCATTTTTTGCGCCTTCGACCACACGACTTAAGTGTTCGGCCGCTCCCGTATTTTCCAAAAGCGCTTTCGCGGCTTCACAGCTATCGGTGTAGCGGTTGGTGTACGAACGAATCAGATCGGCATACCGCCCCACTTGCTCGTTTAAATCGGGCGCCATCGTCTGGAGCGCGAGCTGAAACGCAAGACCGGGGAGCGCCGTCCCGACGCTTTTTAAAAACGAGACGAACTCTTCGCGCGAGGGAATCGAAAAGGCGCCTAAAAATAGATCGATGCCGCCGCATCCGGCCTTAAGCGACGGGGGCGTAACGGAAAACGGCACGAAGTCCGTGCGCGGCGTGCGATAGACAAAACCGCCGCCCGTCACTGTCGAGACGGCCCCTGCCTCGCGCACACCGGCTGCCGTGACGTTACTCATCGCCTCCGTTGCCTCAAAGTAGTCTTTGACAAACCCGGCCGGTGCCCCTTGCGACGCAAGCAAAAGGCACACGGGAACCAAAACGCAAAGGGTATCTTTTCTTTTCACGGCATTTCTCCGAAATGAACGACGGCTTTTTGAAGTTCGGGCATGGGCCTTACTTGTTTTTCAAAGGCACGAACGAGCCGCACGACGCGTCGCCCGAGTTCGGTAATATCAACGACGCCGGTTGCAACAAGGCGCGAAGCGGCAATATCGCCGTCGTCTTTATGCATGAGAACAAGGGCCGGAAATCGCTTAATGCCGCCGCAGGCGCGATAACTTAATCCGTTATCCGGATACGCATTGCTCAAATACGGGGAAGCGCCCCCGACCGCGACCTTAACGAGCTCCAAACCCGTTATTGCCGCAAAGCGATCGACAAGCGGGCGCATCAGGCCCGTTAAGCGCTCCGAATCACCGAAAAAGACAAGACCCCAGGAATCGGTAAGGCTCATCAGTTTCGCGTTTTGCTTTTGTTCCCTTTCACGCGAAAGCGCTGTCGAGGCGGAATTGACAACCGGGTGACTTGCCGTCCAGTCGTACTCCGGGTACCTGATAAGTACGTCGCGCCAACGCTCGGCAAAATGGCCGGCTTTTTCAAACAAGTGCGCATTGATTTTCAGGTACGCCGCAATGTTCTCATCGGTCGGATCCATGACGGCAGTCTCAAGCGTTTTTTGAACACGCGTCTTAAGAGCCGAGAGTGTCTCAGGCGCGCTTGCCCCGTCTTCCTTTCTTTCTTTCAAAGACGCTTGAATGTCGCGACTTTCCCCGTAAAAAAGGAACGGACGCAAAGGATCGGCCCACACGTCCTGCGCAAAATACGGCGGCATCGTTGCAAATGAAGCGGCGGCAAGAGGCATAAAGCACGCGGCAAACGCCGCTCGTTTAACTGACTTAAAACGTACGAACATAGGGCACTTCTCCGTTAAGGCGATGCGGTTATCGAGGCGCAGTGGGTCGGCGTGCCCGAGGCCGTGTAGCACTTACCCGTGACGGTGCTATAGGCCTCATAGGGCGCCTTCCCCGAGGTTGTTAAATCCGAGACGCGCGTTTTCATGCGCGCGTTTGCGGCCGAGGCATCCGGCAACTGTCCGGTTAACTTGGCGGCATTGACGCGTGATACCTCGCCGATAGCGGCCGTCAAATCGATTTTCGTAAAGTCAAGACGCCGCAACTCTTCAAACGTAATGCCGCGTGTGAGCGGTGCTTCGGGCGTGCCCCAACCTAAATTCAGTTCCCGCCTCGCTCCCTCCTGGACAAGACGCGCAAGACGCGAGTTAAAACACACCCAACTTTCTTTTTTCTCCAGACACCCGAGGCCGGACTTTTTCGCGCAATACGAGCCGACGTACCGACACAGGCCCGCGGCCTCGCGCATCGCATGCAATTGATCTTCTTTCGTACACGTGAAGTACTCGGTTAAATACTGCATCGCAACGGCCGCAAAAAAGGCAGCCGGCGAAAAATTCATCGTCAGTGACCCGGCTGCGTCGCGCGCAACCGAAACGCCGTAAAAGGAAAAATTCGGCGAATACACACCGGTCCCGGCCTCACCGTACAAGTTTGTCAGGAGCGGACTTAACGCCTCGTGCGAACTTAAGATGTCGTAGACATAGGGGCTGCCGACGGTCTTTATAAGTTCGAATCCGGCATCAACGCCTGCCGTGACGGCCACTTCAAAGGCCGAATTGGAAAGCTCGGCCGCATCGGCGGCATCGGCCCTTTTGCAGCAGGAAAAACCGGCCGCTTTCACAGTGCAGCCCGAGGCAATCCCTTCAAAAACCGTGCCCTTGCCGGCATCGGCGTAAGAGGCCGCTTCACGGGCCACTTCAAGGAGCGCGGCGCTTTGGAGAAAGGCATCGGTATTAGCTTCCTCTCTTTTTTGGCAAACCCCGTTAATGCAAACCGTATCATCGCAAACCTGACCGATTTCAAGCGTTTTTTCGGGCGCCTCGCACACGTAGCGGCGCGTTGCCATCGTGCAGTGACCTGCCGCGTCGTACCCCGTACACTCGGTGCCCTCAAGGCGGCAAGCCGGATTTTCACTTAAATCCCGGCAATCATTTTTTGTGACAACCTCGCCTTTTTGACCGCAGGCATACGTGAGCGCATATTTTTTACACCCGTTCTCGCTTTCTTCTTCACAGCTCTTGGCCGTCAGGCGACAGGCCGCATCACTGTCAATATCCGCGCATGTCGAAATCGATGCCACGCCGTCCGTTATTTCAATTTCATCCAGAACCTCACCGGCGCCTTCGAAAACCGAATCGGCCGAACCCGTACAGGTAAATTGGCGCGTTTCCTTGGCGCAAACTCCGTCAATCATCGCGTCGCACGCCGAACTTGTTTGACGGCAACGGCTATCGGCCTCAAGAGCCCGGCATGTTGACGATTCCCGTGTATCGCGACAAAGAACCGTCTCTTTGTAGGCCCAACACGTTGCGTACACCCGATTGCCGTTCACGACACGCCAGCCGGCATTCTCATCGGTACACTCGCTTGCAATCACCGTGCACGTCGCGCCGTCTTTTTCAAGCGCCTTGAGAGAGGATCTGTCGGCTTGCGCTTTTGAATCGACGCGCTCCGTGCTGCTTAATATCGTTGCCGATCCGTTTTCCACGTACGAAGTAAAGGCATCTGTCGAGCAGCGCACGCGTCCGACTTTTAAAGCACAGGTCGGATCGGTTGCCGAATCACAACTCGGTTTTTTAAGGCGCGTACACCCGAGTTCAACTAGTTCCGTGCAAGCCGCAAGGTTCTCATCGGAACACGTGTACGTTTGCGTCACGGTGTTGCCCTCGTCTTTTATCTCGACTCGAACGCATGCGGCATTGTTCTCAAAGGTTTCACACGTATTTTCCAGAGGCGTTTTTTCCGTTTCGGTCACGACTCCTTTCCACGCAGCATTTAAAAGCGGAAGCTCAATTTGCTTGTCGCACCGGTAAAGGGCCGCCTCCTTAAGGCAAACCGTTTTCCCGTCCACCTCCGTCACGGACTCTTCGCACGTTGACTCAATGCGCTTACAGCCACCGGGACCGGATGCGGCCTCATCGTCTGAAAGCGTCTTACAGCCGTCTACTCCCGTCTCTTCTTTCAAACAAGTTTTTTCTTCTTCATACCCCCAGCAATCGCGTGTGACGGCAATGCCGTCGATAACGCGTGTGGCTCCCGGATCAATGCACGTTTTGCGCGTGACAAGACAGCCGGCATCGGACACAACCGGAAGCATTGCCACAAGCGCCGCAAACACGATGCCTAATCGATTTTGCACGATTCCTCCCAATATTCCGTTTCGCTTGTGACGGCAAATCGGTTAAAGAAAAGCGTGGTTTGAAGAGAACCGGAATAAACCCGGCTTTCGCCGCTTAAGTGAAAAACCGAGACGGTCACAGGGGCCGTGCAGGCATCGTTTTCGCACGAAAGGCTTCCGGTAAAGCGAAGGGTATTGCCGCCGACAATGCGCACGATGTCGATCACGGAATCTGCCGTTTCGACAAAAAAATCCACATCGCCGTCCTTTTGCGTATTTACCCCCAAACGAACGGCGGGACGCTCGCTCTTGCCGCACACGTAAGCGACTTCAAACGTATCGGCCCCGGGGACCGCGTCTTCCGACAAAATCCCCGCATCGTGCACGCGAGCGCGCGTCACGGTGCCGGGCGTACACGTGGCAACCGGTTTGACGCGAAGTGCCTTCGTGCAAACCTTGCGCTCGGTTTTATACAAAGGCCTCACGCAAAAGGCTTCATAGCGTTCGCGCGAAGTACTCCCGTAGGTTACGGTGCAAACGGCGGTTTGGGCGTTACGCTTACCTTCCAAGCACGTCAACGTCGTTGTCGTCGTATAGGTCGGGATAACGGGAATCGCAAGCTCAAAGACCTTCTCTTGAATCGAGGTCACGGAGCAGCGAAAACGACTTTCATGCCGCGTCAGATCCAAAAGCTGAATCGAGCAGTGCTTTTCCATGTATTCGGAGGCGCTTTCATGGGTTCGGATGTCGCACGTGTGCGTCGTTTGATCGCCGGAAACACGGATGCTTGCCGGGCGACACGCCCCGACCGCGGCGACATTTTCAAGGTCAGGGAATTTTTCCGAAGCACCCTTTTTAATAGCCTCAAGCTCTTCGGACACAAAGCCCCCGGGGTCAGCATCGACCGTGGGGCGATCGGCGAGTCCCCGGTCAACCGTGACAACGGCTTGCGATGTCGGGTCGTCTTTGCTGTAGGCCGCATCCACGGCGCGCCTTCCCGGATCAAAAAGCGATTCGGTGCCCGTTTGTCTTAAGGCCTTAAGCGCGTCGGTCTTGCCGGAATTTTTCTCAATCGTCTCTAAGACGGCGGCGTTTTCAAAAAGTGTTGCCGCATCAGGCAGCGTTTGAGAAAACGTTCGATGCGTCAAAAGAAAAGCGACCGCAATCCCGATCCATTTTTTCACGGCGCATCTCCCGCATACTGCAGTAACGCGGCTTGAAAGGTCGCATCGTCCGTTTTCTTCGCGCCGTAGTGCGCTGCACTTGCGATGCACGTAAATCCCGTCAGATGCATTTCGCGATTTCCTAAGGCAAAGACGACGGTCGGCGCATAGGTAATCGAACGATCCCGGAAAAACACCGGATCAACGGTAAAGACGATGCCTTTTTTTGCATAGGCGGCAAGACGCAAAAAACCGGTTCGTATTAAGGCACGGTTTTGGTCTTGAACGGACGGGCTTTGACTAAAATGCCCGCGCGAGGTCAGCGCATCTTTTTCCTTTCGCGTAAGCGCAAGGCCGCGCACAACAAGGCGCGCGCCCGTCTTTTGCGCTTCACGGGAAAGCGAAAGAAGCGTTTCTTCCGGCAGCTCAGTCGTCACGGCCACGGTCACGGTCAAATCGGCGGCTTCGGCCTGCGTTAAGCCCGTTAAGGCCGACGTCACGAACATGCATCCGGTGGCTATCAGAGCCGCTA
>DHJT01000011.1:5710-8674 GCA_002404465.1 Sutterella sp. UBA4713 | reverse complement strand
TGTCTTAAAGTTCGATGCGAAAAGGGGGTGTTGATAAAGTCGGTCTGACCGACGGGTGTCAATGCTCCCTTTTTCTATTTTGACTTTTGTAACGATAAGAGTCCCTAGCAATTTCATTTGGCTGCTTATTTCGTCTCTTTCTAACTCTGTTGGCTAACCGTTTTGCAGAGGGCTTTTTGAATTTCTCAGGTTGTAGACCCTCTGGCGCTTTCCAATATTCAAGCGAAGTTTTCCTTTCATAACAACGCAAAAATTTGCGGATATTAAGCCCTAAAAGAACGAGCATGAACTCTGCCTTTACACGATTCATGCCAGCCCTACGGATGCGGCAGTATTGCATGTTGTATTTCGTGATTCCGTAGACTCCTTCGACTTGACAAGAGCGATTAACTCGCAGTTCAATTCCTTTTACAGACAGTAGTCTGTCCCTGGCTTGTTGCTTGAGTCTTTGGTATTCAGGATTGATTTCAAACACACGTTCTGACGCGATAGGAATCTTCATCCATTGTCTGCAATAAGGCATAAACGGACAATCTTTGGGACACTGGACTCGATAGAAAATCCCATTTTTCAATTTGTGATGCCGTCCCTCAATTTTGATTGGAACAGCATTTATTCCTCCAAGGCAGGTAATAGAATCGTCATCGTTGAGTTCATACAATGCAGGCCTTCTTCCACTACATTCCCCTTCCCAAGATTGATACTTAACGAATGCGTCAATGCCATGGCTTTTGCAGTAACGGTAATTATCAAGGCAACCGTAGCCGGCGTCTGCTGTGATTCGTTCTGGCAGTGTGCCGTGCATCGTATTGAATCGCTCTAACGTCGGAATGAAAGAATACAAATCCGTTCTGTCTTGGGAGACATAGTAAGTCGCAACAAAGCCATGACTGACAATAACTTGCATCTGATAAGCTGCTCGAAGATTACTGCCGAGACCACTGTAATAATCTTCTTTTAAACACATCGCAGTCGCGTCGTGGTCCGTCTTGTAATAGGAATTCCTGTCGGGGCCACAAATGCTTTCTTTCTCTTCGTATTCGAGCAGTTTTAAAAGGTAATCCGTTAAATTTTGGAGTTGCCGTTCTCGTACTTTCCTTTCATTTTTCTCCGATGGCATGGGTAAGGCTTGAGCTTCTTTAATCTTTGCAATCAATATCGTAGAGGGAATAAAGCCCTCACAGGGAACACCTCTCGAAATCCCTAAGAGGCTAAGAAGTCTGCGAATTTTTGCACTCAACTTTAAATGATACGTTGTCGGCTTCCAAACAACTTTGTATTTGTTTGAACGCGCTTCGAACTTCGTGCCGTCAATGTGGCAATCGTCAATGGCAACGTCGCAAAAGCTAAGAATTGTTTTCGTAATTGCTGCAAAGATTTCGTCAACGTGAGGAAGAATGATTCGATTAAAGAATTTGGAGAAGGTCGAGTAGTCTGGCTGTTCCCCGTTCATGAGATAAATAAACCGAGTGTCGTAACGACAGCTCGATTCAAGAGATCGAAGCGTGGCCGATCCGAACGCAAAACCAAATAAAATGGTCGCAAACATCGAGTACGGATTGACTCTCGGTCTTCCTGTCTTTTGTTCGCTCAATGCTTTTCGAATGATTTCTTCAACGCCTGATTTCTGTAGCACAGCAAGAAAGGCATCAATTTTTCTGTGTTGCTCCTTGTCTATAGTGTAGCAATAGAACAAAAGCCCATCTTTAGTGATAAAGTTTTGCATAGTAAGATGAATTTAGGTTTGCTCACCTACCATCTTACTAGCGAGCCCCGGGTTCGATTCCCCGGGCCCGCTTCTTCAGAGTTTTCCCTAAAAAAAGAGAGTGCGACCCAGTCGGGAAGACCGACTTTGTCAACACCCCCTTTTGCTTTAATGGACGGCCTTTTAAGGGCCGGGCTTCAATCAAATCGGCTTGATTTTCTTCATAGCCTCGGCAAGTGCTGCCTCTTCAGGCGCAAGATACCGACTTGTCGTTCCGATGGAAGCGTGGCCTAGCGCTGTTTGCACAAGGTTAATGTCCATGGTTTTTAAAGCCGTAACAGCAAATGTGTGTCGTAACCAGTGTGTTGATCCGGCGCGTAGCTTTTCTGCGTCGACAGGGCGCTCAACCTGAACGGCAAGAGCAACATTCTCAAAAAAATCACATAAAGTTTTATATAGACCCGAGCGAGAAAGTCCCGTTTTCTTGCGTTTTCCGAGACCTGCGAGAATCGGTGTGTCGACCGGACACAGGGCATGCCTCGGAAGCCCTCGAGTTGCAAGATACGCGTTAATCGTTTCTTCGGTTTGTTCCGGAACGGGAAGACGCCGAATCTTGTCTCCTTTGCCGACAATTTCGATAACGGTTATGTCCTTGTCACCGATGCGTCGCGTGGTGATCCAACCTGTTTTTGCACCGATCATTTCCGAGGCTCGCATTCCGAGTCCCTTGCCGAACGACAAAATAACGCGAAGGCGTGCTTTGGCCGGGCCTTCGGGCATGGCTTCCAAATGCTCGGAAATTTCTTCCCACTGTCGTGCAGAAAGAGACCGATCGGCAAACGCTTTGGGAGCTCCTTCGCCCGGAAGAAGTCGGATCTTTGAGGACACTTGATCAAAGGGGTTGCTTTTCAGATAACCTGTTTTTGCCAGAAACGTAAAAAGAAGACGCACGGCTGTTGTAGCCGCCTTGCGGCTTGCGGGGCTTAGCGGTCCGTTAAAGGGACGCCATGTGCTACTTAATCGCGGCGCATTTTTTTGTCCGATCCATGCGGTTTGCGGTAGGCGCCAACTTTGTGCCCAACATGTTTCATCTGTTCTACCCAAGGCTTCAAGCCACCTGTAATAAAGTGCCGCATCTTCCGTGCCGACGGAACTTAAGGCTTTTTGGCGTTCCATTGTGGACCAGAGCAAAAAACGCTCGGCTTCTTTTTCGTATTGTGCGCGGGTGTTGGGGTTGGCCGCTCGTGCCTTGAGCCAGG
>DHJT01000011.1:269-5677 GCA_002404465.1 Sutterella sp. UBA4713 | reverse complement strand
GTTATCGGCTTCAAGAAGTGTAGAACCCGTCCCGCGATTTGTGCCGAATTTCCCTGAAAGCGACTCCGGAAGACTTTTAAGTGGTGAGGGTGTTGTTGCGTGACTCGGTTCGGCAGGAAGCATTTCCTCGCTCGGGTAAAACTCCGGGGTAATTTCTCCGATGGTCGGGGCATTTTCTTTGAGCCAGTCAATTAGGCGAACGGCTGTCTTACGGCTTAAACGCGGAACGGTGTGATACCAAGTGCCCTTGCCGTAGGCAATGTGCTCATAAAGTTCTTCAACGGACTTGTCACCGAAGGTAACGAGTGCATCAATGACGGACTCGTCAAAGGAGCCGGCAAGCGCAATTTTTAAGGGTGTTTGTCCGTCAGTGACCACGGCAGACTGCTCATAAAAAAAGAAAGGTTTCGTATCTCAGGGTAAAATGCCCCGATTGCCTATCTCATTTTAGGAGAGAAAGATGGCTTTGGCCGTATTTGATGTTTCATTCAAAGGGTTGCTCCGGTCCGGCGCAACGTCCGAGGATCATTCCGTTTCCGAATCCGTCGTCGGTATCGACACAATTTTGACGGCCTCTGCCATGGAGCTTTACGGTCGCTTGGTGGAAGCGGAAATCGACGTTAGGCGCAATCCGGGATCCGATTTGTGTGAAGTCGACTACGGCTTCGGTATCAATTTGGGAATGGCGCGTCGTGCCGCATTATCGGGAAATGCACATTTGATGAATCCGCAACCGATGGTTGTCGTCGATGCGTTGGGTCTGAGAGAACATGATTTGGCCGATCCCCGGCAAGGCGACGAAGAAGACGGTTCGCTCCCCGGGCTTTTTCAGCTTTTGATTGCTTTAGGGGGACGGGAAATCGACCGCGTTGATTTGCTCGGGAAGGTCGTTGATGTCAAGTGCGGACGCGATATCTTTCATGTCAGTTACACAACGTACCGCCTTCTAAGAAACCGCGGCGTACGTCGTGCGATTTCGGCCTTCGGCGATGCGCTTAAAAACACGAAATTGCAACGCATTGTTTTTACAAGCCGCACGACGGGCGAAGTGATTTTGGAACTTGACTCTCGACACATTCTTGCTTTGTCGATGCCGGAAGAAAAAGAGGTTTTGCTTCAAGATGAAGTGCGCACGATGGTGCTTTCGCTTGCCGGTCCCGTAGCCGGCGTTGATGATACGTGGACGTTTTCGACCGGATCGCAGATGATCAAGGTTCGGATGCAGGATGCCGATTTTCAAGCCCTCGTGGATAACGGCGTTTTCTCGCTTTATCCGGGGGACATTTTGATTGCCAACGTTCGTGTTGTAGCCAGGCAGACTGCCGAGGGTTTGATGAGCGAATACAACATTCTGAAGGTCGTCGATATGCGTTGGCCGAATCGCCATATTGCATTGCCGGGTGTGTAGGGATGACTTTTTCTTTTTCGTCAATACGGCGTGGATTGATGATCGGTATTTTCGGTGCTTTTGTCTTGGCACCGAGCATAAGTTCGGCCGTCATTCTGGAGTCGCCTGCATTGACGGAAATTTCAAAACGAGCACGTGGGCCGGGCCCCTTTATCCTTGCCGTCCAAGCCGATGCGGAAACGTCCCGTTATGATGCGGCTATTTCTTCGACCGTACGGGCGCTCGTCAATCAGTTGAATTCCCGCCATATTGCCGTTCAGCGTCTGTCTCGGGCGGAAATTTACGAGAGACTTCGCGAAGGACGCGTGGATTTGCTCCTGACAACGGCATCCTTTTTTACACAGACCAATGCATTTAAGCCCGTTCTTTTTCCGATTGCATCTTTGTGGCCCAATTACGCTTCAAGTCCTTCGGAAGTCGAAGGCGCTCTGTACTTTACGCGTTCTGCTAATCAATCAGTGAAAGGTGTTGAAAGCTTAAATCGACAAGCGATTGCTTTGACATCGGCAACGAGCTTTTCCGGCTGGTACGTAGCGAAACGCGATGTCTTGCGGCGCGGATTTGCTCCGAGTGTCTTTTTCGAGAACGTAACGTTTTACGGAAATGACCCCATGAAGGTCGTCAAGGACGTCGCTACCGGGCGCGCTTATGCGGGTGTGCTTCCGTCCGGGGTCTTTGAATCGCTCGTTGCAAGCGGGAAAATTCGTGCTACGGACTTTCGGTTAATCGGAGCTAAAAAGTCCCGAAAAAACGGCGTCTTTTCATCGACGGATCGGTATCCTGCACTGTATCTTTCCAGAACGTCCGGTGTCGATTTGCGAAGAGCCAATCTCGTTCGTGAAGTTCTTCGTTCACCTAAGATCATCGCTGCCGGTTATCGCTGGGCTCCTCCGGCATCCGATCGCGCAATTTATGACTTGTTCTTTGATTTAAAAATCGGGCCGTACGAGCAGATCGGGCGTTGGACGTTCGGTGAATTTTTCCGAGAATATCGGGTATCGGTCATCAGCGTAGCGGTTCTCTTTGTTCTCATTATTTTGTATTCGACGATTGTTTCGTATGCCGTACGAAAGAAAACGCTTCAACTGCGCCTTGCGCTTCGTGAACGTGAGAAAATCGAACGTGAAGCGACGGTGGCGCGCGATCGCATCACCAATTTGGAACGCGCCGGCATGATCGGTCAAATGTCGACGATGATTGCGCATGAGCTCAAGCAGCCGATCGGCGCAATTACGAATTTTGCGCACGGGATGCTCAGACGCGTCAAGCGTGGCCAAATCGACAAAGAGGTTCTTGTTACCGTTCTGGAAGAGATTCTTAGTCAAGGAACGCGCGCAGGTGAAATCATCGATCGCGTGCGTTCGTACGCAAAGCAAAAAACGCCGACTCTTGTGACGGCGGACTTGAGTGTGACGGTCGAAAGAGCGATTGAGAACTTTCGGCGTTCACATCGCGGAGCCGCACCGATTTTGACCGATATTTCTCCGTATCTATGGGCGGAAATTGACGATTGGGAAATTGAACTGGCGGTACTCAACTTGTTGAAAAACGCCAATGATTCAGTCAAGGGCATGCTCGATGCCGAGATTCGCATTCGCATTTTCCGGTGTGAGCAGTTCTGGCGCATTGAAGTCAGTGACAACGGGCCGAAGGTTACGCAGGACTTCGTCGATCACTTCATGATGCTCTTTATGACGACGAAAGAGTCGGGTTTAGGTCTCGGTCTTTCCTTGGTCTCCACAATTGCCGAACGTCATAACGGACGCCTGATCGGACGAGCGAACCCCAAGCGCGGCGTGACGCTCAGTTTGGATGTGCCGCGTTCGGGCATTGAGCCCGAAGACGTCTAGGCTTTTCCTCGGTGTCAAAGACTCTTTTCGGGCACGCGTTGTGCTCGGGAATGTTTTTGTGTCGTTTTAATCGTGTTATCGAAAATTGCAGTGAAATTGACGTAAATAAGCAAAAACTGACGAAAATTAACGAAAGATATTGAACATGGCCTTCGAAGTTATAGGGCTTTTAGTCCTCTTTTTCGTGCGTTTTGCCAGAAATAAAATGATTTGCAGTCGAAACAGCGTCTAAAAAAGCAGGAAGAAGTCTGAGAGGCGCACGGTCTCTCAGACGGAAAATAAAAGGAGGGATCTATGTTACATACCGATGACGGCTTTAGCCGCCTTCAGGTAATTCGTATTAGGAAGCTTTGCGATGCCTAAAGCATCCACGGCACCTTGCATCGCTGCGTAGTTTTCGCTCTCGCAACAGGCCGTTTCCACGAGCGCCCCGTTAAACCAAACTTGAGCGTATTCGCAAATGACGCCGTTGACGCTAAATCCGTAACGTTTCTTCTCGACTGTGACAACCGCCGTATCCGGATTGGCACGAATAATTTCAAGAAACGCCTCAAAAGAGTACGTTTCTTTGTCAAGATCTACGTTGACTCCAAGGTGCGAGAAAATTTCAGCCAGTTGATCGCGTGTCACCGGGAACTGGAACTTTCCACGGGGCTGAAAAATTTCAAAGCCTTCGGGGGTTTCTCCCGTCTTGGTTTTGATGTCAAGGAGTCCGTCACGCACTTTGACATTGGCTTCGTTGGTTTTACGCGAAAGAATGTAGGTTTCCGCCGGCATGACGCGCGCCTTAAAAAGTTGTGCCTTGCAGGTCCACATGTGTTCGATGATGCCGGCGATAATATCTTTCCCGAAGACTCGGAACTCAGCACGCGGGACAAGCTTTAAAGCCTCTTCGGCGGAGGTTGCGACGTTTTTAGCATATGTATCAGCCATGGGTTTTCTCCTGATTTAGTTTTTGTCTTTCCAGGTCGTGTACGGATGTGCGACGAGCATGGAGTTGTAGTAACGGGGATCCCCCGAGACTTCTTTGCCGATCCATTCGGGTTTATCAAAGGATTGGTCTTCGCTCTTTAATTCAATTTCGGCAACAATCAAACCTTCGTTCACGCCGAAAAATTCGTCGATTTCCCAGACAAATTCCCCCATCGGAATCTTGTAGCGTTTCTTTTCGATGATGGGTTTTTCCGCCAAGTTCTCGAGCATGGCAACGCAATCGTCGTAAGGAATCGGATACTCAAATTCCATACGGGTTACACCGACGGTCGGGCCTTTGACCGTGATGACGGCTTTTTCTCCGACGGTGCGGATGCGGACCGTGCGCTCTTTCATGCTGTTTAGGTACCCTTGACGATAGTGGATGCCTTCGGCGAGTTTGCGCCAGGCATCTCCGACAACGAGGAACTTGCGTTCGATTTCCTTTGCCATGATTGATTCCTTGAAAAAGTGTTAGATAATGCGGACTTTCCGAGACCGCCGGATGCCGAGAAAATCAATTCATCCCTAAACATCCTTGCGATAATTTTGCCCTGCCAATCCGAGTGAAAACGCAGGATTTTCAATCCGTTCCATAAGGTTTTTTTATCAGTGAGTAATGCATTGAATACGATGCCGAAGCGCATAAACCGAAAGTCGGTTTTCGGTGGATAAAAAGAGGCGGTGTCGGAATGCCGCCACCGCCTTTTCCGGTTCTTTTGGAGAGTAGGAGTCTATTGGAAGATGCTCGGGCAAATTCCCAACCAATTAAAGTATGTGGCACCGGCAATAAGGAGCAAAATCCAGTAAAGCACGGACATGGTAAAGCCGTATCGGAAGGCCTCTGCCATCGTGTATTTATTTGTCCCGTACAGCATAGCGTTGGGCTTGGCGTTAAAGGGAAGTGTCCAACAGACGTTAATACATAGAGCAACGGGCATGGCAAGCGAGAGAATGTCCATGTGTAACGCTTGTGCAATGCCGATGACAATCGGCATGAAAATCAGCGTTCGCATGTTTTTGCTTTGAAAGATCAAATGACTCAAGATAAAAATTCCCGTCAAAATCGCATACACCGTAAAAAAGTGCATGGAAGCCATTCCGAGATGGTCCATCATCGCCAGAGCCAGCACGTTCATGAGCTTGGTGGCCGACAGGCCTGCTCCGAGCGAATAAGC
>DHJT01000011.1:0-218 GCA_002404465.1 Sutterella sp. UBA4713 | reverse complement strand
CCGGCCGAGAAGATCATCAGATGCCAGGGAATATCGACATCGTTCCAGTTTAAAAGTTTGGTCTGAGGCGCCAGCATGACGATGGCACCGAGCATGGCAACGACGGTTGCATTGATACCGTGAAGTTTATCGGTGGCCCAAATAAGCAACACGAGAAGGAAAATGACGGCGGCTTTGACTTCGTTTAACTTTAAGGGACCGAGTGCGTCATAACTTCT
>DHJT01000022.1:11999-12666 GCA_002404465.1 Sutterella sp. UBA4713 | reverse complement strand
ACGATGATTACGTTTGTAAGCTTTATCGGCATCACGGCGATTGCAGGGGCCATCGGAGCCGGAGGAATCGGAGATTTTGCGATTCGCTACGGCTACCAAATGGGCTATCGCGACATGATTTGGCTTTCGGTCTTTGTAATCCTTGCCGTCATCAGTCTCTTCCAATGGGCCGGAAACGCAATCATTCGCCGCACGACGCACTAAGGAACTTAGCTGAAAGGGGCATTACGCGCATGCTTTCGCACCGGTCCGGTGCTTTTCCTTTCCATCAGTCGATTGGGATACTCGACACGCATGATGCGGTCAGCCGTTTTACCGCTCATGCGTTTTTGCAAAATATGAAAGGCGTAGCGTCCCTTTTCTTCAAGTTGGTGTTCGACCGTTGTAATACTGGCAAATTTGTAGCGACTCGTACTCGTGTTATCACAACCGCAAACGGAATAGTCCTCGGGGATCTTAAAACCGCGACTTAAAATCGCGTCCATGACGCCGGCGGCCACCGAGTCGTTAACGGCAACAAAAGCCGTCACGTCGGGCTTTTCCTGGATGCAACTTGTCGTCAGACGATAACCGATGTTGTATTCCAAATCGATATCGGCGAGTTCTTCACGCGGGGTGACGGTATGTGAGTAAACGACGACACTGGAAGTCGGGTCTTTCCTGGAAA
>DHJT01000022.1:0-11901 GCA_002404465.1 Sutterella sp. UBA4713 | reverse complement strand
GATAAAGGCAATGCGCCGGTGGCCGAGCGAAGAAAGGTGCTCGGCAAGCATGGCGCCTGCCCCGTAATCATTGAGTTCAACCGTATCAAGAGCCGCTTGATTATCCCTATCTCCGATGACAACCACGGGAATGCGTTCGTTAATTTCTTCCAAAAGTTTGACATTATTGGGCATCGTTGCAAAGAGCAGCCCTTTAATACCGAAATCCAATGCCATTTGTACGCATTCGCTCTCCTTGGCGATGTCCCGGTAGTGGGTATACACGAGAGTTGAATAGTGATTGGCATCGGCTTCCTGCTGAATCGCCTGGACGATGCGTGAGTAATAGTGATTGGAAATGTTCGGGCAAACAATGAGAACGGTCGGGAAAGTCCCGGTTTGCATCCGGTGTTTCCGACTCGCACTGTAACCTGTTTCTCGAGCAATTCGTTCAACCCTTTCGACCGTCTCCTTGGAAAAGGACACGCCGGAACGACGACTTAAAATCATCGAAGCCGTCGTCGTCGATACACCGGCTTTCTTTGCCACTTCCGATAGTGTGATTTGCTTGTAACGCATAGCTTACTCCGAGACGTTTCTTCATAAATATTTACTAAATAAAGCTTGTCGATTTAGTTCTGATTTGCATCCGTTAGTAAATATTTATCAGTATAAATTCGCATTTATCCAAATAAATTATACGAATACAATCACATTGGTCGCAACAGTTCTTAGAAGTCAAATAAATATTTACTAACCAACGGAGATCTCAATGAACCAACCATCGAAAAAAGAAATTCGAAAGGTTGTTTGGGCGTCGCTACTCGGCGCCACAATCGAATGGTACGATTTTTTCTTGTACGGTGTCGTCGCCGGTATCGTCTTTAATAAACTCTTTTTTCCGACAAGTGACCCGTACATCGGAACACTCCTGGCCTATACAACATTCGCAATCGGATACTTGGCCCGTCCCTTCGGCGGATTTATTTTCGGACACTTCGGCGACAAAATCGGTCGCAAGAGCATGCTGATTTTGACGATGCTCATCATGGGACTGTCGACAATCGGTATCGGTCTTGTGCCGACATATGCCGCCATCGGGCTTGCCGCTCCCATTCTTTTGCAAACATTCCGCCTACTGCAGGGCTTAGGCCTGGGCGGCGAATGGGGCGGGGCAGTCTTGATGACCTATGAATATGCGAGCAAAAAAGAACGCGCCTTTTATGCTTCCATTCCTCAAATGGGACTGGCTACGGGACTTTGCCTTTCCTCCGGCGTCGTCGCCTTGCTTTCGATGACTCTGACGGACGAACAATTTTTGGATTGGGGTTGGCGTATCGCCTTCCTGATGAGTGTTTTCCTGGTCGGCATTGCCCTTTGGGTTCGTCTATCGATTCTCGAAACACCGGATTTCCGTAAAGTTCAAGAGCAAGCTGCCAAAGACAAGGTCAAGAAATCGCTTCCGATTATTCGCGTTTGCAAAAATCACCCCTTTAACATTCTTTTGGGAGTCGGAGCGCGCTGGGTTGACGGCGTCTTCTTTAACGTACTCGCCGTCTTTGTGATCACCTACTTGGTTCAATACATCCACGTCGATCGCACGAGTGCACTTATCGTCGTGATGGTTGCGGCGCTTTTAATGTGTCCGTTCATTGCCCTTTTCGGGCACTTGGCCGACAAGTACGGGCGTGGTAAGGTTTACGGGATTTGCGCGGTTTTGTGCGGCCTCTCGATTTTCCCGTCCTTCTGGGTGATGCAAAACTCAGGCGGCAACCTCTTTGTGATTGCCCTTGCCATCATCATCCCGCTTTCTATCTTCTATGCAGGTATTTTCGGACCGGAAGCTGCTGTCTTTGCCGACCTTTTCCCGGCAGATATCCGTTACACGGGAATTTCGATTTGTTACCAATTCCCGGGATTTTTGGTCGCCGGTATCGTACCCGGTCTTTGCACCTACTTTATGGGCATTACCGGAGGCGATCCGATTTACGTATGCCTGTATACGATGCTTGCCTGCTTTACGAGCGCCTTGGCCGGGTTTGTCATCCAAAAGCGTCATAACGCTGCGGTTGCCAAGTACGGTGAAAACGTCGAACACATTTAAGGAAACAAAGGAAGCGCCCCTAAAAGCGCTTCCCGAAACGGTAGATTTGTTATGAGAATTTTGCAGATTTCTGATTTTCATCTGCGCGGGGACGGAAAACGCTCCTTTCAGGTCGTCGACACGGCAGCGTATCTGAAGGCAACGCAGGCGCACTTAGAACATGTTTTCTCCCTGCCGGGACAAAAGCCCGACAGCATCGTCCTGACAGGTGACATTGCCGACTCGGGCGATGAAAAAGCCTACAGCATGGTCTACGAGGCTTTAAGCAGCTTTAATGTGCCCGTCTATGCAATTCCGGGCAATCACGACAGACGCGATCGCATGGTCCGAATCCTCAAAGGCTGGACCGTGGCAAATCCGTTAACGGCACCATTCCTTTGTTACGCCGTACAAAAGGATGACATACGGCTCGTTTTCCTTGACACCCTAGATCCCGGTTCTCACGCAGGGCATATGCGAGAGACGGAGTTAACGTGGCTGGAAAACGAATTGCAAGAGCACAAGAACGTACCCACCCTCATTTTCATGCATCACCCGCCCTTTGCGACGGGACTGGCCGCGATGGACGAACCCTATGAAAATCGTCAGGCCTTGCAACGTATCCTTGAAAAAACACCGTGGGTCAGACTTTGTTGCGGGCACATGCATCGCCCGATTTTCACAATGTGGGCCGGAGTACCGTGTGTAACGGCACCGGCTGCCTCAATGCAAATCGAACTGGATTTCTCACCGCAAGGCGGTGATACGTTCCGCATGGAGACACCGGGATACTTGCTCCATGATTACAAAGACGGTGTCTTCAATACCCATGTCTGCCAAATTTATTTACCCACGCACTTTGACGGGCCGTATCCGTTTGCCGGCAAAGTCAATCCGACGGAGGACGAATAAAAGACTTCCCCTTTGCGCAAATTCCCCCATATTTGCGCAACCGCCGAGTCCGAAAGGGCTCGGCATTTTTTTGTTCACGAATCGGTTTGGTCACTGATTGATGAACAAAAAGAGATGCCAAGACGATTTCAGGCATTTTGTGTCGAAATTGATGTGAAAACACATTATTTACGAGTGTTTCTTTTGTTATACTCCCTCGTAAACTTCTCAAATTTTTGTTCAATTCTTTAATTTGTTAACTTCTTATTAAACATTTTCGCTCGATGCGCTCAAAAAGTGCACCATCGGGGAGATGCCTTATGATTAAACGCAATATTTTGCTCAACCCGGGACCTGCCACGACAACCGATACGGTCAAACTCGCCCAAGTCGTTCCCGACATCTGTCCGCGGGAAAAAGAATTTGCAGACCTCATGAAGGGCTTTCGCAGGGACATTTTGAAAACCGTTCACGCCGATCCGTCCGAATACACGGCCGTTCTTTTTTGCGGTTCGGGAACCCTGAATATGGACGTATGTCTGAATTCGTTACTTCCCGCCGCATCCAAGGTCTTAATTGTCAACAACGGGGCTTACAGTGCTCGCGCTCACGAAATTTGCTCTTACTACGGCTTGCCGCACATCAATTTAAAGTTTCCCGTGGACGCGCTTCCGGATCTCGATCTGATTGAAAAAACCTTACAAGACAATCCCGACATTCGTCTTGTTTACACGACGCATAACGAGACCGGAACGGGAATTTGCAATCCGATTCGTCAGATCGGACAGCTTGCCCATAAGTACGGCGCAACCTTTGTCGTCGACACCACTTCATCACTGGCCATGATTCCTATCGACGTGAAACGCGACCACATTGATTTTTGTATGGCCTCAGCTCAGAAAGGCATTATGGCCATGACCGGCCTTTCGTTTGTCATCGGCCGCACGGATAAAATCATCGCGTCAAAGGACTATCCGAAGCGCTCGTACTACTGCAATTTGTACCTGCAGTACGACTATTTCGAAAAAACCGGGCAAATGCACTTTACGCCGCCCGTGCAAACCGTTTATGCCGCCGTCCAGGGTTTAAAAGAATATTTCGCCGAAGGGGAGATGCCCAAGTGGGAGCGCCACAAGCGTGTTTTCGAGGCCATTCACGCCGGTCTTGCCGAACTCGGATTTCAAGATGTTATCCGTCGCGAGTGGCAAAGCGGTCTTGTTGTTTCCGTCTTGTATCCGGACGATCCCAATTGGGATTTCATGAAAGTGCACGATTACTGCTACGAGCGCGGCTTTACGATTTATCCGGGCAAGATCGCCTCAGCGAACACATTCCGTCTTTGTTCGCTCGGAGCAATCGATGAACCCGACATCAAAGCCTTCTTTAAGGTCCTAAGAGAGGCGCTTGTTTCCATGTCGGTTCAAATTCCCATCCGTTACAACGCTCAAAAAAAAGAGGGGGCGCTATGAAAACCGTTTACGCGTGCTTTACAACCGACATCATTCATGCCGGGCACTTAAATATCATTCGCGAAGCTCAGAAATTCGGGCAACTGACCGTCGGTGTGATGAGTGACGAGGCTCTCGTGCGTTTTGACCGCTTTCCGACAAAGACCCTTGAAGAACGCATCGCGATGGTACGCTGCTTGGACGGTGTGTCGAACGTCATCGTTCAAGACAGCGTCATGTACGACAGAGTGATTTCGGAACTAAAACCCGACTACGTCATTCACGGGGATAACTGGCTCGAAGGACCGACCAAAGCGATTCGGGACAACGTTCAAAAGGCACTTGCCGCATACGGCGGCACGATTATCGATATCCCGTACACACGCAACGAACACGTGCACCACATGGACGAACGCGTTAAGGCGCAACTTGCGATGCCCGAATTTCGACGTGCACGGTTACGTCGTATGCTCAAACTTCGCCCGGTTGTTAAGGCCATCGAGGTCCACAGCGGACTAACAGGCCTTTTGGCGGAAAAAACCGTCGTCGAGCACGACGGAGAACTTGACCAATTCGACGCGATGTGGATTAGTTCCTTGTGCGATTCGACGGCCAAAGGTAAGCCTGACATTGAACTGGTGGACATGACGTCGCGTTTCCGCACGATTGACGACGTGATGGAAGTGACGACAAAACCCATTATCTTTGACGGCGATACCGGAGGACTGATCGAACACTTCGTATACACGGTCCGATCCTTGGAACGCATGGGTGTTTCGGCCGTCATCGTCGAAGATAAAACAGGCTTGAAGAAAAATTCGCTTTTCGGTACCGAAGTCAAGCAAACGCAAGACACGATTGAACACTTTGCCCAAAAAATTGCCGCAGGGAAAAAAGTTCAGCTCACCGATGACTTTATGATCATTGCCCGTATCGAAAGCCTGATTCTGGAAAAGGGAATGGACGATGCGCTTGCGCGCGCCCGAGCGTATGTGAAAGCCGGAGCCGACGGCATCATGATTCACAGTCGTAAAAAAGATCCGGCCGAAATCTTTGCCTTTTGCGATGCTTTCCGAAAAGAAGACTCGACAACACCGATTGTCGTCGTGCCGACCTCGTTTAATTCCGTGACGGAAGCCGAACTGGCCTCGCACGGAGTCAACATCGTCATTTATGCCAATCAGTTAACACGCAGTGCCTTCCCGGCAATGCAACAAACGGCCGAGGACATCTTGCGTTACCACAGGGCACAGGAAGTCGATGCGCGTCTGATGCCGATTAAAAAAATCATTACCTTGATCGATACGCTTTAGGGAAACGCTATGGATGTACAAAGCTTTGTGAAAGCTCTGGGGGCGGATTTTTATACGGGAGTACCCGATTCACTCTTAAAGGCCCTTTCGTCGTACCTGATGGACACCTACGGGCTTGACCCGGCTCACCACGTGATTGCCGCCAACGAAGGCAATGCCTGTGCGCTCGCTGCAGGTTATCACCTCTCGACGGGGCGCACGCCTGTCGTCTATATGCAAAACAGCGGGGAGGGCAATGCCGTCAACCCTATCGCAAGTCTTTTAAATTCGAAGGTCTATGCGATTCCGACAATTTTTGTCATCGGCTGGCGCGGCGAACCCGGTGTAAAAGACGAACCCCAACACGTATTTCAAGGCGAGATTACCGTTTCGCTACTCAAACTCCTGGGCATTCGGACATTTATTCTTTCCTCGGATACAACGCAACAAGCGCTTGACGAGACCTGCGAAAACTTTCAAAAAGACCTTAATCAAGGAAAGGATGTTGCTTTTGTCGTGCGAAAAGGGGCTCTGACCTATGAGGGCAAACCTGTTTTTAAAAATCCCTACACGTTAAAACGCGAAGAGGTAATTCGCGCCGTGACACAGATTAGCGGCAAGGACCCGATCATCGCGACAACGGGGAAGGCCAGTCGCGAACTTTTTGAAATTCGCGTCGCAAACAATCAGGGCCACGAAACGGATTTTCTGACGGTCGGATCGATGGGGCATACCTCTTCGATTGCCTTGTCCGTTGCCCTGCACAAACCGAACGTTAAAGTTTGGTGTATCGACGGAGACGGAGCCGCCCTTATGCATATGGGCGCAATGGGCGTTATCGGGGCAATTCGTCCGAAAAATCTCATCCACGTCCTCATTAATAACGAAGCCCATGAGAGCGTCGGAGGAATGCCGACCGTAGCAAAAACCGTCGACTTTACGACCGTTGCCCGGGCTTGCGGCTATCCGAACGTCATGCGTGTCCGAGATCAAACCTCGCTAAACAAGGCTCTTAACGAGGCAAAAAAAAGCGACGCCTTGACATTGATTGAGGTTAAATGCGCCGTCGGCGCACGAAAGAATTTGGGACGGCCGACAACAACGGCTTTTGAAAACAAAAGGGGCTTCATGCGGTATCTGGCAACGCTTTAGAGACATTTTCGGCCGATTCTTACTTCTTGACCCCGAGCTGCCTCGGGGCTTTTTTTTGCTCTTTGAGTGCATAAGCACACGGATTTTTCCGCAAACACATCAAAAACCGCCTCTTTTTACAAATTCTTTAAAAAGTTCGAAAAAAAGTCTTACATGCCGCTTTTACAGTGCGCTCCAACTTGCTTAAGTTATAAGAAAGGAGTTCAAAATGAAATTCTTACAAAAGAGCCGCGTTGCGCTTTTCTGTTCTGTTTTAGGTGCCGGCCTGATTGCCGGAACGGCAGTTGCCGGTACGGTGACAACGGAAGGTTCCACCTCCATGGAAAAAGTCATCGGAATTCTTTCCGAGTCCTTCCATAAGGCCAACCCCTCGATCGAAGTGACCTACAGCCCGACGGGCTCCGGTGCCGGCATTACGGCCGTTGCCGAAGGTCGTTGCGATATCGGTCTTTCGAGCCGCGGTTTGAAAGACAGTGAAAAGACCTCGTTGAACGGTACGACGATTGCCTTGGACGGCATCGTGATGATTGTCAACAAGTCGAACTATGTCAAGGACCTGACGGTCGATCAGATTCGTTCGATCTACACCGGTTACGTCAAGAACTGGAAGGAAGTCGGCGGTCCGGACAAACCGATCGTTTTGATCGGACGTGAAGCCGGATCGGGCACACGTGACGGTTTTGAGTCAGCCACCAAGACGAAGAATCGTTGCCTGTATCGTCAGGAATTGACAAGCACGGGTGACGTGATTGCCACCGTCGCGAAGAACAAGAATGCGATCGGCTACGCCTCGCTTTCGGCTGTGAGCCCCAAGGTTAAGGCCTTAACGGTCAACGGTGTTGCGCCGACGGAAAAGAACATCATCGACCAGAAGTACAAGTTGCAGCGTCCCTTCGTGTTTGTCACGAAGCGCGACGTAGAGCCCAAGCCTGATGTGGCTGCCTTCCTGCTGTATGCCACGGAAGGTGCTCCTTCGAGCTTGTATGAGAAAGCCGGAGTCGTTCCGCTGAAGTAACTTAAAAGTTGTAACAAAGCAGGGGGAGTGGTCCGTTTTTCGGGAGACGTCGGAGCACTTCCCCTTTTTACATATGAACAATATGGCTTCATCAGTTTTTAATTCGGAAACATGCGCGCGTTGGGTTCTGCGTTTTGCAGCCGCTCTGAACATTGTTTTTGTTGTTTTAATCTGCGCGTACCTTGTCGCCTCCGGACTTCCGGCAATTTTCGAAATCGGCATTAAGGATTTTTTCTTTAATACCCGCTGGGCCTCGACGGCTACACCGCCCAGTTTCGGCATTCTTCCCTTTATTCTCACGAGTTTTTACGGCACGGCCATTGCCTTGGCCATCGGGCTTCCCATCGGTTTTTTTACGGCCGTGTATATCGCTGCTTTTGCCGTAAAACCCGTCAAGCGCATTCTCGGTAGTGCCGTCGACCTTTTGGCCGGCATTCCGTCGGTTGTCTACGGCTTAGTCGGTATGCTCACGCTCGTGCCCTGGATTCAAGACACCTTCGATGAACCGGACGGATCAGGATTGCTGGCCGCATCTCTCGTATTGGCCCTGATGATTCTGCCGACCATCGTGAAAGTGTCCGTCAGTTCCATTGAGGCCGTTCCCAAGGACTACGCCTTGGCCTCCTTGGCATTGGGCGCCAATAAAACGGAGACCGTATTTCGTGTATTGGTTCCGGCAGCTAAAAGCGGCATTGCGGCGGCAGCCGTCTTAGGTGTCGGCCGAGCGCTCGGTGAAGCGATGGCCGTCATGATGGTCGCGGGAAACGCCCCCAATATGCCCGGATTATTCGAAAGCGTTCGCTTTTTAACAACGGCTGTAGCCAGTGAGATGTCCTATTCGACGGGCCTGCAACGTGAGGCACTCTTTTCAATTGCCTTGGTTCTGTTTTTCTTCATTCTCATGGTCAATGCCTTGCTTAATTACATTCTCAAGAGAGGAAAAGAAAATGGCATCTGATTTTTCCCGTGAGCGTGCTTTGCGATGTGCACTTTTAAGGGGGATTTCAGCCGGAGCGGCACTTATTTCGGCGCTCCTGACGTTTTCGCTCATATTTTTCGTCGTTGCACAAGCACTGCCGAATCTATCGACGTCGATTGTTTTCGGTCGTCCGAGTTACATTGAAGGGACGATCGGTCTGCTGCCCGATATTCTCAACACCGTTTACCTGATTATTGCTGCAGTACTCGTTGTCCTGCCGCTCGGAATCGGCTCTGCGGTGTTTCTAACCGAATACGCAAAAAAAGGGCGCATGGTTCGACTCATCGAATACGCGATTGAAACCTTAACGGGTATTCCGTCCATCATCTACGGCCTGGTCGGCATGATGGTTTTTTGCCAGTTTTTAGGTTTTCGTACATCCCTGCTGGCCGGATCGATGACATTGGCGATTATGACATTGCCGGTCATCATCCGTACAACGCAGGAAAGCTTAAAAGCCGTACCGCAAGCCTACAGGGAAGGGGCCTTCGGACTCGGAGCAGGCAAGTGGCGAGTCATTCGCACCGTCGTGCTCCCGAGTTGTACGGACGGCATTGCCTCCGGGTGTATTCTGGCCGTCGGTCGCATGCTCGGAGAATCGGCAGCGCTGTTGTTCACGGCCGGTTTTGCGCACAATGTAAACGGCTTTATCGAGGGGCTGGCGACGCCGGGCGCATCACTTTCCGTCGCTTTGTACGTATACGCTAAGGAACAAGGCGAATTCGAAGTCGCCTTTGTGGCCGCTTTCATCCTCCTCGTGATGAGTTTTTTAATTAATTTTGCCGCCGGATATTATTCACGGCGCGTTCACTCCAAGTTAGGTACGCCATGACGCAGTTATTTTCCGTAAAAGATTTC
Organism: Sutterella sp. UBA4713; assembly: GCA_002404465.1. Classification (GTDB taxonomy): domain Bacteria; phylum Pseudomonadota; class Gammaproteobacteria; order Burkholderiales; family Burkholderiaceae_F; genus Duodenibacillus. The sequence goes on along the minus strand of DHJT01000022.1, from coordinate 2,204 downwards.
AACTTATATTACGGTTCGGTTCAGGCCTTAAAGGACATCAATCTGTCGATTGATTCCGCAAGCATTACGGCACTGATCGGCCCTTCGGGATGTGGCAAATCGACCTTTTTAAGGTCTTTAAATCGCATGAACGACCTTATTGACTCGGTGAAAATGACGGGAAGCATTCTCTTTGAGGGAACCGAAATCGTCAACTCTCCGATTGATGTCAACGACTTAAGGCGTCGCGTCGGCATGGTTTTTCAAAAACCCAATCCTTTTCCGATGAGCATCTATGAGAACGTTGCCTACGGACCGCGCACACACGGTGTGAGAAATAAAGCCGTTTTGGATGACCTGGTGGAAGAAGCCTTAAAAGGTGCCTTCATTTTCAACGAAGTCAAAGACCGGTTAAATGAACCGGCTTTGGGGTTGTCGGGCGGGCAACAGCAACGCCTTTGCATTGCACGTGCGCTTGCCGTACATCCGGAAGTTCTGCTCATGGATGAACCGACATCGGCCCTCGACCCCATTGCGACAAGTCACATCGAAGAATTGGTCGTTGAATTAAAAAAGCATTTGGCTGTTGTGATTGTGACTCATAACATGCAACAAGCTCTGCGAATTGCCGATAAAACGGCGTTTTTCCTACTCGGGCAACTCATTGAATACAATACAACCGAGGTCATCTTCGGCCACCCGTCATGTAAGAAAACAGAAGACTATGTGACAGGTCGTTTCGGATAGGGGGTTTTATGTCTATTGATGGTAAGGTTCACGCGTTAATCGGGGGATTTCTCGACGTTTCGTCCAAAGCCGAAGAAATCCTTCAAAAAACAGAATTCGTGCTGGTCGGTGCCGGAAGAAACGATGCCGATATTGACCGCGAAAAAGAGACCTTTTTGAAAGCGCTTCGTCAATACGAAGATCAGACGTTTGCGTTTCTTTTGCACTATCAACCCGTCGCCCGCGATTTACGCATGGTCTCGGCCATTATCAAAACGCTCTCGGATGTCGAGCGTATCGGAGTTCAGGGATGTGATATTCGTAAAATTATCCGCAAAGATAAATTAAGCCCCGAATCGATCGGGCGCGACGGTCTGGCTCTGATGGCACAAAAAGCACGCGAGATGACATCAAGTGCCCTGGACGCGTTCGCGCGAAATGACAAAGAGCTCGCTCAACGCGTTATCGACTCGGACGATATCGTCGATCGAGAGTTTTCAACCCTCAAAGAGCGCATTTCGCAGCGTATGACCGGAGCGAAAACCGAGCCGACCGATATTGATAAAATCATGATCGGAAAATATTTGGAGCGCATCGCAGACCACGCATGTTCGGTTTCCTGGCGTGTTTTAAGCCTGTGAAAATCCATGAGCGGGGAATTGTATGGCACAAAACGCATCGGCACACCTGATTTATATTCTGGAAGATGACACGGATATTCGTGAAATTGAGCTTTATACCTTACGCTCACAGGGAATGCGTTGCGAAGGATTCGGAACGGCTGCTGCTTTTTTTCGGGCCATGGAAAGACAAATTCCGGATTTAGTGCTCCTCGATGTCATGCTTCCAGATGAAAGCGGCACACGGGTTTTGTCGCGTCTGAAAGCGTCGGAAAAGACCGAGGCATTGCCTGTGATTATGGCAACGGCGCGCGGGGCCGAATACGAACGCGTTAAGTCTTTAAACGACGGAGCGGACGACTATCTGGTCAAACCCTTTTCCATGCTCGAAATGGCTGCACGCATTAACGCCGTTTTGCGTCGCACGGCGAACAAAGAAAATGACGAGCGCGTCTTCGGCCCGATTGTTCTGAATTCGGAAAAACGCCTCGTGACGGTGAGCGGTCAACCCGTGGAATTATCCAAAAAAGAATTCGATATTCTGGAGCTTATGATCGGGCAACCCGGGCGCGTTTTCTCTCGCGAGACGATATTAAATCTTCTTTGGGAGGATATTCCCGATTCGTCCTCGCGCACGGTGGACGTACACATCGGAACCCTCAGAACGAAACTGAAAGATGCCGGAAAACTCATCCGTACCGTTCATGGGGTCGGCTATAAAATAGCTCTATGAAACGCGCCATCTTCCGAGCGATTTTCTTTACTTCGCTCCTTGTCATTTTAATTACGGTTGTCGGGTCCTTGGCGTTAGTCTCACACATGACGGAAAAGAGTCTGGAGACGTCGCTTTCACGCCTTGCGTCCGATTTAGTTACCGTA
>DHJT01000067.1:8394-12745 GCA_002404465.1 Sutterella sp. UBA4713 | reverse complement strand
TTGGCAATAAATTGTGTTTTATCCACGTAAGCAAAGTCATCACTGCGCAGTACGTTGAAATTCGCAATGCCGTAAGGCGCAAACTTGAGAGCGGGCTGAGTCATTTCTCGCCTGATTGACACGGGGGTTTTGTATCTTTTGGAATTATACGTGCGACCCCTGATTTTGCTCGGGTAACTAGTGCCGTCGTTTTCGCAAATTTGTGATCTTAGTTGCGTAAGATTTTGCTTAGTGTCCAAATCGATGGAAGTTTCGGACGGCAATCCAAATGAGGACAAATGAAAAGAGGATCAATGTATGCGCCAGCGGGACGGCCCAAGGTGTCGGAATCGTCAGAGTTGCGAAGGCTCCCGCAAGCCCGATTGGACTTAGGTGTAGTGCAATTGAATAACCGTTGGGTGAATAGTCCCCGTCATTTTGCAAAGCCTCCGTTCTGGCAAGAGCTCCGTCGATCACCGTGGCAAGTAGCGTCAGGGTATAGAACCATCCGACGTTGCTCAAATCAGTCAAGCGCGTTGTGAAAAGACGATGGGAAAGCACAAGATTTCCGGTGATATTTTCCGAACAAAATACATTGAAAAGGCGACCGAAAATGCCCGTCAATTGTGCATTACCTACCCAGTCGCTTAAGACTTGGGACGGGGAAGGGTCCGTCAAGAGGGGAAATTGTCCTTTCGTGCGGATAAGACATCCGATATAGGCGCTTTCCTCAAAAAGACCGGAGCAAATGAAACTTGTTCCGAGAAATAAAAGACATCCGAGAAAAAAAACAAGACCGAGTTTCATCGCTGAGTTCCCGTGTGTTCGGTTGTGATAATCGGCACACGTCCTTTAATCAGAGAGGCACCGGCTAAACAGGCAAAATACTCCGTATTAGGGAGACGTCCGAGCCAGGAGGCCTCGAGTAGGTCTTTGCGTTCTGCCGTTTCGCGACGCGTAAACCCGGCGGAAAAACGCCCCGGGGCATCGGAGGTACTCTGCGTGACAAGACCGCATGTCCGTGACGTGATTTTTGTTTGCCCGAATGTTTCAATCGCAAAGCGAGCCGTTTCCAAATCCTTGGTACGCAGTGCGATGAGGTTGTTGAAGTTGCCCAGTGCCATTCGGGCAGCCGCTTCGCTTTTTAATCGCGCCGTCAGATCACTGACGGTTTGCATGGCGCACGTTGTTCGAATGCCGGCTTCCGCGCCTTTATTCAGAATTTCAATGAGCGCTTCGCTCATTGCATTGGAAGCCTCGTCGATAAATAGATTAATTCGGGTCGGGACTTCGCGCTTGTTATAACGGGACGCGGCAAGGGACGCAAGGTCTGCTAGCAGGAGCGTGGCGACCGCTGATGCTGTAAACGAATCGGCAAGTGAATCGGTTGCGACATAAAGGATGCGTTTTTCCGAAATGATGTTCGAAAGGTCTGTGGCAGGCCGCAACGGATCGTCTGCGTTCGGGGAAAGTGCTTCACTTAAAGGCCCGGCCGTCAGGCTCGTTAGAAGCGGCAGGAGACCGGCGATGAGTTTGGCTTCATGGTCGGGATCGGCTTTCAGAAGCGAAAGCCCTTCTTTTAAAGGCGCTGTTAAGGTAGCGTCCTGCCGATCTTCGTTAAGAAGCGTTTCCAGGGCTTCGACAAGTGCCTCTCGGTCGTTCCGTTTTGCACTCAGAGAAAGCTGTTCCCTTAAGCGATTTTGACCGAAACAGGTACAGGCGCACTGATATACAAGGGATTGAGGCCCCAGAGCTATCGTTTCGGAAAGCAATTTCAACGTAACTTTTTTTCTGGCAGCAACGAGAAGCGTTGTCGCGATGTACACGGCTCTCCAGGCAAAGGCAACAAAGGGACCGGTTTCGTTTAGGCACCAGGTGATGCGACTGGCAATTTCGGACGTGCGTGCAAAGTGAGATAAAAGATTCATGCGAACACCGGTTTGCGAGGCCGGGTGAAAGACATAGGGGCTGTCGCGGCCGGCAAGTTCGGCGGCCTTCTTAAGCGCCTGCAATGTACGGGGGCTGTTTTTCGGATCGATGATGATGACCGTTTCACCCCGAAAAATGGCCTCGCTGATCAGAAGGGTTAATAAGACACCTTTTCCCGATTGAGTTGTTCCGACGATGAGCGTTCCTCCGTCGGCTGCTTTTTCCGTTAGAAGGACGGGAGCCTCTTTCGGACCGATGCCGTGTAACCAGCTTTGACCGATGGCCCTCGGGTTTTTTCCGCGCGTTCCTGTTAAGAGAAGACGAATTCGGGACGGAATTTTGCCGGCATCGACAGAGTGCTCGGTGATTCGGTAGGCGGTGTCGGCAAGTTCCGGTGTCCAAGCAAATCCGCGTCCTAAGTACACGGAACCGGCGGGAAATTTTCGATACTGCTTCAAAAGCTTTTCGGCACTTAAAAAACACAAGGGAAATCCTGCTAGGCCGGCGCGCGCTCGAAGTCTTTGAAGGGCTTGCGTCGTGCGGATGAAGGCAATAAGAAAAATGGCGCCTGCTGTCCCCAAGACGGGGATGTCGGTAAGAGGCGAAAACGTACCGAGAAAAAGCGCATTTACGGTATCGGAAAGAGCGTCTGTTTGCAAAACAAAGGCGATCGGCACAATCCAGAAAACTGCGGCCAGAGCCGGTCGCAACGCGCTTAAAAAGAGAGGATTATCGAAGGCGTTTTTCATCACGGGGTTCTATGTCAGAGATCGGTAACTTTGTGTCAGAGCACGATCTAAAGCGTTTTTGGCAGCAGCAAGGCGACCGACGGATGTTTGCATAGGCACGATGCCTTCTTTGACAAGCTTTTGATGCTCCATACGCAAAAGGCGTGTGATGTCGGCTGTTGCACAGGCACTGCGATTGCGCGCGTGATTGATAAAAAGAATCCCGCTTATCGGTTCGGTTTCGTACGGAGCCGATTTGTCGGTACTTGTTCGAACGCGATGTCTTAGAACAAGACCGTCGGCTAAGGCTTGTGATCCTGAGTAAATGCAAAAGTGATCGGCCAGCTCCTGCAAAAATTCTTTGTCATCGAGGCCTGCCTCCGTCAGTGCTTTTAAGGGAATAAAAAGCGCGACGGGCCCGGCGTGCGGTGTGCTGTCGGGGCGATTAATGCGCCGAGTATCGACGTAGTAAAACGAGCGCTCGCGTGGGGTTGACGAGGCCAATGTTAAGGTTTTTGCTAAAAGTTCGGCAAGGGCACTTGTCCTGACTGAATCGATCGAGGCAGGGATGCGGAAAGCGCAGCTCCCGATTTTCAACAACATTTTGGCCCGTGCGGTACCCTCTTCTTGGATAAAAAGTTTCTCGTGGGGAAAAAGATCTTCGTTTCGACTGGCAAAGATGGCGAGAAGCGAATTTTTAAGCGGCGGATAAATCTCAAGCATTGCCTCGTAGGGGAACCCGCTTTTGGCAAATTTCACGCGTCGCACGGGTGAGACAAGTAAAACGTCGGTTAATGTTTTGACAGCTTCTTGAAATGCAGGGGCGGTTACGGCCCGTGTTTTTAAAAAGAGCCGTTCTTGAGCCAAAGAAAATTCGCAGCGCGAGGTGCTTGCGCAGGATAGAAGAAAGACGGCTTGCGCGCGCCACAGAGAAGAGGACACGAGGGGAAGAATCGTTTTTAAGATTGCAAAAAATACGCTTTCCGTTTGGTTTCCAGTAAAGCGCAAGGCGCGAAGATGCGAGAGCATCCTAACGGTTAAGGCAAAATCCCTCCGGGTTAAAACGGATTTGAGCGGTAAAAACGCTTTGACGCCGCACGTTAAGACTAAGGCGGCACCATAGGTGGCCAAAAAGACGGGAACGGCGCGTTCTTTTAAAAAGGCGTGCAGGGCAACGTCTGCCGGCTTTTCGCAGATAAGCGGCAGAACCTTCGATAGCGCGGCGACGTAAGAGGCGGCTTCGGCTTCCTTTGCCGGAAGTGTGCCGATTAAGCGTTCTACGACGGACCCAAAGCTTTGTCCGTTAACGCAGGCTTGCCACAGGACGCGTTGCTTTTTTTTACGAAAAAAGAACATGACCGATCCTTCGGAAATCATCACAGCAAAAGAAAGGCATTTCTTTTCCTGTCAGGACTCCCGTAAAACCCCGTGTAAACGGCGTAGCACACAGAAGGGTTTTCCGGTGCTACGTCGTTTATGAACAGGGAACCAAATCATCAAAAAAGAAGACGTCTCCGGCACGATTTCCTGCATTCGGACGCAAACAAGGCGGCCGTAGTGCGGTAAATAGGCAGAGGTATCGGGAAAGACGAGGCGGGAAGGTCAAAGGGGGCGTTATCGGCAAAGCGAAGCGAACTCGAAATGCGCGAGTTGCTGCAAGTATGCCGTATCGTCCTTATTTAACCCGGCCGTCAGCGCTAAGGAAAGCGCCTTTT
>DHJT01000067.1:7963-8370 GCA_002404465.1 Sutterella sp. UBA4713 | reverse complement strand
GCCTTTTCCAGAATGTCCGAGACGTTTTCGCTCGCAGTGCTTCGCATCCGAAAAAGAATGCCTAAAAAACGCTCGAGCACGCGGCAGGAAACCGGGTGTGAGCATGTTAAGGAATCGCTTTGTCGGGATTTGCGTGCAAAGCGCACGGCGGCCCGAACGGCTTCGCTCTCAAAGGCGCCGAATGACGCAGTGATGCCTCGAAGTTTGGCTTGAAGCATCGCCGCTTCCGTATCGGCGTCCGGATAATTGAGTCGAACATGCCAGCACCGGTCGATGACGCTTGCATCCTGATCGTTACGGGCAAGATAGTCGGTCGTGTCTGCGCCAGGCGCCGTGTTATCGGTGATGATGACACGGGTATTGGGGTGACGTACGATGACTTCTCCCGTGCGGTCATTGGCAAGGTT
>DHJT01000067.1:0-7935 GCA_002404465.1 Sutterella sp. UBA4713 | reverse complement strand
CGAGAATATCGTTAGCCGAGACCCAAACTTCCGGGGGAGCTAACGTAAACTCGTTGATGACAAGTACCAAACCGTGCCGCCAAGCCGTCGATGCCGGCCCGTCTTGCCAGGTAAAACCGCCTTGTTCTCGGACCGTGTACGATCCGATCAAGTCGTTTTTGTCCATGCGGGCGCGGCAGGTGACGGTGGTAGCGCGTGCGCCGACACGAGCGAGAAACTGCATGACACCGCTCGTTTTTCCGCATCCCGTGGGGCCGGAAATATAAAGCGGTGCGCGCGTGTCGTCCCATTCCCACCACAAGCGCAGTGCTTCGAAAAATGTTTCCTCAAAGGCATGGTTTTTGTCGATGGGAACGATCCTGCCGATGCGGGAGGCATCTAATTTGAAACCGAGGACCGTTTTGTCCGAATCCAATCCGAACGCTCGGGCCGAAATACAATCGGTAAATTGCATCATGGTCATGCTCCTAATCAGTACGGGGAAATAAAGAAAACCCCGCGCTGAAAAAAGCGTGACCCCCGGTGCAATACCGATGCATCTCCGCGGGGCAACGCCCGCGAGGGGTCTGGTTGTGACTTTTCTTTGTTCCGGTGAAAAGGATAAAACCGGTAAAGCTAACGAGGAGTATGCCTTGCCCCGATGGGATTTGCAAGAAAATCCGGATCTTGTAGTCATTACGCACGAAACTTCCGTCATTTTTCAGTCCTTTGTCCGCCCTGCGGAAACTTTTTGCTATTGTATTATATTGCGATATAATACTTTCTATGAAGCTCGAAAACCTCCCAGATTTCGCCAAGCCCTACAAAAAGAAGGGGTTTGACGTTCGCAAGGTCGGCGATTCCTATCGTCTCCTGCGTATTTCCTCCAAACGCGTTGAGGGCAAGAAGTATCCGGTCCTTGTTCAGGAATACCTCGGGACTATCCTTAAGGATGGAACTCTGAGAAAGAGCCAAGAAAAAGAGCCGTCTTTCGGACCGTATCAGGAATTCGGTTTGAGTGATTTTTTGATGAACCGCTACAAACGTCTTTTGCAACGATCTTTGTATGGCTACGCCGGCGAGCAATTTCTCCCGCTAATCAAACTTGCCGTGCTCTTTTATGTTTTCGGAACCGTTTCTCCCGTAGCCCTGTCGCATTCACGTCTGACTGCAAAGGATGCTGAGGCTCTCACGCCCATTGCCCGCACTCAGCAAAAGCGCATTGAGAGGTTAAGTAAAAAAATCCAATCCGCTCAAGAAGAGCTCTTTGGAGAGGATCGAGCGGACTTTGAACTCCTCATGCGACTTTGTGTTATTGACAGCCTGTCTCAGAAAACACCGTCGTACCCGCAAGAGGCCGTTGCCATCCTTAGACGAAGGGGATTAGTCCCATGAATAAGACCGAGAAGATTCTTGATGCTATGCAGTCGGTCGCCGTGTTTTTTCAGGACTTGTCTTGCCCGTATCGCATCGGCAAACGAGAGGTTCAATGCCTTATTCACATTCTCTCGGGCGTCAAAGATTTCCGTTGCTTGGGCAAAACCGTTTATCGACTTGAGAATCTGCTGGCCATCTGTTTTATTCTGGCTATGAAAGGCGAATTTCAGTCCTTTTACTACGCAGCCGAATACGTGCGTATCAAAGAAAAGGAATTCGTCAAACTCGGTCTGATTGAGAAAGGTCAAGTGCCGTCGCACGACACCTTTCGGCGCGTCTTCGGGCACTTAGATGCCAACGAATTACGTGATGTCTTCTTGGACCGAATCCGTGCTTTTCTCGAGCGTCTTGTCCGCCTTGACGGCCAAGCCAAAGGAAAGAAGCAACTTATCTCTGGCGATGGTAAAACCTTTAACGGATCGGGACGGGGAGATGCACAAAATTTAAACGTTTTCAATCTCTTTAACGCTTCAAACTGTGCCTGCCTCTCATCGGTTCCGCTCACGGGAAAGGAGTCGGAAATTCCGGAATTTCAGCGTCTGCTACCCAAATTCAAACTCAAGGACACTGTCGTGACGGCCGATGCACTTCATTGTCAGAGGAAAACATCAGAAATTATTGTGCGCCGAGGCGGAGACTATGTCTTTACGGTCAAGGCGAACCAACAGCAACTAGTCGATGAAATCGCCTCGGCGTTCTCGCGCGAAATCGGAGTAAAAACTTCACTGAAAGAAAACGATCGAGACTTCGATTTCATTACATTACGCAAAGGGTATGTCGGATGTGATTGGCCCGGACAGAAAACCTACGTTCGGATGATTTCTTACAAACGCAAAGGGCAGAAAAACTTTAATCCGGAGACGCAGTACTTTATCGCCTCGACATGCGATACCAAACTGATTGCTGAAGCCATTGACAACCGTTGGCAGATTGAAAATGGACTCCACCGCTTCAAGGATGAAGTTCTCGGCGAAGATGCGTGCACATTCATGGACAAGAACGCCGTCAAAGTAATGACTACCATCAATAACACGGTCTACGCAATCTACCGAATTGCTTGTGCAATCCGAGGGGACAAATCCATGACGGAAACAAAAATTCGCTTCAAGGATGATCCACTTTCTCTTATTGCCACAGTGCTGCCGCTTCTGGTGAAGAAAAATCTGACGGCCTTAATTCGGGAAAATATGCGCGGCAAACCCAAGGCATAACCCCGCATTCCTCGAACTTCTTACCCATCGTTTGTCGATGGGGCCTTCCGCTCTCTTCAATCCTGCCTCTCAAGTCGAAAATTTCATTCGACTACCGCTTCTCAAGAAAATTACTCTTGATTTACAACACGTTTTCTCTTGTCTAGAGCCTCATGCGTAATTGCTAACATTTCCCCTTATCTGGAACGACTTGAATTCTGCGGGTTTATTGAACGCATAAGACCCATGCTCTCCAAGCCTTCGTCAAAATCGTCACGCTGGGTGATAAAAGATCCGTTTTTAAAGTTCTGGTACCGATTTATTGCATCGGATGAAGGACTCCTTGAAGCGGGCTTCACGGCATCTACCGCAGAGAAAATTTTGGCGGGTTTTCCGACTTTTTCCGGGCCGATGCTGGAACGCTGGTATCGGCAAGCCCTAATGGAAACGGGAAAATATCGACAAGTCGGTGCATGGTGGGATACAACATCCGGCGTCGGCGGTGCGCCAAAAGAGGTTGACCTCGTTGCCTTGGGAGTGTCCGGAAAATCGGCCTATGTCGGAGAAGTTAAACGTCAACGAAAATCCTTCCAAGAAAAAGAATTTTTGAAAAAAGTCGAACATCTCAAGACAACGATTTTGCACGGAATGGAAATTCAGACAGGATGTTTGACGCTCGAGGATATGTAGGAGTGTAGGAGGCGTTTGCTTGAATGCCGCCCTGTGAATAGAGTCTTTTGCTTATTGCTCAACTGAGTAAATTGCTTACAATGCGTGCCCCTTGAGAGGGGAAGGGAAATTTTAGCCGGGTCGTTCTATGACACGCACTTTGGAAAACGAATCTTGCGTTCAATCATGGCTGCCGATTATCAGTCTGGCATTTGCAGCCTTTGTATTTAATACATCGGAATTTTTGCCGGTCGGACTGCTTCCGGAAATTGCCGAAAGTCTTGACGAATCGGTTTCGTTTACCGGTTTGATTATCACCGGATACGCCTGGGTTGTCGCCGTCATGTCGCTACCCTTGACGCTTGCCACGGCCACCTTCGAGCGCCGTAAACTCCTTTTGTTTCTTATAGCGTGTTTTGCCGTGTCGCACATTGCCGTGCTTTGGGCAAGGACGTTCGAGTATCTTCTTGTCGCACGTATTGCCGTCGCACTCACGCACTCGGTTTTTTGGTCAATCATGACGCCGCTTGCTGCGCGTATGGCTCCGAAGGGGCGTTATGCCTTAGGGCTTGCGGCCGTGATGTGCGGGACGGTGGTTGCAACGGTGATGGGATTGCCGATCGGCACAAAACTCGGTCACTTTATGGGCTGGCAAGAGGCTTTTGCTGTTATCGGAGTTGCTGCAATTGTTCTCATGGGGTTCGTGGCTTGGGTTTTGCCGCCCTGTCCTGCGACATCCGCCGGATCCATTAAGAGTCTTCCCGTTATTCTGAAACGACCTGCGCTTTTGCAACTGTATTTTTTAACAGCCGTTGTCGTGCTCGGCAACTACACGGTCTATAGCTTCATCGCCCCGATTTTGCAAACGGTCGGAGGATTTAGCTCGTCGGATACCGTGATTTTCCTTTTTGTCTTCGGAGCCTCGGGCATTATCGGTACGACGATCGCCACAAAATATGCCGGCCGTCACGTATCGTCTTCCCTTGTTGTGCCGCTTTCCGTGCTGGCCGCAAGCCTGGCGCTTATCGTTCCGGCTTGCTCGGCGTACGGGTCGACCATGGCGCTTTTCGTTGTCTGGGGCGCGGCCGTGACGGCCTTGATGATCGGTTTTCAGACAGTGCTCTTGTCAATCGCATCCGATGCGGCAGATGTCGCAACGTCCCTTTACTCGGGAATTTTTAATGTCGGAATCGGAGGCGGAGCTTTTTTAGGAAGCCTTATTTCCGAGCATTCCGGTTTTGTTCCGCTTTCGTTTGCCGGAGCAACTCTCGTTGCGGCGGCAACGCTTTTTTGCATTGTCGTTTGGATTAAAACGGGCAGTGCCGTCCTTTCGGGAGGAAAGGGGGCATAAAGTCCTTTCGCTCAGAGTGAGTGGAGAGTTTTTTCGATCGCTGCAAATCGCTGCAAGCAAATTTTGTGTAGTTTATCCGATTGATTTAAAAAGATAAGTTCGTGTTTTCACGCGATTGGAATCGCAAATTTTCCCTTCGCATGCAAAGAAATTGACCGGTCGTTAAGCCCGGCATGGAACCGGAGAGCTGATGAAAACGCTCAAGCTATTCTTGGTGACGTCACGTCCAATACGGGACGCTGCATAATGTCGCACAAACCTGATGCATGACGGCGTTTTACTGCGACTGACGAAGGATTGAACGCACAGGTTTTGCTTGAGTTTTTTGAAGAAGAGCTCGACTTCCATCAATCTCGGTACAGCCGGGTAAATTCAGGTGCATGGAGATTGAAATCATTGATAGAAATGTCGGCTTGACCTGCGACTTTAGTCGCGGGTCAAGCCGACGGTTTTAAAAAGCATTGAAGTGCTCTAAGCATTAATTGTCAAAATAGTTTTCCGCTTTAAGCGTCGAGGCAATCCGATTGCCATCGAGAGTAAGAGCAACGGCTTCGGTCTTCGTTTGAAAGGCAACAAGGTGTTTAGGCGTGCCCAAAAAGAATTGATTTAACGAAAACTGGCATGGAATTAGACGGCACACGTGGTATGCCGTTATCCGGCGCTTGACGCCCAATTTAGATAGTCAGTTTTGTAACACGAAGACGGTTTTTCCTTTTCGAAGGATAAAACGTGACATCCGAATGAACAAGACAATTAAAAGTGGAGCGGCCAGGCTTAAGGCGTAGGCGTATCGTTCCCAATACTGAATCGGCGTTGCTAAAAAGAGGCTTAATAAAATCGCAAGAAGAGGAAGTGTTGCCATTTGCGCCGGTGCATTTTTTCGTGCGAAAGTCAGTGCTGCAATCAAAATCACAAGCCACGTCAAAAGACTGATGGGAATCGTGGCGTCGTACTGGTTAAAGACGGCGCGCGAATCAAAGAAGCGGTTTTCTAAGAGATTTTTTGTCTTGATGCCGTGGTCTTTAGTCCACCATTTAAAGCACCACAAGCATCCTTTCGGGATGTTTCCCGTATCGAACGTAAAGTGCGTGACAGACCAGTAACCGACGGTAAGTAGTTCCCAGCCTTCAAAGGCAAGCCGCGGATTTTTTATCACCATCGAAGTGTAGTTTTTGAAAAACGCATTTCTGTGTGAGCCGAGGTAGCCGGCATCAAACCCTGCGGCCCATTTCAGGCGATCGACAATACCCGGGGCATAGACCTCTTTGTATTTTTCAAGCGGATAGAGCTTCCCCATAAACGCTTTGTTCTCTTCGCTCATGGAGCCGTTATAAACGACAACACGCGCCATCTGATTTAAGGGCATCCCGACCGTTTCCGCGTACGATTGATTGATGTGCAACTTGTTAAAAAGCGGGCCCTGTACGGCAAGCGTCAGAGCGGCAAGTACAAACATGGCTCCGGATAGATACGATGCCTTTTTTCGAAAATCCGGCGTGCGATAGCGCAAAAGGAGTGCAACCGAGGCAAGCGCCGTAAAGAGGATGACATAAGCGCCGTTGTTGCGAAGAGCACAGACAAAGCAGGAAAACAGACCGACCCAAAAAACGGTTTGGGTGTTGAGCTTGCCGTCGCGCGAAAAGTAATCGTACAGTCGCAAACACAAAATCAACACGGCACAGGAAAATAGCGGGTCTTTCCACATCGAAATGTTGTTTTGGGCGAAAAAAGGAGTCAGTGCAAAGTAGGCCAACGTCATCACGCACCACGCCGCATTGACACCCTTGTGATGCATCCAGCGTGCGGACCAAACCATCGTCCAAGCGACAAGTACCATTTGTGAGACGGTATACAGAAAAATGCCGAACGAAACGTCGTACAGTTTTATCCCGAGGGTAATCCAAAGCTTGACCCAAAGCGTATAGCAAATCGGGTGATGGTTGTTAAACCCCCATAGGCCCTGGGCCTGCATGATTGAAGAAATCGAGTCGCCGTAAATAAATCCCGGATACCAGGACAGAAGCCACGGAAGCCAACAGAAAATGAGGCCGCCGATGAGAAGCCAGGTCGGCTTTTTCAGAATTGCCCCGTATGCAGATTCATCATTTTGGGAAAAAAGGGTATTGCTTGCACTTGAACCGGCCCAAAGCAGCAGTCGGGAAAGAGCCTGCGAACCCACAATGACAAGGACGGCAAGTGCCACGAGATCTTTGGCCGAGTACCCCGTGATGTAGTTTGTGTCGCTTAGCGCCGTCACACCGCCCCCGAGAACAATGTGTTTGGAAAGCACAAGACTTAAGGCAAAAAGAAAGCTTACGCCCCAAAGTGCCTTGGATTGAATCGAAAGAGGGTGGCGTAAAAGAAAAAATACCCCGATGCCCAGTAGATAACTCAAGGCACCGTGAATCGGAAATCGCAGGTACTCCAAGATAAGGTGACCGGAGAGAACGCAGGCGAAAACGAAAAGAACAAAAAGAAAGGGTTTTTTCGGCATGAGTTAAGTCCCTTTTGCACGAAACAGGATGCGGCTTGTGAGAAAGTTCACAACGAGGCCGGCAATCGATCCCAGAGCAATACCGACGATCGGATGGGTTTTAACGAGCGGAGTCAAAACATATGTGCCGTAAAAGACAGCGATGTTGACGACGCCTCCGAGAACCATGTTGGCGTAGTAATGGATAAACTCGGATGAACAGGCTCGTTTGCGTACCTGAAAGGTCAAACGTCGATTGAGAAAATACGTAAAGAGTACGGCTGCGGAAAAAGAAAGGATGCGGCTTAAAAGCGCCGGAAAAAACAAAGCAACGACAAGAAAGACGCCTGAATCAACAAGAAAACCGCCGGTACCGACGACGCAAAACAGAAAAAACCGTGTCATGGCCGGCGCTCAAGAAGATTAAGGAGCAACTCAAATTGCTTTCGCGCCGTTCGGGCTTGTCCGTCCAGAATCAGACCGCAGACAAAAAGCATCAAGGACACAACGAAGGCAATGCCCGAGGCGATAAACGTCGGAAGTCTCTCGACGAGTCCCGTTTGCAAATACTCGAGAAAAACCGGGCAAAACAAAGCGAGGGCAACAAAAAAGAAGAACCCGGCCCAAATCATCGAGAAGAATTGCAAGGGTTTGTATTCGCGAAATAGGTTAAAGATGGTAGTGAGGACGCGAATTCCGTCCTTGACGGTGTTTAGTTTGGAAAAGGACCCGGTCGGTCTGTCGCGGTATGCGATCGGAATACTCGTGACCAGGAAGTTCTTATCTAACGCCTGGATTGTCATTTCCGTTTCGATTTCAAAGCCTTGCGAGATGAC
>DHJT01000033.1:7723-12698 GCA_002404465.1 Sutterella sp. UBA4713 | reverse complement strand
AATTCCTGAATGACAATCGGTGAATCAATGCCTTTAAGGCGCATCGAACACTCGATGTATTCGGGGAGTTCACCGGGGTATCCTGCAACCTTGACCGTGTTGGACGAAAAACTAAAGCTCATCCCGTCGAAATCTTTCTGGGAGCGGACAATACGTGCCCATCCGTCGAGGCTCACCACCGGAATGATGTCGCCGCTCTTACCGCGAAATGCGAAAATTTCCCGATTAAACGGATTTAATCCGTAGTTTTCGCACACGAGGAGCAAAACCATCATCTCCTCGTTGGTCGGCACAACCCCATCGGACTGTTTAAATACTTGACAGGTCAAGCACTTTAAAAGTCTTCCAGGTTCGACACCGAATTTCGTGGCTAAACGCGCAACAAGACTGTGCGTCTTCGCCTTTACCACATTGTTACTGGGTTCCATTTCTAACTCCATTAAAAAGAGATAAAAAGAAAACCCCGTGCGCAGATACTTTTTCCCTTACGGGATTGTGTATCCCGTTTCGGGGTGTCAAGTACTACTGCCAATTACTTCTTTGCTTACTCCATGTATCGCCGAATATGGTTTCACATAGAGCAATTATCGCCTTCACTTCCTCTGGTTCCATTCTGGAAAGAAGAGCCCGTCGGAGTCCGTACTCCAAAGGGTTGTCCGCATTGCGAAAGTCATCCGCAATTTGGGCCCACCGAAGTAGTGTCCTCGTCGAAAACGTGAGCGAGAGACGTCCGTCAACAAAGAGCTGACGCACTTCTCCGGCAAGTTTCACCATGCTCGATATCAAGTTCTTCATGTGCGGAACCGTCTTCAAAAGAAGCTGTTCCTCGACTTTCGAATCTTGATATCCGACCTCGACAAATCGAAATCGGTCGAGAAACGCCAGATTCTGCTGCTGGACGCCGACATAGCGACCGGACGAATCTCCGCTACCGCAACTATTTGCTGTCGCGATAACGCGAAACATCGGATGAGGCAAGATGATTTCACCGGCGTTGTCCGTCAGGACAAGCGGGCGCCCTTCCAAGATATCGTTGAGACCGGCAAGTTCGCCGGCATCAGCAAGATCAAGTTCGTTGAGCACCAGCACATGCCCGTACTTCATGGCAATGGCAAGCGGTCCGTACTGAAACCGCATTTGTGGTGGCTCATCAGCTTTAGTCGCTGAAAAAGTGAAGTGTCCTGCAAGCTCAGCGAACTCAAAACGACTATTAAGAGTTAACTGCTCAACAGGCCAATTCAGTCGTGCGCAAGCCTCAAGAACAACGCTCGTCTTACCGCTTCCCGTGGGACCGGTAAGGTAAAGCGCATCTCCGTTCGGTTTGCGAAGAAAAGCGAGTAAATCACACAAGACGTCGCGCCTAAAAACATAATTTTCATGGCGTTTCGGAATTGCAGGATTCGTCGCATCGGAAAACCCGAGAATCTTTAACGATTCGGGCATTTGTATCGCCCTTTCTCCGTCATAGACGTTCGAAAAGGCGTCGCCTCCGAAGAATTTAAATTCCGAGGAGGAAAGTCTTTCTTGTTGCATCTGAATCTCCCTAAAAAAGGGAGATTTCATCGACCCGAAGGAAGATGCCATCTCCCTGCCGGGTAAAANNACCGAAAGAAAAATCTTTCAGCCGTCGCTCTCGCTACTGAAGTAGCGAACTTAGATTGATGACGCTCAACCTAAGAAAAAACGGTGGTTAGACCACACATTCCTAGACAATAATAAACCGTTCATGCGAATTTATGGTCTTAAAACGAGTCATTTTTCGTCCCGTTTTAAGACTCTTTTTTTTTAATTTTTTCAATAAAGTAGAGGGTATCCAGAAAAAACAACGAAGGCCTAATATGGAAAACGAAATGTTGAAAAGTTCAGCTTTCACTCGGATATCTTTTAATCATGACTTGATGCTTTCGCATCATATGGCACAACGAATTCACAAACGTTTCTTTGACACCGTTGATCACGCCCTCTTCGTCTCCACAAAAGTTTTGCGTGCTCAAAAACGCGATGACGAAGCAAGGCAAATTGAAGATGCTGCGAGAGCTTTGTGCGACAAGGTCGAAACCGGCATTAAAGCTGCCACAGAACGTATCGACAAAAGGCTCCTTGATGCAGGCGTGCCCTCGATTCAGGGGCATTCCGATAAGAGCATTGCCATCAAGGCGGAGTTTTCCACCGGCGTTTCGCTGCGGATTTTGGATTTGCTTTCGCGCCTCGACAATCTTTTTTTGAAAATTGAGGCCCTCGAAGCATTCAACGCATGTTCTCCCACCGAGAGCAGCCAACTGCTTCGTTTTTGGAGCAGTGAGTTTCGACACTTTTTGACAGCGCTCTTGGTTGTTCGCCATAAGCTCCCCGCCCCATCAAAAGTTGAGACAGATCATGGAAATCACGATTGAAACAATCAAAGCACTGGTTGATACCGGGCCTGGTATGCGGCAAGCCGTTGAACAAGAGGCTGTGGTCTCACTTGCTCATTCGCAACTTCAAGCCATTGAGGATGCCATCAAAAATCTAAGAATCATTTTGTATTTTCAAGGACTTCATGAAACCGATTTCTATCACGCAAAAGCGAAAGAAATGGCGTTTACCTCGGAGGAGACAAAAATCCTCTCGCGCGTTCGCTGGGACAAACGCTACGAAACCCCTTCTTTTGGCTGGGAAAAACTCATCCGCAAGGCCTTCCCGATCACAGCTATCGACGCACAGCGCTTCAAGAAAACGCCCGGAATCTACCTTGGTCTTATCCATCATAAAGGCAAGAAACTACGCCGGAAAATCGTTCTTTCAAGCAAAGCGATTCCCATACAAAAGGCGACCGATTCCATTGCGCAATCCACTTTTAGCAAAGAACCATTCTGGTCCCAAATCGCAGGAGAAACTGCGGAGAAAAAACTCTGTCTGCTCCGCAAGCAAGCAAAGCAACTAGCGACCATATCAAAGCATCTTTGCGTGTTGAGAAATCAAATTGAGAGGAACTAAGATGAATTTTTTGTTCTTCCGAAAAAATACCGGCCTGCATTCAAGTGACATTCCAAGAACGACACGACTTGAAATGCAAGCCGAGATCTATCCGCCAATGTCCCGTCAATTTCCGGCGTGGAATATCAAGGAGATCATCAAGCGCTTCGGTCCGCAGATTCACGGATTAATTGACAATGTCGCCCTCCCGAAAGAGGAAATCGATCGACTGCTGATGCCCCCTATTGAGGCTCTTATTCGAATGGTCCACCTGTTACCGGCCTCCGAAAGTCAGCATCATTCCGGTCGCGGAGGCTTACTTTTGCATTCCCTCGAGTCCGCAAGAATCGCTGTTCAACTCAGCGAACAAAAAGTGTTCAATCCGGAGGCTTCCTGCGATGAAAGATATAGCAGAAGTAATCGCTGGGCAATTGCTGCCGCCATACTTCTTTTGATTCATGACATTGGAAAAGTTCTCGATTTGCGTGTTGTGGATGCCAACGGATGCCTTTGGGATCCCAACCTGTCTGCGTTGCATGATTGGCTTGAGACATCCAATGCGAAATCCTATTTTGTCGATTGGAAATTCAATCGAGTTCACAAGTTCCATGAACATCGAGCGCTGCGGTTTGCTTACAGAAAAGTTCTAACCGATGACTTGATTTCCTATCTTTGCGCTAACGGAAACAGTCGGACTTTGGATGCCATCGAGGATGCACTTATCTTAAAGGAGGGAGTTCTTGCCGACATCTTAAAAGAATCCGATTCGCAGTCCGTTGCCCATGATTTAGCTCTCAGAAAGCATTTACCAAGTGAATCAACCTATTTGTCATCACCGCTGGTGACTCCTTTAGTTGCGGCGATTCAAGAAAACATTCAGAGCGGCATGTGGCGAGTGAACCAAGAAGACGCTTGCGTATTTGTGACAGACAAAGGAACGTTCATTCGAATTAGCACGCAAGTCGGGAAGGAAATTCGAGAGACCGCCATGCTGCATGGGAATCAGGGGATTCCGGCTACCACCGATGCGCAATTTCAGATATTGGCCCAATCCGGTCTTGTAGAAACAACAGACAAAGGTGATGTGGCGGTCTTTTCTTTCACATTGTTTAAGAATGAATTTAATTGCGTTCGCTTCCTGATGCCGGAGCGCCTTTTTCGGCAAGGGATCCCTGAAAAAATTTCAGTCACATTTTCCAATGAAACAAGGAATACGCCTTCCGAAACGAAGGCTCTCGACAGTGCTTCCGGGATTCCATTGGAACTCTCGTCCGAAGAGGCTACCGACTACACGGCTCTTTTAAAAAAGAATCTTTCACCCCTCTCACAGAAAGACGAAAGATATCCCTCTCGGACATCCGACAAGGAGAATCTTTCGCCCGTCACTGTCAAAGAAATATCCGAAGTTCTGGACACTCCCTTGGAAAAGGAAGCGGCAAAACTCTTTGCCCATCGACTTTTTATCGATGCCTTTAATCAACTTCGCCTTGGGCACGGTACGTTAATTGCAAATCGAGAAGAAAGAGATTCCTCACTCGTTTGCTCCTCCCTTCCCATTGAAAAAATCGCCACAAATCACGGGCTTTCCGCGACCACACTCGAAGCCCTATTTAAGGCACTGGAACTTCCAAACCATCTAAGTTTTGACGCAGACCACCACCTTTTATCGACGAAACTATGAGTTACACACAAATTTATTTACAAACGAAAGCTTCACTGTGGGGAACACTAGGTTGCATTTTTTTGGTCGGTCTCAGTGTGCCTTTCCCGTCTCTGCAAGAGGGATTGTGGGCCTTGGCATTGATGGTACTGGCAATACCTCTCTTTCTTTATCGTTTCTCGTTTTTGGAATGGCGAAAGTTTAAAAAAAGGCTTTCGCAACGCAATCTAAAAACGTATTCTCCCCAAAAGTTTTTTAAACTTTTAAACGGACATCGGTTCGCAAACTCATTCCTATTAGGCGACGGCTTCGCCTGGAGCAACGAGCACTGTCAAGCCGTTCATGACCTGACAACGGAAT
>DHJT01000033.1:6554-7682 GCA_002404465.1 Sutterella sp. UBA4713 | reverse complement strand
AGCGGTAACCTCTCCAATCTTTCCAAAGAAATAAGCGCGAGCCCTAAAGGGGGACAAGGCGCCGGGTGGATTCAGGCACTTTCTGCCCCAAAAAACATACTGCTCCCGGAATCTGAGATTTTTCAGCATGCCCTTTTGGCGGGTTGCTCCGGCTCAGGAAAAACAAGTGCGCTCATCGCTCTTATCGCCCAAGCAATCGCCAAAGACATGTGCGTCTTGGTAATTGACCCAAAGGGCGACAACGCGCTTTTTCGTTCGGTTCAGAACTTCTGCACAATTGCCAAGCGAGAATTTAATCAATTCCGACTCGGACATCTGGAAGAAGCAACACCGATTAATCTCCTGGCTAATTTTTCAAGTTTCTCCGAGGTCGCAGCCCGAATCGGACAAATCCTTCCCGGCGAAACAAATGATCCTTTCCGAAAGATGGGCGAGGCCGCTTTGCGTGCAGTTTCTGGGGGTTTGGATCTTTTAGGAGAAAAACCCACGTTTAAATCCCTTTATGACGGATTAACGAACCGAATGACTTTTGCCAATTGCGTGATGGCAAAATGGCTCGTTTCACAAGGCCAAAATGAAGAAGAACTCTCTTGCGGCCGAACATCCTGCGAAACTTTTGACACGCTCGTCGGTTGTTGCGACCAACTCGATGAAAAGCCCTCTGAATTGACGGCGCTCATCGATTATGCAAGAAAGTCTGACGAACGCATCGATAAAACAATCTCTGCCGCAAAGGATTTCCTCGCACAGCTTACCGTCGGAGAACTGGGATCACTCCTTTCTCCGTCTCCATCGAGCGGCAGGAATTTTCTGAGCATTCGAAAACTCATCGAAAGAAATTCCGTCTTCTATTTGGGGACCGATGCTCTTCAAGATGTAAGCCTTGCCCGAGCCCTCAGCTCCCTCTTCCTAACGGACTTGGCATCCACCGCCGGAGATATCTACAACTACGAATGCGGAAAGAAGCGAAAGGTTCTCGTTGTTGTTGATGAAGCAAGCGAGGCTTGCTGTGAGGCCCTTACTTCACTTTTGAGCAAGGCGCGGGGCGCCGGAATCGGACTTGTTCTCGCTACACAAAGTCTTGAAGACTTCACCGCACGTCTGGGATCAAATTCCGAAAAAAATCGG
>DHJT01000033.1:2624-6545 GCA_002404465.1 Sutterella sp. UBA4713 | reverse complement strand
GGGTTCTGGCGAACATTTCGACACGAATTGTCATGCGCCTCCAAGACACCGCAAGTTGTCAATTTTTTTCTGATCAAGTCGCGCGAACCTCGATTAAAACAAGGTCTAGGACTCGCACTGCAGCAAATACATCTGAAAACCTTCTACTTGACGGAGTATCGATTGGAGATCGCGAAAATGTAACTATCGGCGTTCCCATGATTGCCCCGGATTTGTACGCGCGCCTTCCCAAAGGAGAAGCCTTTGTCATTTGCCAAGGGGGACGCATTTTCAAAATTCGCATTCCTTTTATCCATCAAAATGAGGAACATCATGACTGAGACAAATCATAGCTATTCCGTATCGGGTGAAATCTTTCTTATTCTTTTTTTGGGCTGGATTTTCTGGATCTGGCTTTGCCCGACAACGACATTAGAGGAAATCGGTTTAAGCCAAAAACAAGAGTTGTGCACGGCAAGCACGTTTGTTTGTGAGCTGTGGTACGGAAATTACATACCGGAAGTTCAAACGTTCTTAGCAACCTGTTTGGAGGCCACCGCTGATTGGCTCCCCGAAAACGAGCTCATTGAATCTTTTTTCAACAAATTGTATTTCCTGGGGTGTATTGCTACAGGAAGGTTGGTGCAAGTTCTTTTTTGTGTTCTGCTTGCTTTGCCTGTCCCATATATCGCTCTAAAACTGGGTGCATTGAAAGTACAAATTGATCGCCTGGGCTTTAACGGAGAGCTTCCCTCTGTCATGCGCCGCAAGTGGAGCATTTTCAGATTGATTGTCATCGGAACAATTGCAATCTGCCTTGTACCACTGACGATTAGCATGGTGGTGTTGTTAACTCTGGTCGGAGTGCAACTCCTATGCCTCGGATGGATCTGGGCCGTGACATGGAGGACAAATCAACCTTAGAGCTGCAGTTGGTAAGTTCCCCTGCTCTCCGTAATTTTATCTATGCGGTGAGAAAACCCTCTCTCACCGCATATAAGCGCCGGAGACTTTGCCTGCAACAAATTTTTCAATGCTGGAGAATAAACTTTCAAAAGAGAGTGTCCCATTCCAAAGTTTGAGCTCAGAGCAAACGACGGAAACCGTCAATATGGCTAGAGCAATATCCTGCGGACTTACTCGCTTGTCCGGACAGGCCTCAATCGTGCGACAAAGGATTTCTAGTATGCACTCATTCCTTTTGGCTACATGCAATCCGGACTCGAATTTACGTTGTCCTTTAAAGATCCTGCGACAGTTTTTTCGACATTGTGTCAAAACACTTTTATACCTTCGCCGAGATACGACTTCTAAAACCAAATATCGTGCACTTAGCCAACGAGAGGCACTCGCTGATCGGACACCACTACTCACAAAGTAGAAAATATCCAACTCGAAGTTGGCCGCTGATTGCCCATACAATTGGATCCGCTTCCAGCGGTTTTTTTTCGATCTCCATATGCTTTGGCATCGGCTTAAAGTCTCTAGGTTGCCGTAATATGAATGCTGACTTGCTTTATAAAGATTTTGAAGAAACACTGTCAACTTAGGAAGCCTCTTACAGTCCTCAAAGAAAGTCCCTCCTGAGAGCAAGGCCCCTTTAGCGTCGGCTTCACAACGCGGAACTTCACCACATATGAGGGAAACCAACATCGGGTTTTTATCGGACAACTTCAATAATTCCACGGATTCGTCACTTTGAGTCGGTTCCGAAAGACGCCGACAACACAAGTCCCTTAAGGCAGAAAATTCCTGTGAGATATCCTGCATTACCTTCCAAGACGGGCAGGAAGAGAGACGAATAGTTTTCATCCCGCTCTCCTCTGCTATGAACCAATTTTTTGGAACCGGAATCGCACGGCCCCTTTTCCTCTGTTAATCTTGAGTTGCAAATCACCATTTTCTCCTGTTAAGGCGCCTTCAAGGTTTGCCAACCATCGTCCAAATCTTCGCAAATTCAGCCCCTCGTCGGTATTCAGTCCAAGTTCCCTAACTGCAGCTTTGGCTTCCGACGAAAATTGATCGAAAATTTCCTGAACCTGCTTGGTCGAAAAAAATTCTTCGTGAAAAATCCTCTGCAGTACGTCTAAAACAACCTCGTGAGAAGGTCTTCTCTGACGTCGGAAATCCAAAGCGTCAATGGAATCTTTCAGACGAGAACAAGGATCGACGTGAGTTAGAGCACAAATAGGCTGTCGACACCAATCGTCCCAAGGTTCAAAACTTAGAATCGGCTGCTTGGAAGAAACTTCGTTTTGTCTGCCCCACATCACTATCTTTAAAACAGCAAAAACAAGCTGGGATCTTTTCGCCCTTATGCTCTCCAAAAAATTTCTCTGCTTGTACGGTCTCGTCGTTTTTTCAAGCCAGATTGGGATGATCCGTCGGACCATATCTTCTTGCGGGACAATCTTTGCGCCTGTTGCCATCACCAAAACCCCGGAAAGACTCATAGATATCGTGCGAGAACTTCCGACCACTCTGCCACTGACCTCGGTCCCGCTAAGGACCGAACACAGAGTCGGGTTAAGCGGAATATTTCCAATCAAGTTTTCAATAATCAGGACCTCCGCCGAGTTGGACAAAGACGCCATAAGCTCGCGTGTGAATTCATCCGTATCCCTTCGACTCGTGATAACCGTGGGAAGAGTTGTTGAGGCGAAAATTGCAGCAACTTGACACAACGTCGTCTTGCCAGCGCCAAACTCTTCGGACGAAATCAAAAATAACGGCGTTGCCTTCAAAATCGGAACAACTATGGCCGTGACTAATAAAAGAACGGCTGCCGCTTCGTCCGTTTTATCCTTGAAAGTAAAGCCTCCTAGGGCATCGGTTAGCAACTGTTTATATGCAGAAACAGCTTCTTCGGTTGTGACCCTACCTTCAAGGTCTCGCCAATCCTCCGAGCGAAACGCAAAGTAAAAATTCGTCTTTTTGTCATACCGCGGGGATTTAGGAATCACTCGTCCGGAACCATCAATGAGCGGATGATGAACAATTCGACGAATCGGGAGCAAGTGTTTATGCTCTAAACGGTCGAAAAGTCCTCGAACCACTTTTTCCGGAATATTTTTTTGCACGGTCCGTTTTAAACGGCCATCATATTGGATTGAACGTACCTGTTCGTGAACGAGAGAAATTAACTCACTGACCGTTGCAGTCTTTAGTGTGACCGTCCCCGCCTCTTTCGAATCTAGAACGACAACAATGACTCCGTTTCGTAGAAAGACGCGCTTGCTGCGACTCAAGATAATTTCGATGGCTTCCTGAACTGAAGGTGCCATTTGGTTGAGAACGAGCAACGGTCTGGCAGCGAGTTGCTCGACGGACAGACCAAGAAAGCTACTGATCTCTTTCGATGATTTTTCCCCGCACTGACGACAAAAATACCGTCCAAAAGCGTGAGACTTCGTCGGATAGGAGTACTCACAGCCAGGCGAATGGCAGAACACGCATCGGAAAGTTGCAACCTTCCCTTTAACCTCAACGGCGATTCCTTTTTCTTTCATACCACGAACAAAAATGTCTTTTGGCACGTCAATGAGTACGCGTTCGTCCTCAGCTCGGAAAATATATTTCTCAACCATGCTTGCGTTCCTCCGTCAACCTCTTAACAAGACAACGAATTTCATCCTCGCTTTTCCCGGTCAAGTAAGCATCCGCAATCGCGTTAACCTCACTACAAGGCCATACTTTCATTCGTGTGCCATAGGCAATCGGCGGGATGAAAAGTCCGGCATTAATTCGTCGGTACAGCTCAGACTTGGAAAGCCCCATAACAGTTAGGACGCTGGAGCATCTCAAAAAACGAATCGCACTCACAGGAACCTTTGAATTAACGTCCATTTAAAACCTCCTTAAAAATGGTAAGTCGATTAACATGGAACCACTTTACGGAATGTCAAGAGGGGGGCTCTAGATTTGTGCCCTAAAATAGGGAAA
>DHJT01000033.1:0-2552 GCA_002404465.1 Sutterella sp. UBA4713 | reverse complement strand
TGTCCCTGTGACGGGCCATCACGGCTTAAATCGGGAGGGATTGCACCATTTGATGTCGGTGTTGCTACTGCAATTTTTTTATCTGAAGTGACACCACTTGTGCGCTTTCGGTCATACATCGCGAAATGAAAAGGACTCGAGGAAGTTGAATTTGCCTGTCTCGAGAAAACTAGCCTTATCAGTATTGGCAATCGTTTCGTCGTAACAATAATTCTCCCGCCACTCAAAAAATTTATTTAGAAATCACAGGGGTTTTTACTTGAATGGAACGAGAGGACACTCAATCCTCACCGGACAGGCACAAACTATCGGAAATTACAACTCTTCCATAGCTCCGTGAAGAACCGAGTTCTGAAAAGTTCAGGTTAAACAGTCTGCATTGCTACAATGAAAAAGTTCGGCAAATTTCGTTTCAGCATTATGATTTTACGGGGGATATCAGCATGGTTGGGAAGTTTGGTTTTGTTAAAAACTGCACTTTTTTTGTTCTAGCAATTTCAATAGCTTCTTTTCTTTCGAGCTGTACTACTGTCGGTAGTGCAGTTACTGCACCTTGGAAGAAAGATTTGAACATTGTCGGTCAAACACGGGACAAAATCTATGAATCCTTTGGCAAACCCTTTGCGGTCCAACCGACGGCCGAGAATGCCTCGAAAGAACTCTTCGAATTCTATATGGGGCAGGATGCAAGGGACCGAGTAATGAATGTGGCTGCCGGCGTTATCGGGGCTGGACTCACATTTGGTCTCTGCGCAATTGCTGATATCGCGAAAGGGTCAGAGAAGGAACGTTGGTATCCAAACACAATAGAAATAATCTTCGACAACAATGGTCTTGTCTCTAGCTACTCTTTGTTAAATCAAAAAAAGATGACTCATGAAATTGCGTGCCAAAGAGGTTATGGCGCCTCTTGCTTTGAAATCAAGCAGTACGCAAAAGGTTGCAATTTCAACCATATTGCCTCATGCGAAAGAGTTGTCGTGACTTATGAACTGCAATGCGGAGGAAAAAAGGATGTGCAAGCCTGCCGAAAAGCAGTTGAAATCCTCACAAACAAGTTAAACCAGAAGGATCGAGCAAAAATCTACGCCGACCAAATAAGAGTAGATGTTGCAAAAAAAACTACCCTCCCTTGCACAACCGGCGACAGCAATAAGTGCCTACAAGTCGCACGGCAATACTGGAACGGAACCTATTGGGATGGAATAGAACACGTGAAATCCAAGGAAAAAGCGGCTACATATTTTCAGTTTGCTTGCAAGTATGGGAGCGGCATTGGTTGCTTTAATCTAGCAAACATTAAGGCTGAGGCCAAACAAACAGCCGAAGCCAGAACTTTCTATCAGAAAGCTTGCAACAATCGAGTCGCCGATGGATGCATCGTGCTTGCGGAAGAAAAATACGAGAACAAAGACTTCACATCAGCAAGAACCTACTATGAAAAAGCTTGTAAATTAGGAAGCAAAGAAGGATGCACAGAAAGCAATTCTTTAAAGAATCAAGGTTTCTAGACTAGGAGATAATGCGATGAAAAAGCTTTTGTTCTTGTTGGCAGCAATTCCTCTTACTTCTCTGGTCAATGCGAAGGTATGCATAGTCAATGAAGTAGACGTTACAGGCATACATTTGCGTTTGAACGTCTACGATTTTGACGTAATGGGGTGCGAAAAAGGAGATGAAATAAGATTTCTTCCGAAGCAATGGGGTAATGAGCAAATCCCTCTTATATTCGCCAGTGACAACTGCGACTTAAATAAACCTATTATCTATAACAATGCAGGCGTTCTCTGCACGTACGCTGGCCCAAAAAAATTTCTCTCCGGCAAGGCACTACTGCAAAAAAAACAGTACCAGAAAACATATGAGGCAGCAGCCTCAAGTGGAAAAGAATGGGAGAAGTCTGCGTCAGAGGAATATTGGCGAATTAGCAAAAAGAAAGGAACAGAACCTGTTAAAGTTGGCGATCGAGTACAAGTTACCAAAACTGCATGCAATCACAATCTGAGTACTGGAACAGAATATCTAGAGACACCCAAAACAGAGACCCCCTTCGTCGTGCAGGAAGCCCATATGATTTATCAACTGGGAACCAAGTATGGCGATGAGATAGAAGTTGCAGACTCAACATATCACGTTTTTTTGACAGTTAAGAAAGCCCCGGAACCTCCTAAGAAAACTAAGAAACAAAAAAAGATGCTGTAATCAAGTACACAAAATCTCTTAGGCTTTGCACGCCAGTTTCATAACACTAACCGAGTGCAACAGGGGAGTTCAAAAATTCAGTTCTGTGACACAGTTCTGATTTTAACCTCCCCTGATTGGTAATTTTTCGTCCGCTACCAATCGAGATATGACAGAAATGTCAGTTTCGATAGTTTTTTTTCTAACCAAAGGAAAAACGTCAATTTTTGCTGTGTCAACTTTAAGGGGGTATTTTTGGGGGTATAATTCAAATGAGCGCTTGTAACTCATTGATTTTATTGGCAATTTCAACCCCCCTCACCTCCACCAATAACATATCCTCACCCACCACTAGGTTGTTCCCGTTGTGT
>DHJT01000088.1:19543-24044 GCA_002404465.1 Sutterella sp. UBA4713 | reverse complement strand
CTGAGCGAACCAACGGGCGCCGAAAAGGCCGACGGCCAACATGGCAAATTGCACAAAGACAAACCCGGCAAAGAACGTATAAGTCATACCCGCATAGGTTGTAAAGAGTTCGGGCCCCGGTTGCAAGCCGTGGATGATGAGTCCGCCCATCAAAACGGCCGTAACGGATTCACCCGGAATGCCGAGGGTTAATGTCGGAATAAGCGAGCCGCCCGTTACGGCATTGTTCGCTGCCTCGGAACCTGCGACGCCCTCAATACTTCCCTTGCCGAACTCTTCTTTGTGTTTACTCCATCGATGTGCTTCGTTATAACCCATGAAGCAAGCAATTGTGGCACCGGCCCCCGGCAAGATGCCGACGATATTCCCGATTAGCCAACTTCTCAGACAGGTCGGAGAAATTCTCTTGATGTCGGCCCACGACAGACCGATCCGGTCCGTCATTTTGGCTGCTTTTCCCCTCTCGACAATTTTCTTTTCCGCCAAAATCAACACTTGGGACATTGAGAACAGACCGATCAAAGCACACGTGACGTTAATGCCGCCGAAAAGAGCATCTTGACCGAACATAAACCGTTCGACGCCTTCCATCGGATCCATACCGATTGTGGAAATAAACAGTCCGAGAAATCCGGAGATCAACCCCTTAATCAGGGATTTGGAAGCAACACCGGCAATGACGGTCAAGCCGAAAAGCGAAAGCCAAAAATATTCCGGGCTCTTAAACTGCATGGCCAACGCCGCCAAAGGGGGCGAGAAGAAATACAGCGACAGGCACGAGAGCAGTCCGCCCGCAAAGGAGGCCACACAGGCAACGGTCAAAGCGCGTGCGGCCTGCCCCTTTAACGTCAGTTGGTAGCCTTCGATTGCCGTGGCTGCCGAAGCCGGCGTTCCCGGTGTGTGAATCAGGATTGCCGAAATCGATCCGCCGAAAATGGCACCGCAGTAAATGCCGCCTAATACGATAAGTCCCGTCGCAGGTTGCATGCCGAACGTTACGGGAAGCAAAAGTGCCACACCCATGGCAGCCGAAAGCCCCGGGAGGCATCCGATGGCCACGCCGAATGCTGTGGCAAGAACCATGGCCAAGAGATTGATCGGTGTGGCCGCATGAATAAAACCGGCTCCCATTAACGATAGTGTCTCTAACATATCAATTCTCCTAACCTGTCAGACAAAGAGTTCTCCGCCGGGAAGGGGAACTTTTAAAAAGAGCGTGAATACGAGCCAAATCACGATTAACAGGGCTACGATCACCAGGGCAATCCATTTGGCGCGTACCTTAAGCAATGCCAGCGCAACGGCCATATAAACAATACTGGCGATGTAGTAACCGAACCAATAGATCAGCGCAACGTAAAGACCTGCGCCGAGTAAGACGGGAAAAAATTGCTTCGGTATGAATCCGTCATAAAGATGTGCCATATCATTAATGCTTTCTTTTTTGGATTTGAGCTTCCATAGTGCGACCCCCAGATAAAGCGAATTCAATAAAAAAATAACGCCCAATAGGAACGAGGGATACGACTGGGCCTCGGCCGGCAGTTGACTTGTTTGATAAGCAAAAAAGAGGACAAAAAGATAAATAACTGAAACTACGCCGAAATCTGACTTTTTCATACAATCGACTTGATGAAGGGAGACAAAAAGAACTAGTCACAAACCCCTAGTGTTTTGTAACTAGATGCTTCCGATCGGATGCTAACACGATATCGTCCGATCGGACTAATGCACTAGGGTAAACACTGAGAAGTTCGCTTAAGACGAAAAAAAGCGGCCGGCGGCCGCTTTGAAAAAGTACCGAAGGAGGTCAGTTAAATTTCCCAGCCGCGTACGTGTCCGATTACATCCGTAATGATCCCGTTTTCGACAATCAGTAAATGCGCATACGGAGCAGCCGTAGGACAGGCGTGATTCGGAAGAATTCTCAGACGGCGCCCCAGGGGAAAATCGGCCTGAAAAAGAGATGAGTTTTCAGGTAGCGTGATGATGCCGTGTTCCTGGTTGGTTCCGGTCAAAAGCAGATTGCCGTTATCCAAAGGGACACCTTTAACGTCACAAACAAGTCCGTAGGCATAGTCTTTATGCTGACGGGCCGTGCCGCGATCACGCGACATAGCTAAAAATCCCGAATCGGTAATGACGCGACGGCGGTCGACTTTGCGACCGATTACCGTCGTCAGGACGGATCCTGCAATATCGGAAATCCGGCAAATCCCGACATTGGACATAAACAGATCGAAGAAAGCGCATACGCCTGCACGTATTTCCGTAACCCCCTCTTCCGTGGCCGCGCACATCAACGTCGGGGAAGAACCGACCGAAACGATATCGACGGAAAAGCCCGCTTGACGCAAACGATCGGCTGCCCTGACGGCTCCTGCGCGCTCTGCCTCGGCCGCCTCTACGATCGCCTCGTGTGTTTTACACTCGTAGCTGTCGCCGGCATGTGTAAGCACCCCCTTTAAAAGAGCGCCGTTTGCTAAAGCGGCCGCCGTCGTAAGCAGTTGCTGGTCTTCCGGCGTCAGTCCCGAGCGATGGCCGTCCGTGTCAATCTCTAAAAGAACAGGAATCGTTGTCGCCTGTTTTCGGCAAAAGTCCGATACTGCCCGTGCGGCTTCCTCGCTATCGAGAATGATTTTCAGATCACATCCCGTTTCACGTCGAATCGCCGCGATTTCCGAAAGCTTTTGCGGAGCAATACCGACGGCATAAATGATGTCTCGCACGCCGTTTTGGGCAAAGTAGCGCGCTTCGGCCAAAGTCGAAACGGTTGCCGGTCCCTGAGGAGTCGTCATTTGGAGACGTGCAATATCAATCGACTTATGCGTTTTCAGATGCGGGCGCCACGCAACATGCAGTTGTGCCGCTCGGGCTTTGGCGCGTGCGATATTGTTTAGGAGCTTTTCTTTGTCCAGGATGAACGACGGAGTGGGAACGCGTTCGTCCGTAAGGGCAAGACCGATAAGCGATTTTACATTTTCTGTCATAGGACACCTCCGTGGTTGTGCCATTCAGATTGGTAGAATTTATTCTATGCCTGAATTACGAAGAGACTAAAGAATTTTCTTCTGCAGTTCAAAGCAAACCCATCGGGAAGAATTTAGGTATAATTCAAATTATAGAATTTTTTATACACATTGCAAACCTTCGGAGATTGCAACACATGACCTTGTCGATTCGCCCCGAATTCCTTCCATGGATTAAAACGGCCGATTTCATCGCTCGAACAACCGGTTTACGTATGGAGGCTGTTGTGCATGATTTATCCGACCCGCTGCATTCGGTGATTCACGTGGCCAACGGTTCGGTCACGGACCGTCACGTCGGACAAGGATTGCGTCACCTTGTTGTCGAGATGCTCACGGCCGATGACCAGAATTCGGACACACTCCCTGTTTGGTGGTTTCGTTATAAAAATAAACTTATTCGATGCGTTACCCAACTCATTCGCGATTCGGAAGGACACGTGACCGGAGCGCTATGTCTTAACGAGGATGTTACTGAGGAGTTGCGAATTTTTGAAAGCCTCAAAGGGCGTCTTCCCGGAGTTCGTATTGAACTTCCGAACGAGGAAGGAGAAATCGTCGGGCTTGCCGATCGAAGTACAAGAGGCGAAGGTGGTCTGACGACGAAATCCGTTGAGTCGGTTCGGGATACCGTTTTTCGCTTGATTGCATCGCTTGCAGCCCGAGAAGACGAACCCAAACTGAAAAAAGATCCGCGCAGCCGACGTGCGTTTATTCGTGAACTTGACGAACGCGGAGTGTTTCTTGTGAAAGGAAGTATTGAATACGCCGCTCAACTACTGGGCGTAGCCAAGGTGACCGTCTACAGCGATTTGGATGCATTGCATCGCGAAAGCAGGAAAAAATAGTTTTTAAAGAGGATCAATCATGGAATTTGTTTATCCTGATTTTAAAGGTAAGAACCCGGGCCATTACTCGGCTGCCGTCAAAGTCGGCGGCCTGATGTATGTTTCCGGTCAACTGTCCATCAATCCTGATACACGCCAAGTTTGTCAGGGCGATATCCGGGAGCACACACAGCAGGCGCTAGATAATTTGGACCGCGTTCTTAAAGCCGCCGGTTGCACACGCGATCAGGTGGCATTTTGTCGGGTCTACACGCCGTCAAACACCTACTGGGGAGCCATTAACGAGGTGTATGCCGCCTTCTTCGGCACGCACAAGCCGGGACGAGTCATCGTATCGACCTCTCCCCTGCACTTTAACTGTCTTGTTGAGATTGAAGCCGTTGTGGAATTGAAAAAGGAGTAAGACCATGCTCAATTTCGTCTGTACACGCTGCGGAAAAAAAACACCTGTCACGACACGCAACCCGGTGTGTGAATGCGGCGGAGTTTTTGAACTTGACTTCACACCCGAACCGTTCGATCTCGCAAAGGTGGATCGTCGGACTTGGAGTCTGTTTCGGTACCGGGCGTTTTTAGCCGGACAAGGTGAGGCCTGGAGAGACGTCACGCTCGGCGAGGGAATGT
>DHJT01000088.1:12733-19501 GCA_002404465.1 Sutterella sp. UBA4713 | reverse complement strand
AATGACGCCTGTCGTCGAGACAGATCCGGGCGTTTTCCTAAAAGTCGATTACATGATGCCGACGCTTTCCTTCAAGGATCGCGGTGCTGCAACGCTTGTTTCCCACATGAAGGCCATCGGAGTTACACGGTGTGTGCAAGATTCGAGCGGCAACGCCGGACATGCCGTTGCGGCCTACTGCGCTCGTGCCGGCATCGATTGCGAAATTTACGTACCTGAGGGGACGAGCCCTAAAAAAATTGCCATGATTGAAGCGGCCGGTGCTGTTGCTCACATTGTTCCTGGAACGCGTGATCACTGTGCCGACGTGTGTCGGACTCGCGTGCGCGAAGAAGGTATCTATTACGCCAATCACGTTGTCAATCCCTATTTTTATGAGGGGACGAAGACTTACATTTATGAGGTCTATGAACAGCTCGGACGTATTCCCAAGCACATCATCGTTCCGGTAGGAAACGGAACACTTTATCTCGGCGTGATTAAGGCTCTGGAGCACTTAAAGGCCGGCGGCCTAATTGAAAAATTCCCACAAATTATCGCTTTGCAAAGCGAGTACTGCGATCCGCTTTATCGGGCGGCACATGCAGGGGCCGACGATATTACCGACGGCCCCGTTAAGCCGACGATTGCCGAAGGGATTGCAATCGGCAAACCCTTACGTGCTCGCGAGTTGCTGGCATTGGCGAAAAAGTATGATGTTCGTTTCGTTCACGCTCCTGAAAACCGTCTCCTGTATTGGCGAGACAAGTTGGCGAAAAAAGGCTTTTATATCGAACACACGACGTCCGGTAATTTTGCCGCATGGGAAGAGTACCAACGTCTGTACGGACCGCAAAGCGATGTTCTGATTACCTTGTGCGGTGCCGGAATTAAATCCGATCATTGACGTTTTTTTCGTTCAACTCTCAGGATTACGACCGCGGGGTACCACCGCGGTTTTTTTGAATCGATTGAATTAATCCGTTCGATTGAGACAAACAAAGGGGTTTTACCTAGATCCTTTGGGATTAGCTAAACAGTCTCATACAGAAACATTCGTTAACGTTTTTTAAGGAATAAAATCAAATGACGTCACTTTAAAAAGCCTTTCCCAAGGTCGTGGCGTTTTTTACTATTAACTAAATGAGGTTTTATTTTTATGACAGGGCTTGAAGTAATGCTGATTGCCATTGTTGTGCTGGCAATCGGTTATTTCGGATACGCCAAATGGCTGGAAAAGACCTGGGGTATTGATCTGAAACGTCCCACCCCGGCTGTCGAAAAAAACGACGGCAAGGACTTTTCTCCGGCTTCGCGTTGGACGGTATTTGCACACCAATTTACATCCATTACCGGTGCCGGTCCCGTAACCGGACCGATTATTGCCGCGATGTTCGGCTGGTTGCCGGCTTTGCTTTGGATGTTGATCGGCGGTGTGTTTTTCGGTGCTGTTCAGGACTTTGCCGCTCTTTATGCGTCCGTAAAAAACGGTGGCAAGTCCATCGGCATGATTATTGAGGACTATGTCGGTCGTACGGGGCGTCGCTTGTTCTTGTTGTTCTGCTGGCTGTTCACTCTCCTTGTCATTGCTGCTTTCTGCGATATGGTGGCCAATACCTTTAACGGGTATTCCAAAACCGGTGCGGAACTCATGCCCAATGCGGCAGCCGCTTCGATTTCGCTGCTTTACATGTTCGTCGCTGTTTTATTCGGCCTATACATCAAGTACCGTAAGCCGACGGCAGGCACCCAGTTTGTTGTGGGCGTGATTCTGATGGTTGCTATGCTGACCGTCGGTATTGCCTTCCCGGTCTATGCCGATGCTCTGACGTGGCGCTACGTAGTTTTTGCGTACCTTTTCGCCGCCTCCGTCATGCCGATGTGGCTCCTTAAAACCCCGCGTGACTATCTGTCGATGTTCCTTTTAATCGGCATGATTGCTTGCGGTGTGATCGGTGTTTGCGTGAAGAACCCGACACTGAACATGCCGGCTTACGTCGGTTTCACCGTTCACAATCTGGATTTGTTCCCGATTCTCTTCGTGACGGTCGCTTGCGGCGCCGTTTCGGGCTTCCACTCGCTTGTCAGTTCCGGAACCTCTTCCAAGATGGTCTCCAGTGAAGGTGATATGCGTCTTGTCGGTTACGGCTCGATGTGTATCGAAGTGATTCTCGGCATTGTCTCTCTGATTGTTGTTTGTGCTGCGGCAACAAACGGCACGCTTCCGGCAGGCACGCCCTTCCAGACCTTCTCGAACTCCGTAGCAAACTTCCTGACGACCATTTTCGGTGTCCCGCAAAACATTGCGGCCTGCATCCTGACCATGTGCGTCTCGGCTCTTGCGTTAACGTCGGTTGACGCCGTAGCCCGTATCGGCCGCATGTCGCTGCAGGAACTCTTTACCCCATCGGAGGGTCAGGAGAAAAATGCCGTTCAGAAACTTTTCACCAATACGATCTTTTCGACCGTCCTCACACTGCTCGGCGGTTATGCGCTTTGCATCGCAGGATACATGAGTGTTTGGCCGCTCTTCGGCTCGGCTAACCAACTGCTTTCCGCTTTGGTTTTGACGGGTCTTGCCGTCTTCTTGAAGTCCACGGGACGCAAGGGCTGGATGCTTTACGGTCCGATGGCCATCATGTTTGTTGTGACAATGACGGCTCTTGTGGAACAGATTATCCGCATCTACGGCGCCTGGCAGGCGGGAACTTTCGTCATGATGGTTCACGGTCTGCAGCTTATCGTGGCTGTGGCTCTGATTATTCTTGCCCTGCTTGTTGTCTATCACTGTGTTTTGAAGTTGCGTGACGCAGCTCCGATTGTGCAGTCGAAGTAATTCACGACTTTCTTAAGACACAATTTAGGCCTTCCGAATCTCGATTCGGAAGGTTTTTTTGACATAAAAACAGGGCTGCCGGAAAAAGGGGGAAAATCCGGCAGCCCTGATTAACAGAAAAAACGAATCCGATTAAATGTCGAAAAGTGCCTCCAAAGCATCGCGATTCGTGGCTAACTCGGGCTTTTCCGACAAAACAACCATCAACTTAAGGCGTGCTTTCGCGGCGGAGATTTCACCGCCCATTGCCAGACCGGCACGACGTGTATCCGTGACACTGCCCGGATAGCCGTAGACATCGAGCACACGTCCGCCGGGTGTACGTGTCGTTAAAACAACCGCAATACCCTTTTTCACGGCATCCTCAATTCCCGGAACCATCGGCGGCGGAACGTTCCCGCGACCGAATCCTTCAATCACGATGCCTTTGACACCTTGACTGACGGCAAAGTCGATATAGTCGCGTGTCGAACCGGTCATACACTTAATCAGGTCGACTCGTGCGGTCAACGCTTTCGGTGCAAAACGCTTCACACCGAGCGGTTTGCGTCGCATGACGATTTTGTCTAGGTCGACGTAACCGACCGGCCCCCACCACGGAGACTGAAATGTCGCCGGATTAGCCGAATGCGTCTTCATCACTTCGCCGGGAGCATGTAGTGTTTCATTCAAACAGACGAGAACTCCCATCCCGCGAGCCTCTGAAGAGGCCGCTGTTTTGACGGAGCACAAAATATTCATCGGACCGTCCGGACTCGTATCTCCGGCACCGCGCATAGCCGCCGTGCAGACGATCGGCTTTTCGTTGCGATGCAATAAATCCAAGAAGAAACTTGTTTCCTCCAATGTATCGGTTCCGTGCGTGACAATGGCTCCGGCGACATCATCGCGTTCTAAGGTCTTTTCAATTTCAACACTTAAATCCCACATATTTTGCGGTGTCATTCCGGGAGAGGCAATGTTGGAAAATTGCACGAATTCCAACGGTGCGACGTCACCGAGTCCGGGGACGGCAGCAGCAAGATCCTCTCCGGTACAAGCAGGAACCAAACCGTGTTTCTCAGCATCGTACTTCATGGCAATCGTTCCGCCCGTGGCGAAAACAATCACTTTTTTATCGATCATTTTTTTCTCCCTGTAAGTCGAGATAAACAAATAGAACTTTAAACCGACTGAATTGTCCGATTCAGACCGGCAAAATGTTTTTGGGCTTTTTTCATCTCGTCATAGGCCTGCGCTTTCTTCTTTTTAAGGCAGGGAATCGTCGCTAATATAACGTCGGCGTAGCGATCGATGTCTTCAAGTGTCAAGGCCGGATATACCGTCCTTCCTAACTCCTCATGTGAAATAAAAAGAGACAAACATCCGGTTGTTCCCGGGATTGCCCCGACACCACCCATAACGCGATGAACCTCATCACTCATAAATGTTATTCCGCCGAGGTCCTCACTGGCGAAACGATTAATCTGTGCTGCAATTTGCACTTTTTCCGTTGCCGTTTCTGCAATTTGAAGCTCTTGAGCAAGCTTTTCGAGGTGCTTACCCATCGATTGCGTCAATGCGCGCATCGCCATCGGGTTCCGAGCTAAAAGTTCCCGAGGATAGACCATCGGATAGCCGAGGAGACCGGCCGCCTCAAGCAGACACTCGCTTACCGTCACGTTATCCTCCCCCTTGTAGGCACGTGTCACGAAAGTCGGTGTCGTAATACGGGAGGAAACAGGTTCCGCACAAACCTTTCCTTCGATCAAAACGGTCGGAATGCGATCCAAATGGAGTTTTTCCATGATGTCCCGCTTACCGGCTAAGTTCACATTGCCTTCCAAATCCTCATTTGGCCCGATACCGCCCGATGTCGCGTTCACAACGGCCATGAGCGAAACATCGATTCCGTCGACGGAGATGACACAGGCAAGTTGATGACCGATATTACCTTCAATCCCCTCTTCTGAAAGCAAAACCTGAGGAAAGTGACGAGCAAAACTATCGAGTGCGGCATTAGCCAAGGCCGTTTGCAGAGCAACGGGCACTTCCGATGCACCTTGCCCGAGAATGCGCCCGAAGGCTTTCATGGCTAACGTTTGCGTCGTTACGGCTGAATGCCCTTCGATTTTTTTGCAAGTTCCCCCTCAAAAGGTGTCACTCCTCGTCGGGCCGAAGCATAGGCAGATCCGCCGGAGGCAAGATGTACCTCAAAGCCCCCTTCTTTTCCGATTTTCGGAATAACACTTCTCACGGAAAGATCCAAGTTCGTAATCCGTTGCAAAATGCGTAAGATGGCGGCGAGTCCGCCGGAATCGTCTTGTACGAATCCGCAGTGGCTGTTGGCATGTCCGCATCCAACATGCCCGACAATGCCGAATTGACCGAAGGATGCCTGACTGAATTGAACGGTACTCACCTATTTTCTCCTAATTACTCGCCTCTGAAAAGAAGCGAATCCCACTTCTTTTCAGAGGCATCCTGCTAAAGAACAGGATGCTCTCGTAAGCCCGATTTCTCAGAGAGCCAAAATCGCCGTAATAATGAAGGCGACTAAGCAACCTGCCAAAATCGAGGGACGTTGGAAGGCATTGGCCGTTTTATGATCGCTACCGGGAATAACCGGAATAACCGTTGCCAAGGCCGCCACAGGACCGCCCGTGAGGAAGTACTGGATTAACGAGGCGCCGGAAGCCGCAGCAAAACACGCGGCGAAGGGATCGGCCCCCGTCTGCAAAACAACCTGCAACATCGGAACCAACACGGAAACGTAAGCCGCGTACGACTGCGTCAGGAAACCCGTGAGGAAGGCCACGCCGAACAAAATCAAAACCGGCGAAACCGAAAGAACGGGACCGACGGCATCGCTCATCGTCTGAACGAGACCGATCTGTTTAATAACCGTTGACATGAAGAGGAATCCGATCGTTGCCACAATCGGTGTGGCGATAAGGGAAACACCCTTCATATCGTTTGCTGTTTGTTTCAGCAAGTTTCGTTGGCGGAAGCGGTGGGATTCGAACCCACGGACGGCGAAAACCGTCGCCGGTTTTCAAGACCGGTGCATTCAACCACTCTGCCACACTTCCGAATATCGACAGCTCCCCACTTTTTTACGAGAAAAAAGAATGCTCGGTAAGAATTACATCGTAAAGAAACTTAAGGAGCAAGCAAAAGAGAACGATGCGGATAACCCAGTCGAAAATAACTTTGAGCTTTTCAGAATCCATGGTTCTTATCCCCTGCTTTCTTTGCGAGCGTAACTTTACCGAGAAACGATGAAGTTATCAATGAGTCGCGTCTTGCCGATGTACACGGCAATGGCAAAGAGTACGTTGTCCGCAACGCGAGCAACAGGTGCCATGGAATCGGCATCAACGGCTTCGGCATAATCAAGTGTGGCTAAAGGTTCCGCGGCAATGCGCTCCCGAATTACCTTCAGCAGCCGTTTCGTATCCGTTTCTCCGGACTTAATAAGCGCTTTTGCATCCATGAGTGACCGGTTCAATACTAACGCAGCTTGACGTTCTTGCGGATTTAAATATGTGTTACGGCTGGATTTAGCCAGTCCGTCCGGCTCCCGCACAATGGGGCATCCGACGATCTTGATGTCAAAATTTAAGTCTCGGACCATGCGACGAATGACAGCAAGTTGCTGCGCGTCTTTCTGACCGAAAAAGGCTTGATCCGGTCCGACGATATGAAAAAGCTTGCTGACAACGGTACAGACACCGCGGAAATGCGTCGGACGTGTCTTGGCACACAGATTGCCTGTCAAATCCGGAACTTGTACCCAAGTGCAGGCATCGGGCATGTAAAGCTCGGAAGTCTCGGGATGAAACACAAGATCCGTACCGAGCGATTCAAGCAGTGCGCAATCGTGTTTAAAGTCCCTCGGGTAACTTTCCAAATCTTCATTGGGGCCGAACTGCGTGGGATTGACAAAAACGGAAACAACAACACGGTCGCAG